>DAITOV010000139.1:0-11608 GCA_036833945.1 Abditibacteriia bacterium
CCAGACAGACAGACATACTTACTATTAATAGCGATTATCGCAATTGTTTCCCAAACTGTTAATGACAGTTTCACGCTTCATCAAGGATTGCCCCAACAGTGAATTCCCTACTCGAATTTTCAGACACAACCACACCATTCTCCACCCAACCCTACGACGAAGTGCGCTGGGCCTTTGTAGGCCTGGGCGCACGCGGCGGCGGTCATGTGAAAACAGTCTTGCAACTGGAAAACGCCCACGTTACCGCTTTAGCCGATCCGTACGCCCCCACGCTCGAAAGCGTAACCGAGCAAGTCCGCGAGGCGGGACGGGAAACGCCGTTCACCGTCAGCCAGCCGGGCGATGCCTGGCAGCGTATTCTGGAACGCGATGATGTGGATGCCGTGGTCATCTCCACCGCCTGGGAAGACCACGCGCCGATGGCGGTAGCCGCCATGCAGGCCGGGAAGCACGCCTTCATCGAAGTGCCCGCCGCTGTGACGCTGGAAGAGTGCTGGCAGTTGGTAGAAACCGCCGAAACCACCGGCACGCATTGCATGATGCTGGAAAACTGCAACTATGGCCGCGAAGAGCTGATGCTGCTCAACATGGTGCGGCAAGGGTTGTTTGGCGAACTACTGCACGGCGAAGCCGCCTATATCCACGACCTGCGCGAGCACATGACTGCTGTGGAACACGGCACCGGCTCGTGGCGCACACTCCACTACGCCAACGACCAGGGCAGCCTGTACGCCACCCACGGCGTGGGGCCGTTGGCGCACTGCATGGACGTGAATCGGGGCGATACTTTCTCGCACATCGTTTCACTCTCCAGCCCAGCCAGAGGCCGCAAGCTTCACGCGCAGCAGCATTTCCCGCCCGGCCACAAATGGAACCAGATTCCCCTGTGGCAATGCGGCGATATTAATACTTCCATCATTCAATTAGCCTCTGGTAAAACCATGATGGTGCAATGGGACGAAACCACGCCGCGCCCCTACTCGCGCCACAATTTCCTGCAGGGCACACGCGGCGCGTTCGGCGGCTTCCCCAACCGCATTGCACTCGACTACGCCATTGATGAGTTACCCGCCTCGCTCCACGCCACCGTACCCGTTAAAGATGGTCGCACCAATACCCACGAATGGGATACCAACCTCGAACCGTGGTTCCAGCTCTACGATCATCCGCTGTGGAAGAAGCTCAGCGACGAAGCGCTCGAACACGGCGGGCACGATGGTATGGATTTCATTATGTTCTACCGCATCCAGCAGTGCTTGCTGAACGGTGAACCGCTTGACCAAAGCGTTTACGACGCCGCGCTATGGAGCAGCGTGCGCCCATTAAGCCGAGCTTCCATCGAACAGCGCGGCGCGCCGCAAGACTTCCCCGACTTCACCCGCGGCAAATGGCGCACTACGCCACCCGTGACAATTGCCTCACAATACTAAAACCCCAAACGGCCACAAGCTCTTCCCCGAGCCTGTGGCCGTTTCGCTGTGGAAGAACCGCGCGCGTAAGCAAGCCGGACGAGGTTTAATTTTTTACCAGGACTCGTTCCAGCTTTAGAAGTCTGTCTATGCTACAGGGGTTGTTATATGTCGTAGATGCTGGACAGGTAAGAAGCCAAGGCTCGTCCGGCTTGCTCACGCGCGCGGTTCTTCGGGCTACCTTAAAGCCTGCCAATTCATATAAAGTATTCTTGTCTTCTCAGGTTTATTTCACTCACCTCTCATGACAAGAACTCTCCGCACCGCCGTCGCCCAAATTGACATCACCCCCGCACTCCCCATCTCCACAGCCGGTTCACTCACCCGCCGCGAAGCGACTTCAATTCAAACCAACCTCTACGCCAGGTTTCTGATGCTGAAGAACCGTAAAACAACGTTGTTGTTCGTGCTGGTGGATGTAGTGGGCCTCAGCAATGAAGACATGACAGCCATCCGCCGGGCGATTGCGGCATTCTCGAAAATGCCTATCCAGAACATCTGCATCGCCTGCACCCATACCCACTCTGCCCCGGCCACGATGGATGCTTTCACTTACCATCGCGAGAATGCTTATGTGGATTCACTCATCGACAACATCTGCAACACCGCGTTGGATCTTCCCAAAAAACTCCAACCCGCCAGCGTGGCCTGGGGCACCGGCTATGAAGACCGGCCCGCTTACAACCGCCGCTTCATCATGCAAGACGGCACGCTGAAAACCAACCCCGGTAAAGGCAACCCCGCCATTGTGCGCCCCGCAGGCCCCACCGACCCGAATTTCCCATTCTTGGCGGTGCGCGACGCCAACCACAACCTGCTCAGCGTGCTGGCGAGCTACTCGCTGCACTACATCGGCGCCGATAGCTCCACAGCCATCTCCGCCGACTATTTCGGCGAGTTCTCCCGCCTCATGCAAGAGCGCCACGGCCCGCAGTGCGTGGCGATGCTGGCGCATGGTGCTTCGGGCGATATCAACAACATCAACGCCCAAGAGCTGCCCGAACCGTGGTTCGAGCACACCACCAAACCCTCGGAAAAATGCACCGTCGTCGCCGAGATGCTGGTCGAGCAAGTCGAAAAACTCCTGCCTTCCCTGCAATTCACCAACGATGCAGTATTGGCAAGTAGCGAAACCCAGGTGCCGCACGGCGTGCGCAAAATGAACGGCGAAGAGCAAGAAGCCACCCTGCACGAACTCAAAGACGGCGACCCAACCGCCCAAATTTTCGCGCAAGAACGGCTACACGTGCTCGGCTATCCCGACTCCATTCCCCTGCCCCAACAATGCTGGAGAGTGGGCGGCTGGGCCATGTGCACCTTCCCCGGCCAAATGTTCGCGCAGTATGGCCTCGATCTGCAATACGCTTCCCCGTTTGAAACCACGACGTTAGTCGAATTAGCCAACGCCTGGGGCGGCTATGTCGGGCGTCCGATGGATTATGTGTTGGGCGGTTACGAAATGAAGTTGGCGCGGTCGTCGTTTGCAACGGCGGATACCGGACCGAAGTTGATGGAGAGTGCGGTGGAACAGTTGCAGGAGTTGTTTGGCAACAAATGAAATAAGACTCAATACACTGCGGCCAGGTTAGGAAATCTCGTTTATATTATCAGCTGCTGTGGCTCGGTCTTCGCACTAACGATTTTTGCAAGGGATAACGAATTTATTTTTAATCTCAATCTTAAAGACCTGGCCGCTGAAGACTTGAACAGGTTGCAAACAAGCATGAACATACCAGATGCAAAGATATTTCCTCTTCGATATCAAACGCAGTTTCATTATCAGGAGAATGAGGAACTGACAGGACTATTCGATCCATTTCAAAACTAAAGTAAAATCTTTGAGCACTAAAACTCACTTTTAATTTATGTCTCAATCATATTGTTGCATTGCGTGGCCTGGCGTGCTTCCAAGAACCAATTTAAACGCCCGAAAAGCAACCGGCGCAGTTCTACTGCGCGTGGGGAATGTTGGCGAATTTGGCAGTCGGCTAGCCAATCTTCGACGAATGGAAGAAGTTGAGAAGCTGCAAGACTGCTCCCAACAGTGGAAAAACTCTGCGATTTGTTTGCTTAAACTGTAATGCTGTTTTCTGCATGTTACCCTCCGGGGTAGTGAAAATGGAGGGCAAGCGAACTGTCCCGAAATCCTGATTGGACCGTGTGGAATAAGGGTTTTGTCGATAAACCGCTTATTTTTACTGGGCGATGGAGGATTTGAACCTCCGACCCCTACCGTGTCAAGGTAGTGCTCTCCCCCTGAGCTAATCGCCCGCTACAAACATACAGCGGAGAGTAATTTACCGCTTTTGCGTGCAATATGCAAGTCAGGCGGGCAAAATGCTGTCAGGGGAATTCTGCGATGAGCGAAAGCTGGAGAAATTTTGTTTTCTCGGGTGCGCGTTAGTGTCATAATCTTTTTGCGGTTTAGCGCCGCATTCTTAGATGATGAAGCTTCTCAAACGAACACTGCTGGCGCCTTCCGGGCCGCTTGGCGTTTTTATTGAATATCCAATCTTACTGCGCCTGGCGCTGATTTCGGTGTTTGCCGAAATTGGGTGGGCGATTTTGATTATCGTCTTGCAGTTCCATTTTATGGACGATTTGCTGCGGGGCGAGGCCAAACAGCTCATCGCGTCGCGCATCGCCTCGGCTACGTTGGCGTTTGTGGCGGCGGAAACGATTTTTAAAATCCCCATGGGCGCGCTGGCCGATAAATACGGGCCGCGCCGCCTGATTTTCTTTGCCCTTTCCGTCTCAGCGCTCTCGCCGCTGTTGATGACCCTTTTCGCGCGCGAATGGTATCACTTCATCCCCTTACGGGCGATGGACGGCCTGGGGGCGGCGGCGTTGTGGCCCGCCATGAGCGCCCTGATGGCGACCAGTGTGCCGCGCCAGGCCAAAGCCTCGGCGATGAGCGTGTTTAACGGTGCCTACTGCCTGGGGTTGGCGTTAGGGCCGATGATCGGTCTTTATCTCGGCCATCAACTGGGCAATACCACGGTGTTTCCGCTTTGCACGTTTTTGATGATAGCCGGGCTCTATGTCTCCTGGCGCGTGTTGCGCGGTGGGGTGGGCGACGCCATTGATTGTGCGTCGCGTCGCGCTGAAGTGAACGTGATTGGCGGCGATTTCCTGTCTTCTGTCCGCTCGATGCTCAAAGGCCGGCCGATGCTGGTGAAGATGATGGCGCTTTACGCCCTCTCGCAATGTGCCGTGGGTATGCTGGCCAACACAATGCTGCCCTATGTGAAAGACCAGTTCGATATTGCCGAGGGCGACTTGCCCAAGATGATTGCCGTTCCGGCCATCTTTGTGGCTATATTAGCCATTCCACTGGGACGTTTGGCCGATTCCATCGGCAGGCCGCAGGCAGTGTGGATTTCCTATGTTATGGCCGTGCTTGGCATGGCGGGTGTTGCTTGCACCAGCCTTATGGCTCCCACAACAGTCTTGCTTTCGCCGCAGATTTTTCTGTTCGGCGCGGGCATGTTGCTATTGGTCGGGTCTTATATTCTGGGCACTCCGGCTTGGCTGGGCCTCACCAGCGTGCAGGTCGACGACTCCCGGCAATCACTGGCGCTGTCTTTTATGCAGACTTCGCAGGGGTTCGGTGTTGTGATCGGATCGGCGCTGGTGGCCGGAACCGGGCACATGCTCACCACCTGGGAAAAAGTCGGCCAGCGCGTAGGCGATAAAATTGGTGGTAAACTGGGGAGTGTCATCTCTGAAAGCAACGCACGGATTTTGCACAAAACCGAAAGCCTGGTATCCATCGATATGTGGTTGTGGCTGGCGGTGGGTGTATTTGCGTTGTGCCTGGTGGGCACGTTGTTGTGGGTGCGTGAGCCTCCGCACAGCGAGGAAGCCGAAGAAGCGGCTGCCGCCGATCAGCAACCTTTAGAGATTACCGGTGTCTGAATATCGCATGCCAGTTTTGCTGGCCGGTTTACGACCGAGGTGAACATGAAAAAATCGAGTGTTTGGCGTGCCCTCAAGCTTGGCGCGCTGCTGACTTTGCCGCTGTTAGCCCAGCCGCTGACGGGAAGCGCCCAGGCGCAAGTTCAAGCCGGGCCGCGCACCATTGGCATGAGCGGCGTGGTGCCGGATTTGAAGAACGTTGAAATCAACACCGGCAACGTCTATGACTACACCTTTGCCTCTGCCCCCACCGACTGGTGGGTGCAAAGCGGCGTGTGGGAGATGACCAACCGCTGGAGCTGTTCGCCGGGTTGGAGCTGGTTTGGCGGACGCAGTGAAGAAATCGCCGCCGTATGGAACAAGCGCAAGTTCTCCGGCGATATGAGCATCCAGTTCTACTTCGCCTTCAAAATGGGCCTCACCGGCACCCCGCGCTGGAACTATCGCCCCTCCGATGTCGCTCTTTCATTTGCCGGTGATGGCAAGAACCTGGGCAGCGGCTATTCACTCATCATCGGTGCCGATGGCAACAAGCGCAGCATCTTGATGAAGGGTGATAAAGTCGTGGCGCAGTCGGCCGAAAAAGCTGCCCTGCTGCCGGTTTTGGCCGATGGACAGCCTTCGATGAACGACCTGCACCGCCACTGGTGGTATGTGCGCATCAATAAAATCGGTTCGCGAGTGGAATGCTATCTCGATAACGAACTGTTTTTGACCTACGACGATCCCAACCCGCTGGACGCCGGGCAGATTGCCTTGTGGACCTACAACAACGGCATCATGCTCTCGCGCGTGCAGATTTATTACGAACAGGAGTTGCGCAACGCCACGCGCCAGGTCGTGACGCAGCCTGCAGCCAAACCGGTGACCACGCTGGCACAGCGATAAACAAAAACCGGTGACATTTATTGGAAACGCAAAGCGCGAGGACACGGTTTTTGTCAAACTGTGACCTCGCGTTTTTTTGTTTGATCTTTGGTCTTCGATCTTTGGTCTTGGGGTATCCCCGGACTGAGAATTGATGCTTGTTTCCTAAGATCAAAGACCAAAGTCCAAAGATCAAAATTTCTGTCCCGGCAGAAATTTAAAGAATATGAATTTACCCAAGATAGGCGTGTTGGTATCCGGCCAGTCCGGCGGCACGAATTTTCAGGCGATATTAGATGCAATCGACAACGGCACTTTGAATGTGAAAGTGGCGTTGCTGGTTTCTACCAACGAACTGCACGGTGCGGTGGCGCGGGCACGGCAGGCCAACATCAAAACTTTGGTGGTGCCAGCTAGTGAATGTGCCACCACCGAAGAGTGGGATCATAAAGTCAGCGACGCCCTCTATCAGGAGGGCGTTTCCGTGGTGGTGCTGGCTGGTTATCTGCGCCGCGTCAGTAGCGTGTTGCTCGAAGCGTTTCCCGGCCGTATTCTCAACGTTCACCCGGCGTTGCTGCCTTCGTTTGGCGGGCAGGGCATGTATGGCATCCGGGTTCACCGCGCCGTGCTCGAACACGGCTGCAAGGTGACGGGATGCACGGTGCATTTCGTCAACGAGCACTACGACATGGGGCCGATTGTGGCCCAGGCGTGTGTGCCGGTCGAGGATGACGATACTGCCGAAAGCCTGGGCGCGCGTGTGCAGGCGCAGGAACATCGCATCTATGCGCAATGTATTGAAGCTGTGGCGCACCAGAAAGTGCGCATCGAGGGGCGTCGCGTGAAGAAGAAACCGGTTGCACCGGCCCCTGCAAAAACTGTCAACGAATCATGAATAAAAAAGCTCTCATCAGCGTGTCGGATAAAACCGGCGTCGTCGAGTTCGCGCAAAAGCTGGTCGAACTCGGTTTTGAAGTTCTCTCCACCGGCGGCACCTCCAAGGCCCTGCGCGAAGCCGGGCTGGCTGTGACCGATGTTTCCCAGGCTACCGGCTTTCCCGAAATCATGGATGGCCGCGTCAAAACGCTGCACCCCGCCATCCACGGCGCGCTGCTGGCCCGTCGCGACGTGCCCGAACACATGATGACTATCGAGCGCCACGGTATTGCGCCCATCGACGTGGTGTGCGTGAACCTCTATCCGTTCGAGCAGACTGTGGCCCGTCCCGATGCTACCCTGGAAGATGCGGTGGAAAACATCGATATCGGCGGACCCTCCATGCTGCGCTCGGCTTCCAAGAACTTCGATTCGGTCGCTGTCGTTGTCGATCCGGCCGATTACGCCGTTGTTATCGAACAGTTGCAGTCCGGTGGCACCAAGCCCGAAACCCGCAAATACCTGGCGACCAAGGCGTTTGCCCACACCGCCGCTTACGATGCCGCCATCACCCGTTATTTGAGCGGCGATACCTTCCCCGAATCCATCCGCCTGCCGTTCGAGAAAGCGCAGGATTTGCGCTACGGTGAGAACCCACACCAGCGTGCTGCGTTCTACCGCGAAGCCGGTGCCACCAAAGGTTCGCTGGCCCATGCCGAGCAGTTGCACGGTATTGCGCTATCGTTCGTCAACATCTTCGACCTGGACGGTGCCTGGAACCTGGTCAACGAGTTTGAGGAGCCTGCGGCCTGTATCGTGAAGCACGCCAACCCCTGCGGCGCGGCTATCGGCGCTACTTTGTCTGAAGCGTTTAGCGCTGCCCGCGATGCCGACCCGGTTTCGCGCTTTGGCGGCATCATCGCCTGCAACGAAGTGGTGGATGCCAAGACGGCCGAAGAAATCATCGTGAAAGGCTCGATGTACCACGCTATCATCGCTCCCGGTTACGACGACGAAGCGCTCGAACTGCTGAAGAACCGCTCCGGTTGGGGCAACGACCTGCGCATCCTGGCAACCGGCTCACGCCTTAAACCCAGCGGCGATTACCTCGATTATAAGCGCGTCTCCGGTGGTTTGTTAGTGCAGGATAACGACGTCCACCGTTTGGGTGATGCCGACCTCAAAACCGTCACCAAGCGCGAAGCCACACAAGCGGAACTGCGCGACCTGCTCTTTGCCTGGAAGTGCGTGAAGCACGTGAAGAGTAATGCCATTGCGATTGCCAAAGACGGCGTTCTCATCGGCGTGGGTGCCGGTCAGATGAATCGCGTGCAGAGCGTGGAACTGGCCATCAAGCAAGCCGGTGAAAAGGCACAGGGTGCCGCGCTGGCTTCGGATGCCTTCTTCCCCTTCGACGACGGCCCCGGTGCTGCGGCTCGTGCCGGAATCACCAGCATCATCCAGCCCGGTGGCAGCAACCGCGATGGCGATTCGATTGAATTGTGCGACCGCGAGAACCTGGCGATGGTGTTCACTGGTGTGCGTCACTTTAAGCACTAATTTTAGTGCCATTAGATGCGCAAAAACCGCTCCTGCGATTTGGCAGGAGCGGTTTTTTATTGAGTTGCGTCGTTTGAGCTTTATTTCGATACTCGTGACATGAGAGAGGCGATCGAAGAATTACATTTTCATCCCCGGTGGTTTGAAACGCAGTTTCTACCGGAAGCGTTTTTCAAACAACAGCTTGAGTATTATCGGAAAAGTAATGCGGAAAGCGACGATGGCTGGCAGTTTTTAGAGCATCATCGTTACCGCGCTTTTCGCACGATTCTCTCGAATTACACTGAGTTAACGGATGAAAAAATTCGCCATTATCTCGAACTTTGTGATTTGGATGAAGATCAGGCAATGGCTAGTGCTGTCCGCATCGATCTGCTCTTATGGGAAGGGTTGAGTCGGCAACAATATCAAGAATTGGTTCACCATCCCGCTTATGCAACTCCAACCGCACAGAAACTTGTCCGGCGCAATGAGATGCGGGAAACGTTAATGGCCGAGACCGTTTCCGAAGAGTTATTCAGCTTAATTCGTTCCCAGCAAGATTCGGCTATTGAGCGTGACCTGGCGCATCATCCTGGGCTTTCTATAGAACAGTTGGCCGTCTTAGCTGACGAAGGACAAAATCGAGCTGTGCGGAATATGGCGCGTAATCGGTTAGGAAAAAGGTTTTTTCGCAACAGGCAAATTTCTCAAAACGATAGTCTGGATAAGTGAATTCGGCTTACTCCATATCCAAACAAAACGAGCATGCCATCAGCGATTTCTCTTCAGCTTGGGTCTTCGTCATGTAGTGGCGTTTTTCGGCTGCATCTGTTTTTGGGGCGCGGTGAGAGTTTCCAGCAGCCAGGGGGCAGTTAAAATGCCAGTGGTAGGTGGGAAGGCCCTGCTGAAACACCCGGCGCTGGGTGGCCGGTTCGGTGGTGCGTGTCGCCGAAGCGAGTTCAGATGTAGCAGCGCGGGAGACGACCGGCAGAAAGCAGGCTGAAAGCGTGGTCATTAAAAGACCGGTGCAAAGTAAGGTCATGCCCAGGTTATGCTGCGTGGCCTTGGGCTCGGTGAAATAGATCTCTTGTGCGGATAACGAATGACGATTGGCCGATTGGAAGCGGTTTTTCATGGTTTTACCTCTGTAACGCTTTCCAATTTAGCCGACAGAAGTTAAGAGAGTTTTAGGTTTAGGTAAAGTTTTTTGGGCGAGAAACCCTAAAGTAGGGGCGTGCGGCGGCACACCCGAGACTTCTTGTTTTGTCGAACCTTGCACTCTAACGTTCCTGGGCATGGCACGCCATGCCCAGGAACGTTAGAGAACGGATTGCATTATTAAGATGCAGTTTGCAAAACGCTCGCGGGCGTGCCGCCGCACGCCCCTACGGGCTGTGTTAAGCAATCTCCCCAATCTCCACCGGACGCTGCTCCTTAGCCGAACGCACGGCAGCGGTAGCAATAGTGGCGGCGGCGATGCCATCTTGCAGCGTGCAAAGCGGCGTGGCTTCGCCACGGGCGACATCGACGAAGTGGCCGTTGATGGTCTGCCACAGATCGAAGTCGAACTTGGCGCTTTCCTCTTCGCCGTCACCGCGCCAGAACACTTCGTTGTTGCGGTTCATCACAGTTACTTTTTCGGCAGCCACGGTAATAAGATCGTATTCGACACGAGTCACCCATGGCGTGGAGACTCCGGCAATCGCGCCGTTTTCAAATTCGAGCGTGGTGACGAAGGCATCGGGCGCGCTGCCTTCGGGCAATAAGGCGCGGCGGGCGACGGCCGAGACGCGGGTCACTTCGCTGTTCATGAACCAGCGCATGTAATCGTAGTCGTGCGAGGCGTGCGAGTAGATAGGACCGTAGTTCTCTTCCTTGAAGTACCAAGCCGGTGGGGCATAGTATTCATCGCGATACTTATCGTACATCTGGGTGCCGGCGGTGAGGAAGTGGGCGCGGAGCGAAGCGGCATAAATGCCGCGTCCGGCGTCTGGGCTGCTCAGTACTTCGTGCATCTTGCGGTAATGCGGGTCGAAGCGCAGCGGGTAGGCCATCAGGGTTTGCACGCCGTTTTGCGCGGCGGCTTCACCGGCGCGCACGATTTCACGCCCGGCGTTCAAGTCGCGGTCGATGCTCTTTTCCAGGAACAGGTGCAAGCCGTTTTCCAGCGCGGCAATCGCCATGTCGCGGTGCAGGAAGTCGGGGGTCAGCACATAGAGCGCGCTGAGATCGAGGTTGAGCAGTTCGCGCCAGTCGTCGTGGTAGCTGATGCCGAAGCTATCGGCTAAAGGCTGTGCCGTGTCGCGCGAGCGGCTCGAAAGTGCCGCCAATTCCACGCGCTCGTCTTGTGCCAGGGCCGCCAGATGCGCTCGCGCCATTGCGCCTGCGCCGATGATGCCGATTCGAGTCTTGTTCATGATGCTGTGTGAAAGGTTCTTAATTTATCCTTATTGATAACTGATAACCAATAAGGCATACTATGCCGGAATGGCCTCCGACTCACATTTTCACGATTTAGGCAACGCCTGACAAGCTCGTGCGTCGAAAAAGCCGCTGCGATAGAATATATTCGCAGTCTGTAATTATTATTTATTATTTTGGAGAATGCTTATGGCACAAACTCACGAAACCAACGAGAGTACTGCCGTCTCCGCCGCTCCGGTCGAAAGTTCGGATGGCCGCCCTTTGGGCGAAGTCATCATCCAGACCAAAAACCTGTCGAAGGTCTATCGTCCGCCGTTTGCGCGTGAAGGAAAAACCGCGCTGCACGATTTGACTATCGATGTGCGGCAGGGCGAAATTTTCGGTTTGGTCGGCCCCAACGGTAGCGGCAAGACTACCACGCTCAAATTATTGCTTGGCCTTATCAAGCCCAGCAGCGGCGACATCACCATCTTCGGGCGTAGCCCGCGCGATGTGGCCGTGAAGCAGCGCAT
>DAITOV010000140.1:0-11579 GCA_036833945.1 Abditibacteriia bacterium
AATGGATACTTCCCCGACGATGAAATGGGTGCTCCGCCCGCGCCGCGCCAGGCTAACGCTGGTGGCAGCCGTCCGGCAGCAGCGCCCAGTCGACCGGCTCCGCGTCCCGAACCGGCATATCCGGCAGAAGACTTTGACGATAGCGATCCGTTTGCCGATGATTGATCGGAGCGGACTTTCGTTTTAAAATCAAATATAATTACCCGTAGTAAAATTTCAGGAGTAAATTTCCAATGGCATTGCAGTCTCGTTCGCGCCGCCCGTTGCGCCCCCTGCGCCCCAAGCGCCAATCTTTCGATCCCGAATTCATCGCTGGCCTCAACTATAAGAGCGCTTCCCAGTTGCGTCGCTTCATCACCGAGCGTGGCAAGATTTTGTCGCGTCGCCACACCGGCCTGACTGCCAAGCAGCAGCGCCACGTTGCACGTCAGGTTCGTCTGGCACGCCAGGTTGGCCTCTTGCACTACACCAGCGACCAGTTGCGCTAAAAACTAAACAGGGTGCGCGGCGGGTTTTGCCTGCTGCGCGCCTTGAATATCCCGTGTTATGACCATCGGACTCGATCTCGGTGGGACGACATTTAATGCGGCTTGCGTTGATAACGCGGGCCGCATTTTGGCGTCTCGTGAATATGAAACCCGACAGCATGAATCGCCCGATTTGCTGTTGCCACGCCTGGCGGATGCAATTCTGGAAGTGCGCAGCGATCTCGACGAGGTGCAGCGGAGTCAGATCAACGCCGTCGGTATCGGCGTGCCCGGCCCGGTGAAGCCACGTTCGGGGGTTTGTGTCTATGCGCCCAACCTCAATGGCTGGAAGAATCTGCCTGTCGCCGAGCGCCTGCAGCCACGGTTCGATTTTCCGGTCTTTTTGATTAACGATGCCGATGCCGCCTCGCTGGGCGAGGCCCGTTATGGAGCAGGACGTGGTGCCGACCAGATGCTGATGCTCACGCTCGGTACCGGCGTGGGAAGTGGCCTGATACTCAACGGTAAGCTGCATTTGGGGCACAGCGAACGCGGCTCGGAAATAGGGCACACCACAGTTGATTTCGACTCCAAGCGTGGTAGTGGCGGCAACATCGGCACGTTGGAGAGCGTCTGCGGTCGTGACGCCATCGTGTGGCGCGCCTTGCGCCATCTGGGTTCGGGGCGCGTATCTAAAATTCCTGATGTCTGCCCCGATTTAGCCGAACTGACCCCGCGCCACATCGCCCAGGCCGCAGAGCTTGGTGATGAACTGGCACAAACCGTGTGGGATGAAACCGCCGTCTATTTGGCAGTGGGCATCATGAACGTCATCCTGCTCACTGATATCGAACGTGTAGTCATCGGTGGCGGCATTGCCCAGGCTGGAGAGGTGCTGTTCGCACCGCTGCGCCGCGCCGTAGCGGCCCGCACTTCGCAATTACATTTTGATGTTAACCAGATTGTCCCCGCTGAGCTTGGCCCGGATGCCGGTGTCATCGGTGCGGCGCAGTGGGCGCGCGAGTTTGGCGGTGTATAAGTGTCGCGCGCGACATTATAGGTCATGCTCGTGGTAACGCGAGCATGGCCTTTTTTATTTCTCCATACAACTCGCTTACCCATTGTGGCCGCTGTGCTTCGGCAGGCACGGCACGCTTACGGAAATCGACCGGGCTGAGAATCACTTCGATATTTTCGATACCGGTCTGGGCGGCCAGGATGAATAAGTCCTCGGCCGCTTCATCTCCCATTGCCAGACAGCCCACGGAGGCGTTTGAGCCATGAATCATGATGTCGCCGCCTAAATTTGTGCGGCCTTCTTTTTCAGCTTGTTTACGATCAAAGTCGTTCGGATAATTAATGCGAAGCGACAGGTGAAAAGCGCTGTTGGGATTGAGTGATTCAATGCGGTAAAAGCCTTCAGGCACCTGATAGTCGCCCTCGCGCAGCTTGGGGCCAATCTTGCCGCTGGATTTTTGCACCGGCATAGTGCGCAGAAGTTGAAGTTTTCCCGTAGCATCGGCAGCATAGACTTCCAGCAATTCTTCTTGTTTGAGGCCAACCAACAGCAGTTTGGCAGGTGGATAGGCGAGCTGTTTTTTCTCGAAGAAAGGAGTCCAGCGTTCCTGCGCTGCCTGTCCGAATTGAGCGAGACGATCGGAAACAGTGGCTTTGCCACGGAGTTTTTGCATAAAGGGAGGATCGACGAGGAAATAGGTGAGGGTTATGACGATGAGGCAGAAAAGCCCACCATAAATCAAGCGCCGCGTGGTTAATTTCATAGTGCAAGCCGTTTATGGACCGCCGGCATGAGCATCTTCTTCTGGCACGGTGAAACGGGTTAATACGCCATGCCGGCAAGATGCTGGCGGTCCGTAGGTACTATAAGGCCAGCTACTGCTTACCCTGCAATTTCACGCAGATACTGATGAATCAGCGAAACACAAACCGAGCCTTCCCCCACACTGGACGCCACCCGCTTAATGCTGCCTGCCCTCACATCACCGGCCACGAAAACGCCGGGGATATTGGTTTCCAGCAGGGAAGGATCGCGGTCGAGATTCCAGCCTTCGGGCCGAACACCGTCGCGCACCAGGTCGCTGCCGGAAAGTAAGAAGCCACGCTCATCGGTTTCAATTGTGCCTTGCAGCCATTGAGTGCGTGGCACGGCACCGATGAAAATGAACAGGCTCGTCGCGGGCACACGTTCTGTTTGTCCGGTTTGTGAATCGGAGATTGTAATTGCTTCCAGATTATTTTCACCGCAGGCTTCAATCACGCTGGCGTTAAAGCGCACTTCGATGTTGGGCGTGGCGGCGATCTGATCGACCAGATAATCGGACATACCGCGCGTCAAATCAGGGCCGCGCACCAGCATGGTCACGCGAGAGGCGTAGCGCGAAAAATGCATCGCGGCTTGTCCGGCCGAGTTCGCACCGCCCACGACATACACCTCTTCATTGGCACACGAAAGCGCTTCTGTCGCCGCAGCGCCGTAGTACACGCCTGCGCCGGTGAATTTCTGGATGCCGGGTATATCAAGGGTGTTCCACTGTACGCCCATCGAAAGTAATAAAGCGCGGCAGGAAACTTCGCGTCCATCGCCTAAAGTCACGATGCGATATTGGCCTTCCGCGCGCAGGCTTTTCACTTCCTGGGGCGAAACGATTTCCACGCCGAAACGCCGTGCCTGTGCGATGGCGCGTCGTGCCAGATCGGCACCGGACAGTCCAATCGGAAAACCGAGGTAATTTTCGATGCGCGAAGAAGTCCCGGCCTGTCCACCGGGCGCTTCCTTTTCGATCATCAGGGTACTCAGCCCTTCCGAAGCACCATACACCGCAGCCGCCAAACCGGCCGGGCCTGCGCCAACTACGACCAAATCGTAGAACAATTTGTCGGCACGGGTTTGCATGCCGATTTTATCTGCTATGTCGCTAATTGTTGGGCACGATAAGCGCGAACCGTCGGGAAAGAAAACCAGCGGCAAAGCAGCACCGTCATCGCACGTGGGAGTGCGTGGCGGGTTTTCCTGTAAAAGTTTCTGGGCTTGTGTATTCGCACCCTTCAGAGCGATATCAACCCATTGGAACGGCACCTGATGGCGGCCCAGGAAATTCTTAATTTCATGCGATTGCGGCGACCACCTATCTCCCACAACGCGGATGCCTTCAAACGGCGGACGATGCGATGCCCCCCAGTTTTCCAGCAAGTCGTCGAGGGTGGGGTAGAGCAGTTCTTCGGGCGGATCCCACGGCTTCATCAAATAATAGTCGATGCGCGCCCCGTTGATGGCGCGAATTGCCGCGTCGGTATCGGCATAGGCGGTCAGGAGAACGCGCTTGGCCTCGGGATAAAGATCGATCGCCTTTTCCAAAAACTCCACACCGGTCATCTCCGGCATGCGCTGGTCCACCAGGAAAAGCGCAGCGGCTTCGCCACGTTCCTTGAGTTGCTGCAATGTTTCCAGCGCACTCGTGCCCGATTCGGCGCGTAGCACACGGAAGCGCTCGCCATACTGACGCCGCAAGTCGCGCTCAACAGCACGCGAAACGTTCACATCGTCATCAACGGTTAATAAAATCGGCTTCGCCATATTTTTCAATTTAATTTATGTATTTCGCTTACTGTGCCGAGATTAAGTCCTGACATTTAGTTTCACCTTCGGCTTCGTCGATATCGTTAAAAGTCCCCATCGCCTGATCCGTCACGACGCCGTTTTTGAAAAACAATAACGTGGGAACCACACGGATGCCGAACTCCGAGGCTAACTCGGGATTTTCGTCGATATTGCAAGGCGCGATTTTAATCTGCCCGGCATACTTACGAATGATGCCGCCCAGTTTCTGGCACGGCTTGCAGCCTTCCGTCCAGAATTCGAGAATGACCGGCTCCTGCGATTGCAATACTTCTTCTCCGAAATTTGCTTCGTTGATAGCGTTGAAGCTATGATTGATTTCCATCATTTTCCCCCCGATACTCCAGGTTTATTTTGTAGCCGCATGAATCGGCAGGCGCACTTGAAATAACGTCGCTCCGGGTTTTGAGCGGACTTTGATATCGCCGTGATGCCGCCCGACAACGATACGATAACTGATGCCCAGCCCCAGGCCGGTGCCTTTACCGATACTTTTGGTGGTGAAAAACGGCTCGAAAATGCGGCTTTGCAATTCTTCTGAGATGCCGCTGCCATTATCGGCGATCTCGACCAGAATCGAATTGTGTTCACGCGAAGTGCAAACCGAAATCTGTCTCGGGTTTGCTTGTTCTACGGCATCGATCGCATTATCCAGAAGGTTGGTCCATACCTGGTTCAACTCCCCGCCAAAGCCGACAATTTCCGGCAAATTGGCATCGTAGCTACGCGCAACTTCGATGCCTTTCAGTTTATGGCCGAGCAAGGTGAGTGTGCTTTCTAAACCTTCATTGACATCCACCAAATGCTGGGGCGATTGGTCGAGATGCGAATATGATTTCACCGACTGCACTATGCCCGAAATGCGCGACGTGCTCTGCTCGATCTCCTGCACCAGGTTATCGACCGTGAGCGTTGCGACAATCCAGCCCAGCACGCCGCCGAGAGCGGTTTGCGGCAAGTGCGAAGCGAACTCTTGCAGCCAGGCCACATCCAAACCGGCATCCATCAGAGAAGGTGCCAAATTCCAGCTTTCTTCCACGCCATGTGCATCCAGCCAGTCGATGAGTGCTTCTTCCAGATCGCTGCGCGTCAGCGGATCGAGGGGAATAGCCGTGGCAGTGCGCTCACCGATTTCCTGCTGCACCTGCGCGATATATTCGAGCTGCTCCGCCCCCAAGTGCAGCTTGCTGAAGCGGCAAGAATGGGCCGGCAACGCGCGGGCCGTGTTGCGCAATTCGCTGGCGGCGCGACGCGTGGCCGAAGCCGGATTGTTCAGTTCATGCGCCAACCCGGCGGCCATGGTGCCGAGCGATAAAAGCCGTTCGCGGCCTTGTGAAATGGTTTCCAGGCCCTGTGTGCGTTGCGCCATGGTGCGCATGATTTGCTGGGTAATCGTGGGGCAAGACGCCAGCATTTTCCAGAACGCTTCCTGGCTCAAGCGAAATACGCGGCAATGCCCAACCGCCTGTCCGCTGGCGACGAACGCGTTATTCAGAAGAATCGCCATCTCGCCAAAAAAAGTGCCGGTTTGATGCGTGGCCAACATCATTTCCTGCCCGCTGACCTCCTTGAGAACCCGTAACTCTCCTTCAAGCACCACATAGAAAGCACTGGCATCGCCTTCGTGAACGACGCGTTCTCCGGCCTTGAAAACCAGAACTTCGCCTTCTTTGAGAAACGGCAAACAAGGTGCGGCTGCGTTGTCTTCGCTTCCAAACAAGGAAGCGAAGAGCGGCACGTTGCGCAATTCGTCCATTAAAACATTTTCGTCAATGGTCTGTGTGGATTGCCCCTGGGATATAGCATTCATATATTTGCCTGGATGCGATTGATTTATTTTTGCATCCGCTCTGCCCAATCCAACGCGTAATCGGCGACAGCTTCCCAACCGTCTTCTCCGCAAGTGAAGTGGCAGCGGCCGGGAAATTCGTGATATTCCGTGAGCGCCTTCGACTTGTTGTAATGATGCGCGTTCGATTTATTCACCGATGGCGGCATGATGTGGTCGGCACCACCCGCGATAAACAGCAGCGGCGCGCGTTCGTCGTTGTGGTAGTTGACGGCCGTTTCCTGTGGGCCGGGAATGACGTTCGCGAGCACTCCGCCCCATACAAAGCGGCCCGGCGCGGGAATGTAATAGCGTTCGTAGACCTGCGCCGCTTGCTCATCGGTCATGGTGTTGGTGAAGGCGTAGCGGAACTCCTCTGCGGTAAAGGGCGCAATCGATTCGCGGTCTGTAGGATGCTTCAAAATTGGGAACAACGATTTAATCTGCGATGGCGGGTTGACGAGTACTCCTTCGGTGGGCGCTGAGTTAATAGCCACGGCTGCTGTGCCAAGGCCACGATCGAGCAGAAGTTGTACCAGGGTCCCGCCGAAAGAATGCCCCATCAGAATGGGCGGGATATCTAAAGCCCCAATAACACTTTCCAGGTGTTCAACCACGCCGGGCACCGTTTGATTGGCGATGATTTCCGGATTTGCACGCAGCGTTTCAACTTCCACCTCAAAGCCGGGATAAGCGGGTGCGAGCACTTTGTAACCTTTCGCTTCATAGTAAGCGACCCAGTTCTCCCAACTGCGCGGCGTCATCCACAATCCGTGGACGAGAACGATGGTGTCGGCGGCATTCGTAGCATTATCTGCCATGGCATTTTCCCCTGTTTAAATAGATTCACGGCGTAAATGGGTGTGAGTGCGGTGGTGTTTCCAGGACAATCTTAATGAAGTCGTTTTAACGAAGTGTGTATGAGTTAGTTTGGAGCGTTTTGAGATAAGCCTCCAACCGGTCGAAGTTCTGCTCATTAGCCGCCGGAATGAAGGATTCGAGATGCACGTTTTGAGGCGAAGCTTCAAAAACCATGCGCCAGGTCACAAGCGTGCCTTCGCCTTGCTGGGCAAAGGTCATCACCATGTCGAAGTTGTGCTCGTGTTGGTGGTGTCGTATAACGATGCAACAGGGTTCGATAATCTCCACGAACTCTTTATCTTGCGGATACTTTTTGCCGTCTGGCCCCTGCATGACGAAGCGCCATTTGCCACCGGGATGGAAAGCGAATTCCTGGAAGGTATTGGTGAAGTCGCTTGGCCCCCACCAGTGAATCAGGTGTTGGGGATTGCTCGACACTTCGAAAATGAGTTCGCAGGGTGCATTGAACACCCGCGTATTCACGACTTCGAGCACTTTGGGTTCTTGGGAGCCACGGTCTGTTGTTTCGTTCATAGTTCTCCGTGTCGGCAGGTTACTGTTATTTTACGTCTTTCCCGAGGAGGAGAGGAAGGCGGGATAAAAGCTGCCAATGCTCGGGGCTTTTAGGTAGAATAGGAGTGCTTGATATCGGATGAAGCACAAAGAGGAATCCCCCGTCGTCTTGAGACGGTTGGGAATTGCATTTCTATTGGGTTTTTGATAGCCTTAGAAAGTTCAATATACATTTAAGGAAACAAAGAGAAGCACATGACTGTAGCTCAGCTGTCTAAACAGGAAGTAATTAGCGAACATCGCCATCACGATAGCGATACCGGTTCGCCCGAAGTGCAGGTGGCATTGCTCACCGCACGTATTAATCACCTGACCGAACACTTGAAAACGCATCGCAAAGATCACGCGTCGCGTCTTGGCCTGTTGAAGATGGTTGGCGCTCGCCGCCGTCTGCTTCGTTACATCCAGAAGCAGGATGTCCAGCGCTATCGCGATTTGATCGGCAAACTCGGTATTCGTCGCTAATCGAAGTTACCGGCTGTCAACAAGTGAGAGGGTAAGGATCGAACACACGTTCGATTCTTTCCGCTCATCTTGTCGGCAGCCTTTTTCGTTTGCGCAAGGTGTGATTGGGGATGGAAGAGAAATAGTGAAATTGGAGAAGAATAATGTCAATACAATCTGAAAGCGTGTCGCTCGACTGGGGCGGACGCACATTAGAAATAGAAACCGGTTTATTTGCCCCGCAAGCTGGCGGATCGGTAACGGTGCGTTACGGTGATACGATTGTGCTGGTGACGGCGACGATGGCCCGCAGCCCCCGTCCGGGAATGGACTTTTTCCCGCTCACCGTCGATTTTGAAGAACGCATGTATGCCGCTGGAAAGATTCCCGGCTCCCGCTTTATCCGCCGCGAGACCCGTCCCGGCGAAGACGCCATCCTCAACGGTCGCCTCATCGATCGCAGCATCCGCCCCCTGTTCCCCAAAGGCGCACTCAACGAAGTTCAAGTCATCATCACCACTCTGGCCGTCGATCATGAAAACGATATCGATATTCCCGGCCTGATCGGTGCTTCGGCTGCGCTCATGATCTCCGACGTGCCGTTCGACGGCCCCATCGCCGGTGTGAAAATCGGTATGGTCGATGGCGATCTCGTGGTCAACCCCACTTACGAACAGGTTGAAACCGGTCAACTCGAATTGGTTGTCGCCGCCACCGCCAACGGTGTGCTGATGATCGAATCGGGCGCTTCGCAGGTATCAGAAGATACCATGCAGCAGGCGATTGAAATGGCCTATCGCGTCATTCAGCCGGTTCTCGATCTGCAGAACCAGTTACGCGAGAAAGTCGGCAAAGCCAAGCAGGAAATGGTGATCCAGAGCTTGCCCGAAGGTTTGGTTGCCAAAATTGAAGACCAGTTCGGAGCACGCATTGAAGCTGCTGTTGCCACGGTGAGCAAAGGCGAGCGCAACGAAGCGCTCGACGCGCTGCGCGATGAAGCCAAAGCCGCTATCAAGGAAGAATATGGCGAAGGCGCTGCTGAACTCGGTTCAGTTGGCACCGTGTTTGAAAAGCTGGCCAAGAAATACACCCGCAAATTGATTCTGGGCAAGGGCCAGCGCCCCGATGGACGTGGCAAAGACGATCTGCGTCAGTTGACAGCCAAGGTTTCTATTCTGCCACGCGTTCATGGAACCGGTTTGTTCTCGCGTGGTGAAACCCAGGTGCTCACCATTGCCACGCTCGGCTCACCCGGCGACGGTAAGATTATCGACTCCTTCAAAGAGGGCGAAGAGACCAAGCGTTACCTGCATCACTACAACTTCCCGCCGTTCTCGGTTGGCGAAACCCGCCCCATGCGCGGCCCGGGCCGTCGTGAAATCGGTCATGGCGCTCTGGCAGAGAAAGCGTTGGTTCCGGTATTACCGCCCACCAACGAGTTCCCCTATGTCTTGCGTTTGGTTTCCGAAGTGCTCTCGTCCAACGGCAGCACCTCCATGGCTTCGGTTTGCGGCAGCACGCTGGCCTTGAAGGACGCCGGTGTGCCGATTCTCGCACCCGTAGCCGGTATCTCCATTGGTTTGGTGATCGATGAAGCCGATCCGTCTAACCGCATTCTCCTCACCGACATTATCGGCATGGAAGATTTCTATGGCGACATGGACTTCAAAGTGGCCGGTACCCGCGACGGTATCACTGCGATCCAGCTCGATACGAAAGCCCGCTTCCTGCCCATCGACATGATGGGTGAAGTGTTTGCCCAGGCTCGCACCGCCCGTATGAACATTCTCGATGTTATCGAGGGTGCCATCGCCGCGCCGCGCGAACAGCTCTCCAGCTTTGCGCCTCGCATCCTGACGGTCAACATTCCGGTCGAGCGCATCGGCGAAGTCATCGGCCCCGGCGGCAAGAATGTCCGCTCCATCGTTGAAAAAACCGGTGCCAAGATTGATATCGAAGATGACGGTACCGTCTTCATCACCTCGACCAACGGTGCGGGCGCTGAAGAAGCCGCCAAGATCATCCGCGACATGACGGCTGAAGTCGAAGTGGGCGAAGTTTATTCCGGCACCGTAACCCGCCTGATGAACTTCGGCGCATTCGTTGAAATTCTGCCCGGACGCGAAGGCCTCATCCGTATGTCCGACCTGGATTGGAACTTCGTCAACGCCGTGGAAGACGTGCTCAACGTCGGCGACACCGTGCAGGTGAAAGTCTCCGAAATCGACGATCAGGGCCGTGTCAACCTGAGCCGCAAAGCACTGATTGAAAAGCCCGAAGGTTACGTCGAGCGTGAACGCGCTCCCCGCGAAGATCGCGGCGGCGACCGTCCCCGTGGTGGCTTTGGCAACCGTGGCGGCGGAGATCGTGGTGGCAATCGTGGTGGAGACCGCGGCGGCAACCGTGGTGGAGATCGTCCGCGCGGCAACCGCTAAAGTCTGAAACTCACCGCAGAGGACGCGGAAGACGCAGAGAAAATTTGGAAAATTCGGGAAACAGGGTTTACTACACACCTTGTCCCGAAGCGATTTCAAATTAAAATATTCTCTGTGTCCTCCGCGTCCTTTGTGGTTTTTTTATTTTTTGATGCAACACGAATTTCGTAAAACAATTTTCCCCAACGGATTAAGAGTTCTTACCGAACGCCACGAAGGCGTGCCCTCGGCTACTATCGGCGTGTGGATTGACGCCGGAGCCGTTTTTGAAACCGAAAAAGAACGCGGCCTTTCCCATTTGCTCGAACATATGGTGTTCAAAGGCACCGTGCGGCGCAGTGTGCAACAGATTGCCGCAGCCATGGATTCCATCGGTGGGCAGTTCAATGCCTTTACCGAACGGGAACTCGTCTGCTTCCACGCCCGCGTTTTAGCTGAACAGGCACCGCTGGCGCTGGAACTGCTTTGCGATTTCATCACTTGCCCGACACTCGATGCCGATGACCTCGAAATTGAGCGGGGCGTTATCCTCGAAGAGATCAAGTCGGTGGAAGATTCGCCTGAAGAGATGGTCGAGGAAGTCTTTCAGCAAACCATCTGGCCCAATTCCGCCTGGGGTTTTCCCATTTTAGGAGCACCCGAGAACATTGCGAAATTTAGTGCCGATGACGTGCGCGATTACATGAATCGCCATTATACGCCGCGCAACGTCATTGTGACGGCTGTCGGCAATGTGCGGCACGAAGAGATTGTGGCTCAAGCCAGTGACTTGTTGCAAGGCTTGCCCGATGGTCAGTCGTCGGCGCGCAAGCGCCATGTCTGCCCGCGCGCACCGCGTATCGTGGCACACGTTGCTCACCACGACCGTGATACCGAGCAAGTGCATCTTATTTGTGGCACCAAAGGTTACGATTATCGCGATCCTCAAAGATTCGCCGGTTGGTTGCTTGATATCATTCTCTCTGGCGGATATTCATCGCGACTGTTTCAGGAAGTGCGAGAAAAACGCGGGCTTTGTTATAACATCGGTTCTCTTTCGGCCAGTTACCGCAAGACCGGCTTCTGGGCCATTGAAACCAGTGTCGAGCCTGAAGCAGCAGGCAAGGTGCTCAAGCTTATTGGGCGTGAGTTGAAAAAAGTTAAGGCGCGTGGCGTCACGAAGACAGAGTTGGAGCGCGCCAAGCAAATGACACGCGCCAACTTGTTGTTAGCAGAAGAAAGCTCCAGCGCGCAAATGAACCGCATTGCGCGTAATGAGTTTTATTACGGTCGCCAGCGCAACACACAGGAAGTGTTGGCAGATGTGTTGCAAGTGACGCAAAACGACGTGCAGG
>DAITOV010000141.1:0-11518 GCA_036833945.1 Abditibacteriia bacterium
GGCGTTGTCTTCGGTCAGGCATTTCTGGTCGGTGCCGTCGGCGTTCATGATGTAGATATTTTCGTTGTTCTCGCCTTCGCGGCGCGTCCAGACGATTTTTTTACCATCGGGACTCCAGGCTGGTTCGCGGTCCGACATTGGGCTTGAGGTCAGGCGTATCACATCGTTGCCATTGGCCGCCATGACATAGATTTCATAAACCCCGCTGCGATTGGAAGCAAAAGCGATGCGCCGCCCGTCGGGGCTAAAAGCGGGGTGAATATCAGCGGCGCGGTCGTCGGTGAGTCTCACCAGCGTATCGCCCTCTTCGTTCATAGTGTAGATATTGTAGTTGCCGTCGCGGTTGGAATAGAAAGCGATGCGGCCGTCACGGTTCCAAGACGACACGATGTCGCTGGCCGGGTTGTCGGTAAGGCGTGATTCTGCCGTACCATAGCTGTTGATGCGGTAGATTTCCAGATTGCCGTCGCGGTTTGAGGTGAAGGCGAGTTGCGTTCCATCGGCTTTCGCCACCACCCCGCCATCGTTGGCCGGGTTATTGGTGAGGCGGCGTATGGTGGTGCCGTCGCTGCTCATGGCGTAGATTTCATCGTTGCCGTCGCGATTGGAGTGGAAGAGGATGCCGGGGAGAGTTTGTTGCTCTTTATTTGTAGTTTGAATAGTCTTATTATTTCCGCCGACTTTCAAGTCCCACAAAGTCAAGTGCGGGGAGATGGAGGTTGTTACAGCGAGCCGTATACCGTCTTGGGAAACGGCCATGAAGCGTATGGCACCTACGGGCATTTCGCCTTGACCTTGTCCTGGAGGCATGGCTTGTAATTGGACTGCTCCAAAGCTACTCGTATGATGGCCCGAGGCGATAGCAGCGCCATTGAGAATAAAAGCTGTCAGCGGCGCCGGTCCTTTTAACGTGAGATTGGGCGATTCCCACTGATGAACTAATTTACCGCTGGCAACATTCCAAATAAAGCGTTGTCCTTTATTGTTAGAACCAGACAGGTGCTGGCTGTTGGGCGAGAAGACAGGCATGTAGATGCGTTCTTCCGTTTCAATCTTTCTGATGAGTCGTCCCGTAGGAGACCAGAGTCTCAGCCCAGGTGTTTTAGAGTCCATATCGCTTGTAACAATGCTGCTGCCATTGGGTGAGACACAAACGTAATTCGTTCTCAGGCTGCCTATGGGCCATTGCGCCACTTTTTGTTTGGTATCGAGTCGCCATACGCCGAGATCACCATTTCCATCCGTGATAGCGATTCGTTGACCATCAGGAAAATAAGAAGTGATAATCAAATTAAGATTGCCACTACCACCGTCTCGGATACGCAGCGAATCGGTAACTAATCCTGTTTTTGTGTTTAAAAATAGAACACGCCCACTGGCATAACCAATAGCTAAGGTCGTGTTATCAGGGGAAAAGCATACAGACGAAATTAAACTTGGTGTTTCGGGAGGCAATTTCACTGCAAAACGACGTTCTCCTGTATTGGTATCCCATATGGAAAAAGCCTGATAGCTGGATGCTGCGACAAGAGTGTTGCCGTCTGGTGACAAAGCGACGTGCCCCCACGAGCCGGTTGCGTTTTTCAGCGGAATTTCATGCGCCGAAATTCTGCTGTTGATTATTTGTGCAGGAGATTCTTCAGCAATATCATACGGCGAAGCCGTTTCCACGGGTGTTTTTACGGGTGGGCGGAGTTGGGCTGGAGTATATGATTCATAATGAGCCTTGATTGAGCCTGTATTCCCTGCATGGCTATCGAGGCTCACTTCATCGATTAATCCCTTGAAATATTTGGAATAAATTCCTTCTCTCAGCCCTTCTTTACCGATAACAACTTGGCCCATAGGTTGACTAAGAGTTGAATGCCCTGGTGTTGGAGAGGGAGTCGAGGTGAAATTTCGCGATGTCAAAGAGGCTTCCAAAACTCCGTTTACGTAGAGGTTCCAGGACAGGTTGTCGTAAACCAGAGTGACGAGATACCAGTTGGCCGGTTGAATTTTCGTTGAGGAAAGAACAATATTGTTGAACGGAGAAGACTCTAATACCTGCGTCTTGGTTCTGTAATGGCCAGGGTCGTCTGTAGCCATTATTCGATTATTTTCATCCAGGTAAATACCCCAGACGTAATTTTCTGATCGACGAGTTCTCACAACCAGGCTCACAATCGGTTGTGGTTTATTCGATTCGAGGGGATAAATCCAAGCGCTGAGGGTAAGCCGTGCACGAGGAGTGAGGAATAAATCAGGATTAAGGGGGGTTATGATATACCCATCCTCTCCATTGAAAGAGAATGCCGTTCTTCTCTCTTGTATGACGTAATCTACGCCACCATGCACGACACCATGATTATTGCGAGCAGTGTCCTTAGCATTGTTATTAGCGGACCACAGACCTTCAACTCTCGCCGATGCCGGAAAAATATTAATGGTCAATAAAATTAAACAGACAAAAACCAGCAGAAACAGACGTTGTAAATGACAAAACATGATGCGCTATATAGATGAATTAAATAATTGCAGAAGACGAAGCCAGTAGTGCGCGATACCTTAAAGCAGACGGTTTGTAACATCATTTTAACTGATTTTTACCTC
The DNA here is from genome assembly GCA_036833945.1 of Abditibacteriia bacterium. Taxonomy (GTDB): domain Bacteria; phylum Armatimonadota; class Abditibacteriia; order Abditibacteriales; family Abditibacteriaceae; genus DAITOV01. The sequence continues at coordinate 2,593 of DAITOV010000141.1, forward strand.
AAATTGAGAACAAAAAAGCGCCCGGCGAAAGAGGTTCGCCGAGCGCATTTTCTGCGTAGAGTAGGGCCGATTTGCTAATCTTTTAACCCCTTCCCCTCCAGAATCTGCGGGATATATTTTTCGATCCGCGATTCACGCGTCTTTGATTGCTTGGCCGCTGCAAAATGCAGCAGGTAGGCACGTTGCCGCCCCGGTGTCAGGGCCTCGAAGGCGGTTTGCAGGGCGGGGAGTTCGTTGAGCTTTTGTTGAAATTCTTCGGGAACGGGAAATTCGGCGGTTGGCTTAAGTTCCATCTTTAAACCGGCTTTTTCCACTTTGACGGCTTCCTCGACATACTCTTTAATAACCGGCTCTTGCGCCACTATTTCCTGCATGCTGGTGAAGCGCAACTGGCGTGCGGCCTGCACGTTTTCGGTTTGTTGGATGAGGATGCCGCGCGGGTCGGTGAGCAATGCACCCTTAAAAAACAGCAGCGCGCAGTATTCATTGAAGGCATGGATGAGAACGATGTTCTTGCCTCCGTCGGTGTAGCACGGCCAGCCCCATTTGAGTTCTTCGGTGAGGGGAAGTGAGAGGAGGATGGCTCTGAGCTTTTCCATCTCCGCTTGCCATAATTTGGCTTTAGCTAAAACGGAATCGACTTTGGGGTTCTTGGGCATAGTATTCTTCTCTTTACGATAAGCAGGTAGCTCCAACACCATTTTAACCGATTCGCAGTCTGTATCCGGCGAAGAACCGCGCGCGTAAACAAGCGGAAGGGGGTTGGCATTTTACCAGGGGCAGAAGATGCTGGGATAAGCAAAAGACCCCATCAATCCGGCTTGCTTACGCGCGCGGTTCTTCAAACGAAAACGCCCGGCGAAGGTTTATCGCCGGGCGTTTTTTATTTTGGTTGAACTTAGTTTTGCGGACGGGCTGCTACGGTTGGCGGGTTCTTCTGTTTGAGGAAGGCCACGGCTTTTTGCAACTGCGCGCCGCGTCCGGTGGCTTCATCTTCGGCGTTGGCCGTGACAACGATATCGGGGATGATGCCTTTATCGGAGATGTCGTGCTTGGCCGGGGTGAGGTATTTGGCAGTGGTAATCACCAGAGCGCCCCCGTTTTTCAGCTCGATGAGTACCTGCACGCTGGCCTTGCCGTAGGAGTGTTCGCCGACCACAGTGGCCAGTGATTTGTCCTTGAGCGCACCGGCCAGGATTTCGGCGGCCGAGGCGGAGTATTTGTTGATGAGCACCACGACCGGCATTTTCAGGTTGGCAAAACGCTTGTTCTGGGCGTTCATGGCGTGCTCTTCACCGTTGCGTTCGCGGGTGTAGACCACCGGGCCGCTGGGGATGAAGCGCGAAGAGATATCGACTGCCACGTCCAGCAGGCCGCCGGGATTGTTGCGCATATCGAGCACCAGGCCGCGCGCCGGGCCGTTGGTGCCTTTGCCGTCGCGGATTTCCTGAATCGCCTTGGTCATCTCGGCATCGCTCTTCTTGTTGAACTCGTCCAAACGCAACCAGGCGATGTTGTCGTCGAGCCAGGTCAGCGTGACGGGATGCACTTCGATGACATCGCGCGTCAGGGTGAGGTCGAGCACCTGAAAGGTGCGGTTGCCGCCTTTGACTGCGGGGGGAATGGTGCGCTCGATTTTGAGCTTCACCGGCGTGCCGCGCGTGCCGCGAATATAAGAAACCACGGCGTTATCGCTCATGTCGGCGGTGCTGCGGCCGTCGATGGAGAGGATAACGTCGTCGCGCTTGATACCGGCTTTCTGGGCCGGGCCGCCGGGCATGGGTTCCACGATGTAGGGGCGGGAGGCGTTCAACGGTGCGGACTGCGGGCCGCCGTTGTAATCGTCTTTAATATCGATACGAGCGCCGATGCCCACGAATTCGCCTTCATTTTTCACCTGGAATTCGGCGTATTCCTCGGGGGTGAGGAAGCGGGTGAAGCGGTCGCCCAGCGATCTGAGCATGCCGCGCACCGCGCCGTAGGTGAGTTCGGTCTCATCGACTTTCTCCTTCACGAAGTTATCGTTGATGGCGCGTCGCACTTCGTCTAAGGTTTCATACGGCTTGACGTTGGTCTTGCGGGCGGTCGTCGTTGCGGACTGTGAACCACGGCTGTTTTGCACCAAACGGGTGTTGTCGGCAAATGCGTGGCCTTCCGTGGTGCGCATCAATGAAAGAACCGCAGGGGCCTGGGCGTCGGCAGGCAACCAGCCGTTTTGCTCCTGTTTCATGCGGAGCGCCCAACCAGCGTTAAACGAAAGCAACATTGCGGCTATAACCAGCAGCCCCACGAAACTCTTGGGGAAACTGCGTTCCTTGCGATCCATAAGAACTCCTTCTCCAAACAATAAGGGGCGCAGACGAAAATCGAGCGCCCCCTCAAAATATTACCACGAAGTAGCGACGAATCGAGCCACTCCTGGTTCGGTGTAAATAACGCGGATTAACGAGATTTGTTGAGGTAGGGCCGTGGGTTGACGGGCCTGCCATTTTTACGAACTTCAAAGTGCAAGTGAGGGCCTGTCGAATAGCCGGTAGAGCCGACATTGGCGATTTTTTGTCCGGCTTGCACCGGTTGCCCGGCACGCACGTTCAACCTGCTGGCGTGGCCGTAGAGTGTGGTTACTCCGTCGCCGTGGTCGATAATAACGGTATTGCCATAGGCTTTTTTCCAACCGGAGTAGAGAACCCGGCCGCCTTTGGCCGCTTTGATGGGAGAACCGTAACCTGCCGCGATGTCGTCGCCGGTGTGCAGCTTGCGGCGTCGCAGGATGGGATGGTAGCGCATGCCGTAGCGGGAAGAGAGTCGGCCCGAGGCCGGGGTGCGCCATCCGCTACCGCCTACGTTGCCTGTATCGTTGCTGTGATCGTGGCCATCGTCTTCGGTGTGGAAGCTTTCGCCCAATTCGTCGCCGTTGTCATCGGGCACCATGACGTCTTCATAAACGACGTCTTTCACCTTCATGGGGGTGAGTTTGCCGCTTTCGCTGCGCACGTATTTGGTGCGTGTCACCTGGCGGGCCACACGGCGGCGGGTGTAACGGCGACGGGCGCGTTCGGCTTCGTAGGCGGCGATGATATCGGCGCGTTGCGCTTCGAGGCGTTGGATGTCGCCTTCGAGCGAGGCGGCGGTTTGTTCCTTGGCCTCGGCATAGGCCAGGCGGGCCTGCACCGAACTCTTGATTTCCTTGAGGTATTTCTGCTGATCGTTTTCAGCGACTACGATGCGGGCGCGTTCGCGATTAGCTGCCTGCAACAGGCGGTTGCGCTGTTGCCACTGAGCCATCAGTTCGTTCTGGGCGCGCTCCATCTCCAATTTGTCGGCCTTGATAGCCTCTTGCAAATCGGAATCGCGCGATGCAACCGCCTGGTAGAGGTAAACCCGGCGCGAGAGATCCGACAGGGTGCGCGAACCCAGCAGCATGTTGAGATAGGAAAGTTGGCCGTTGCGCTGCACCGAGGCCAGACGCTGACCAAAGAGCTGTTTGTGGTGCTTGTAGCGCGCAGTGACGATTTGCACGCGGTGGCGTGTTTTCACGATGCGGGCTTCGGTTTGCTTGGTTTGGTAGGAGTAGTTCTGGAAAATGCGGTTGGCTTCTCCCAGAATTTGCTGAGTCTTTTCCAGCCGGTCGTGAACCGCTTCAGCCTTTTTGTTGAGCGCACTGGCTTCCTGGCGTGCTTTGCGTGCCTCGCTCTTTTGCGACGAGCTTTGGCCCCACATATTGCCGATGGAGTTGCGGATGCGATCCAGCATGGTGGCCTGCGACGGCGTGGCAGACCAAAGGGTGCCGACTACGCAAAGCCCGGCCAACAACCTGGGCGAAGTGATGAACTGTTTCATACGACTGATGGGTGCGGCACGAACGGCTTTAACTACGGCTTAAAATTTTAAGGTGTATTGGGGAAAAAGTCAAATAATTGGCAGCATCTACGGGGTCGGAGTCGCTTCGAGATTTGCAAAATCGTTTGGCTTCGTGCGAAAGTAAGAGAGAATGATATCTGAGCCTTCCTCTTTGCATCGCCGTTCCATTCGGATGCCCGGTTACGATTATCGGGAGGAGGGTGGGTATTTTGTGACGTTGCTCGTGTCTCGGCGACGTCGCGCGTTTGGTCGTGTTGAAAATGGGGAGACGCGGTTGTCTGCTTATGGACAAATTGCACAGCGTTGTTGGATGGCGTTACCTGATCATTTTCCTCATGTGGTTTTAGATGAATTTGTTGTGATGCCGAACCATTTTCATGGCATTCTCCGATTCGTGACAACGCCCGTAGGGGCGCAGCATGCTGCGCCCTTACATCTTACGCCACACGTCACGCCGGGGTCTTTGGGGGCCGTTGTGCGCTCCTTCAAATTTGCCGTAACACGACAGGCGAACCTTTACCGCACCGAACGAAATCTCTCACCCACCACCATCTGGCAACGCAACTATTACGAACGCATCATCCGCGACGAAAAAGAACTCCACGAGACCCAACGCTACATCATCGAAAACCCGCTTTATTGGGAGCAAGACGAACTTTATAAGGAATTGTAAGGGCGCAGCATGCTGCGCCTCTACTTTTGAAAATGATGCCAATCCTTGCGCGTTTCCCAATCCCCGCCCCATGTCCAACCAAATTCGGTAAACGCCTGCACCGCCACACATCCCGGGGTTAATGTGCCGGGTATCTGCGGGTCGTAAACCGCACCGGGCGGCAGCACTACATCACCTTTAATATAGGGGTTGAGACGCGGATTAATGTCCACTGCCAATCCCATCGCGTGTTTGGAGAGCGCCGAAGCGCCCACGATGGCGCGGTAGTTGAAGGCCGAGCAGTTGTTCTCTTCCATCGAAATATCGTCCGACCAATTGTAGGCCACGACGGGAATGATTTTCTCAATTGGAAAATGGGCGGCTTCGATTTTCTTGAAGATTGCAGCCACTTCTTCGGCCACATCGCGGTGGATGAGAAGTTGTCCCTGATGCAGAGCGTCGTCGAACGACCAGTGCTGGATGTTGAGGAGAATCTGGGTTTGCTGGATTTCGGGTGGGGCCAGGGTTACGGCCAGGGCTTCTTCGAGGGTGAGGTTGCTGTCGATAATCGGTGTAGGCATGATGCAAATTAAAGATACCCGCTGCCACTGCTAACGACAAAGGGGCGATGCGCCAAGCGCACCGCCCTTTCTCCATTATTTGACTCTTTGATTACGCTTCGGCGTAGGCTTCTTCTCCGTGCAGGGCGATATCGAGGCCGCGTGCTTCTTCTTCCGGCGTCACACGCAGCTTCATCACGGCTTGCAGCACTTTGCACAGGCCGAAGCTTACGATGAAGCTGTAGAGAGCGACTGCCACGGTGCCGATAATCTGGTTGAAGAATACCTGCACTCCGCCTTCAAGCAGGCCGGGCAAAGCGAAAGGGGAGATACCCTGGGTTTTGAGAATTCCGGCGGAGAAGATGCCGGTGAGAATAGCACCCACGAAACCACCGACGCCGTGGACGGCGAAGGCATCGAGTGAATCGTCGATGGGGCTTTTGGCGCGCCATGTGGCCGAGATGTAGCAGACAACCGAGGTGATGGCACCGACCCAGATGGCACCGGCGGGAGTGACAAAGCCGCAAGCCGGGGTGATGCCGACCAGGCCGGCAACCGCACCGGTGGCTGCTCCCAGCGCTGTCATTTGCTTGTTGCGGAGTTGGTCGATCAGCATCCACACCAGCATCGCGGTGGCTGCTGCGATTTGGGTATTCACGAAAGCGCCTGCTGCCAGTGCGTTGGCACCGAGGGCCGAACCGCCGTTAAAGCCGAACCAGCCCACCCACAGCAAACCGGCACCCAGCAAACAGAGCGGCAATGAGTGGGGTAGCATCGGCTTTTTGAGATAGCCTTCACGTGGCTTGAGCGCCAGGGTCACAGCCAAGGCAGCAAAACCGGCATTGACGTGAACCACGGCGCCACCGGCGAAGTCCATTACTTGCAGGTCGCCAATCCAGCCGCCACCCCAAACCCAGTGCGCCACCGGGCAGTAGACCAGGATGCCCCACAACGCCATGAAGACCATGAAGGTGGAGAACTTCACACGCTCAACCAACGAACCGGAAATCAGCGCCGGGGTGATGATGAAGAACATGCCCTGGAAAATGGCAAAGAGCTGATGGGGAATGGTGAGTCCGCCGGAACCGCCATCGAGAAGGCCCACGTCTTTAAAGAACAGCCACTCAAAGCCGCCGACGAAATTATTGATGCCTTCGCCGCCACCGCCGAACGCCAGCGAGTAGCCACAGACAATCCACAGCACGCCCATGAGCGCCATTGCGCCGTAGGACATCAGCATGGTATTGAGCGCGTTCTTGCCGCGCACCAGGCCGCCATAGAAGAAGGCCAGTGCCGGTGTCATCAAGAGCACCAGGGCGCACGAGGTCAGCATCCAGGCTGTGTCGCCGGTATCGGGTGCCCATTTCTCGGCGGCTTGGGCCGTAGCTTCCTGAGCCCAGGCCTGGCTGTTTGAGAATGCCATTAAAAGAGATAAAGTCGCTATCCCTATTAGCAGTTTACGGCACGAAAATATTCGACAAAGTCGGCTTACTGTTGCCATTGCTGTTTTCCCCTTAGATCAAATGTCGGTGTTTTACGCATTGCCATCGCTGGTTTCAACGACACCATTATGTGGTAATTCATTCTGAATTACCCGCAAAGATTCTAATGAACGCGTGTTACCGCTATGTTTCACCGGAGTAAAAAAACGATGGCGGGCACGTTTCGAGAACGTGCCCGCCTGGGAGAATGAAGAGGAACCGCGCGCGTGAGCGAGTCGGGTATGGCTAAGCCAAACAGAGAACGGGATAGGCAAAAAGCCGGATAAACCCGGCTTGCTTACGCGCGCGGTTCTTCATCCACAATCGAAATGAGCGGCGTCCCCCGACGCTGAATATAGCTGACTTTCGCTCCCATTTTTTCTGATACCATACGTAATGGCACCATCGTCACGCCGTTGCGCTTAAAGGGAGCTTCCTTGCTGCGAAACGATTGGCGAGTGCCTTTCATGTCGTCGGAATCGCCACCCGGCATTAAGAGTTCCATGCGCGATGTGCCGCGCGTTGCGGTCACGAGCCGTTTTGGCGCGTTGTATTCGACAGTAGCTCCCAGAGCTTCAAAAATATCGCGGAAAGGCACGAAAGTGTAGCCATCGATTTGGGTGGCGGGCACGGCAGTTTTTAGTAGTTGGCCGTTGACCTGCACCTGGGGGTAGCGTTCGGGAGCGCGGCGCATGACTGGCGTTGTCTTTTTAGTGGTGCGCTTTTGTTTCTTTTGGCGATTGCGACGGGATTGGGCCTGGGAGTGTTCAAGCCGATTTTTAAAGATGTTGGCATCGACACGATTGCCAATCCAGTCGATTTGTGCCGCGGCGGGAAGCGCGCCAAATAGAGTGAGTCCGGCTAATATGGCTAGTTTTTTCATTGATGACCTCCGTCATGCACCTTTATTGGTTCTCTACCATAATTCATTTTCGAACTGCCAAAACAAACGGGAGGAAGAGCGTTGTTGCTCTTCCTCCCGTTCCAATTTGATGCCGGAATTTTTGCCGGTTAATGTGAAGCGGCTTTGCCCATCGAACGCGAAAGTGACAGCCACGAACCGGCCAGGCCGAAGAAGATACCGGCGACGGCTAACCAGCCCAGACATTGCCACATCAGCATCATGGGCGCTTCGGGAAGAATAAGATCGAGCACCGGCGTGCCCGAACGCACGGCTGCGGCATACAGGAAGAAGAGAGCGGCACCGGCATAAACCGCACCGGTGAGGCCATAGATGAGCCCTTCCATGAGAAACGGGACGCGAATAAACCAAGAGGTTGCACCCACCAATTCCATGATGCGGATTTCGCGACGGCGGGCAAAAATAGTAAGCCGGATGGCATTGTGAATGATGAGCAGAATGCCGATACCCAGCACCACGAAGGCGATAGAACCGGCGATTTTCACCAGGCGGTTGATCGAGAGCAGGTAGCCCACCGCTTTATCTTCGGCCGGGTTGCGAATGCTTTGCACACCTTTAATGGAAGACATGAACTCACGCACTTTGAAGATGTCTTCGGGGTTCTTGAGTTCGAGATGCAATTCGTCGCCCAGTGGGTTGTCTTTGCGCAAGTCCTCAATCGGAATGCCTTCGAGTTCGCGCCCCATGTCGCGAAGCGCTTTGTCTTTAGAGACGAAAGTCAGTTTTTTAAGATTGGTTGAACGGGCTGCATCGTAGATTTGCTTGCGGCGTTCATTAGTGACGTTGCGATCGAGAATGACCACGAGGTCGAGCTTCTTGGTCTGCGCTCCGACCGTGCTCTGCACGCTGCCCCAGGCCAGGTAGAACGCTCCCAACACAAATAAGCCTACGGTGACGGTGGAAACCGCCAGCAGGCTCATCAAACGATTGCGGCGAATATTGGAAACCGTTTCGCGCGCCCAAAAACCGAAAATTTCAGACATGATATTTTTTAGCTCACGCAGAGACGCAGAGAACGCAGAGGAGATATAGAGTGAGTGGCATAGCTCCCCTCCCTCAGGGAGGGGTTGGGGGAGGGAGTCATGTCCTTGAACATTGATCTCATTACCAACTTTCTCTCTCTTAAAATTCTCTCTGCGCCTCTGCGTGAGCCTATTTCCTTCCGTAATGAGGAATCGGGTTGTCGCTCGATCCCAGGGGGGCGTCGTTGGATGTGTCCGGCAGATCGAATTCGTCCAACGGCGGTTCTTCTTCCTCTTTGACTTCTTCGACGGGCGCAGTGCGCGGAGCAGGAAGATCGTCCTCGGGATGGTAAATACCCTGGGCTTCGTCCGAAGCGATGCCGCCGTCGCGCACACGCACCACGCGGCGCTTCATGGTATCGACCAGGTGTCGATCGTGGGTAGCCATCACCACAGTAGTGCCCCATTCTTCGTTGATGCGCTGCAGC
>DAITOV010000142.1:0-11504 GCA_036833945.1 Abditibacteriia bacterium
CAGGCCTACCGAGTCTGGATGGGCTGGCGCAGCCGGGTGCCTTCCAAAACCAAGGCGAAGATTATCGGTGAGCTAAGAAAATTGCGTTCCGATTTGCCGTTGCTCAATTACGTCTCCGATTATTCCGATAGCGCCACCGCCGCCAGCGGGGCCGACCTCGCAGCGACGGTCGCCACGTTTGCCTCCTTTGCCGGCTGGGAGAACATGAACAGTGAGGCGCTCAATGGCTGGAAGCCGAATTTGCGTGCGCTAAAACTGCGCCAGTCTTATGGCGATTATTACGATATCCCGGTGTGGTCTTTGCAGCGCGAATTCACCACCAAAGAGAGCACCTATTTCGGCTGGGCGCAGGCGAACATGACCAAGCATTCGGTGTGGTATGGCGCGCGTTCCACCGATTCGCAGGAAGACCTCGATTACCTCAAGAAATACAACGGTTGGAAGCAGGCCATGCCGCAACGCTATGCACGAACCCTGACCGATACCGGCTTTTTGCTTTCCCACCAGACCCGGCAAGTGAACCCCGACCGTAGCTTCTACTGGACCGATTTCGCGGGCTGGGCCGATTTGCTCTTGGAAGGCAACAAGCAGTTCGATACCTTGCTGGACGGTGATTTGTTGTTGTCGGGCCGCTTGGAAAAATACCAGGTGCTTATCCTCGCCAGCCAGGCCTGCCTGAGCCAGGCCCAAACCGAGCGGCTGGAGAAATGGGTAGCCGATGGCGGCACGCTGATCTTCTCGCGCAATAGTTCGCTCTACGATGAGCACGGTGCCCAGCGTCCTGATTTCGCACTGGGTAAAGCAGCGAACATTCGCTACCGTTCCTACGATACACGGGGTCGCCGCATCGAAGGGAAGTTGGGAGCATCCCCCATTTCTTATTCTACCCGTGGCGGTCTGAGCGTGGTGGAGTTGATCGATCCCGCACGTTCGCAAGTTCTGGCGCAGACGACAATCGGCCAACCTGCTGTGGTGGAAACTGCGCATGGCGGCGGACGCTTTATCTATATCGCCAGTGATATCGGCACCGGGCGCATGGAGATGGAATTCCGCAACAACCGCGCTCATAGTGTTTGGGACGATAAAGGTGAAGGCTTAAATTTCATTAACTCGCTCTACAACTATGCCCACGATGCCGCCGAGCCGTTGCAGTTCGATTTACCCAAAGGCGTTGTCGGCCTGGGCTATCAGCAGCAGGGCGGGGCTAACAATGGTGAAATTCATCTGCATTTGCTCAATGTGAGTGGAAAGAACCTGCCGCACGGCTATAAGTCGGTTTATGGTCGTGAAGAAGCGATTCCGCTACCGTCTGTGGCGCAGCCGCTGAAAATCAATATCAAGGCGCAAATTACCGGCGAGGTGTTGTTGCAATCGCCTTTGCATCAGATAGGCGTAAAGGCCGATGTTCGTAAGAATGAAGACGGCTCGTCAACCATAACCGTGCCCGGCGCGACGTTGGTCGAGTACCTGCAAATCACGGTGCCCGCCCAACCAATTCCCGGACAAAAGTTATTGCCTGCGCCGCTCTTACCGGCATTGGCGGGAGGTGCCCAATGAAAAAATTGCAAGTCTTGAAAATGATTGGGTTTGCATTGATGGTGATAGCACCATCAATGCCAGCTCAGCAGTTTGAATTGGCAGATGCCTCCAAAGGCGAAGTGCGTTTTGGTGAGCGAACCGTCGTTTCGCGCATGGGATTCGACTTCGCTGCGACCGAGACCACGGCTTCGACTGCCAATACCAACCAGCCTTTAACGGGGACACCTGAACATACGTTTACCGTGCCCGGTAAGGATGGCGATATCACTGTCACCTATGGCCGCACACAGGAGAACTTGCCCTGGGTGCGTGAAGTCTCGGCGCGCGGCAATCGCATTGAAATTTCCAGTGCCGTTTATGTGACTCCCCAGTTACGGAGGGAAGATTACGAATATGCCCGGTTGAAAATCTACCTTCCCGTGGCCCTGCTTCAAAATGCCCGGCACGAGCGCACTTTTGGCCGTAACGTTACAGCAACCGATATCCGCTCAGGCCCGATTGCTGAGGCCGTGAATGATACCGCTTTTATCAATGGCGCGCGGCAGGTGCAGTTCAAGGGGGGAACGCTCGACTTCATGATCGACCTCGGCCCGACCGGCCCCTGGGGCATGTATGGCGATGATCCCGCCAGCACCTATAAAGGCCACCTCCAGCGGGAAGGCGACGAGTATGTTTTCGTGATTCCGGCTTTTGGAGCGCGTTGGGGCACCAAGCTGATTCACAAATTCGTGCTGTACAGCGGAACGCACGATCTCACGCAGTTCCACCCTGTGCGCGCTGTGCATTATACCTGGCGCATGCCTTCGACTCACAGAGTGCAGTTTACCGATGGACAGCCGGTGCAAGGTTTTACGATTCCTAATGCCGATGGTTACCCGGAGTTTGTGCCGTGGGGCAATCAAGCCTATGACGGGCAGAAAGGATTGGGTTGGAAAACAGTTCCGGCAGGTAAGCTGGTTACGCCTTCGCAAAATGCCCAAACCGGCCCGCTCTTTAGCGGCGGTTGGGCGGGGAGTGGCGCGGGCATCTTCCAGATGAAAAGCCGCAACGGTTTTTACCTGACCAACATCATGCTTTCGGGCATGCAGGGTGGGGGCAACGTTGAAGTGCGTGCTAATGAAGGTGCCTGGCAAAAGGTTGAAGTGAGCGCTAACAGCCGCAAAACGGTGACGATTCCTCTGGAAGTGAAGGACGAAACCATTCAATTGGAAATTCGTGGTGCGAACTGGCTTTTGAGCGGTTTGGCATCGCAGCCGATGTTCTTTGAGCATGAAGACTTTTTGTTCTCACGCAGTTGGTGGGCTGGCGGGCAAGAGCCGTGGAAGCATGCCGCTTTTGCCGAGAAAGCCGCCTGGAACGCATGGCCTGCGGGTGGCTTCGGCCCGAAAAAATTACTAAAACCGGTTGTAGTCTCACCGTGATTGCGTCATAACTTGAGGAAGTTTGAACAAGAACCGGCCGCCAAGGCCGGTTCTTTTATTTTAAATTCTGGGTAAAGAGGCGCTATGAACAGAGCAGGGTGGGCGAGTTGTGACATCACACCGCCGTTAGGCTTGCCGATGGGCGGGCGTGGGCCGCGTTTTGCGGCAGGAACAGAAGTGCTGACACCGTTACAAGCAGGTGTCGTGGTGTTGGAAGATAGCCGGAAGAATCGTGTCGTTCTCGTATCCATCGATGTTATTTGCACGGATGCCAGACAAACCGATCAGCTCTGTGTCGAGGTCGGGTCCGCAGTAGGGGCCTCGCCCGATGCTGTCATCATCAACGCTTCCCACACTCATAGCGGGCCGATGCTGAGTTACGAGCGCTACTCCACATTGCAGCCTAAACCCCCTGAGCTTGAAGCCTATGAGCGTGAATTAGACAAGAAAATTATACGCCTGGCGGTCGAAGCGGCTCAAAAAATCACACCAGTGCGCGCCATCTGGCGCGATGGCGAAAGCAACATCGGCATCAACCGCCGTTTAATGACGCCCGAAGGTGCAATCATGATGGGGCCAAACCCCGATGGTTTCTACCACCGGCATTTGTGGACGCTCGATCTCGAAGCCATTGACGACCCCGCACAGCGTTGCGTTCTCTTCTCGCATGGCTGTCATCCCGTGATCGTCTACGGTCACAACTGGACGGCGATTTCTTCCGAATGGCCGGGGCGCAGCCGCGACATTCTTAAAAGCGAGTTAGGCGAGCAAACACACTTCCAGTTTTTACAGGGCTTGGCGGGGAATATTCGTCCCCGCATTTTATCGGATTTTGAAAACAAAAAATTCCGCCAATCGACGCCCGACGATGTAGAGGCAACAGCGCAGGAACTGGCTGGTGATGTGAAAGACACCTTACAACAAACCGGCGAGCTTCTTGATTTGCAGCTTGGCGCAGCTAAGGGCGATTTCCTGGCCCAGCGCGTTGAGCCTCCGGCACGTGAGCACTGGGCCGCCACTGAAAATGATGAAGATGAACTGACGCGTGAACGCAGCCGCTACTGGCTCACGCGTTATGGTGATGATGCCATTGCGCCTTACGTGTGGCAGCCTTGGCCTCTGGGTATTGTGCGCTTTGCCCCCGGTTTTTCATTGGTGCATATGGGTGGGGAACCACTTTGCGAATGGAGCGAGGTATTCGCCCAGGCACTCCCGGGTCAACGATTGGTGAGTTGCGGTTACACCGATACTGCAGCGGGTTACTTGCCGACCGATGCTCAATTGAGTGAGGGGGGCTATGAAGTCACGGGTGCCGCTCCTTCCTCTAAAATCGGCCCCGGGACGTTGCAACCGGGGTTGGATAAAGCCGCAATTCAGAGCCTGCGGCGGCTGCAGGCTGCGATTGATGTGGACTAAAACTGATAGCACGCCAAGCCTTCGGTTACGCTAACTTCGTCGCAAGTTTTCGCGATTAGCGGCTTAAGTGGAATAAAATAAGGGCACACAATTTTGAATTGTGTGCCCTTATTTGTGTCAGGATGAGGATTTACTCTTCGTCTTCTCCGTCTAATTCTGCAGCGGGTGCTTTAGCCCCAACTCCTAATCCATAAGCTTCACGAATCTGTAATTCCAACTGATCGGTGATAATTGGATTCTGTTCCAGATAGGCACGGACATTATCGCGGCCCTGGAAGCGCTCTTCGCCCAGGGTAAACCAGGCGCCGCCTTTTTGAATCAGGTCTTGCTTCACGGCCAGGTCGAGAATATCGCCATATTTGGAGATGCCCTTACCGTAGATCAAGTCGAATTCGGCTTCGCGGAACGGCGGAGCGATTTTGTTCTTATCGACGCGAACTTTGGTGCGATTGCCAATCTGAACCGTGCCATCTTTAATAGCCTCGCCACGAGAAACACGCATACGGACGCTGGCGAAGAATTTGAGGGCGCGGCCACCGGGTGTAGTTTCGGGGGAGCCGTAGATGACGCCGATCTTCTCACGAATCTGGTTGATAAAGATGCAGGTCGCATTGGAGCGGCCAACGGTGGAGGCCAGTTTGCGGCAGCCCTGGCTCATCATACGGGCCATGGCACCGACTTGCAGGTCGCCCATTTCGCCTTCGATTTCGTTGCGAGGGGTGAGCGCAGCTACCGAGTCGATGACGATACAATCGATAGCGCTTGAACGCAAAAGTGTGTCGGCAATTTCCAATGCCTGTTCGCCGTTGTCGGGCTGGGCGACGTAGAGGTTGTCTACATCGACACCCAGAGCACGGGCATAGTTGGGGTCGAGGGCGTGTTCGGCATCTACGAAGGCGCAAAGGCCGCCAGCTTTCTGGGCTTCGGCGATACAGTGCAGGGTGAGGGTGGTTTTACCGCCGCCTTCCGCACCGAAGATTTCAATAATACGGCCACGGGGCAAACCGCCGCCCAGAGCCAGGTCGAGGGAGAGCGAACCGGTGCCGATGGTTTCTACCTGCATATGGGTGCGTTCACCCAAACGCATCACAGCACCTTTACCGAAGGTTTTCTCCATACGGGAGACGGCTTCTTCGAGCGATTTCCGTTTCTCATCCATCGAAGCTGTCCCGCTAAAATTTGCGTCCCGTGTCAACTTCGCTTCTCTTTCTCTCGCCATAATTATTTTCTCCTGAATATCGCCGTCAACCGCACGTTAAAATGCAAATCGTTTTCACTGGAATCAATGATAACACGCCGGGTTATGAGCATCAATAGCCGGCACAGATAATTTTTGCCAAAGAATATCGGTATAGAGAATCACTCGTTGCAGCTTGCTGGCGCATGCAAAAAGACTCCTCTCATATGGGAGGAGCCTTTTTACATAGTGTGTTTGACGTTTTTAGTTTCGTAGCGTCAGTTTGTCGATGGATACCGTATATTCACGGCGCACTCCATCGAACTTGATGCTGTAGCTGGTGGGGTAGTAGCCACGCTTGGGGTAGGCGGCTGGAATCTTTACCGGGCCGCTAAAGTTCTGCTTGCTTTCGAGGAAGGCTTTCGAAACCATCGGCTCTACAAAGTTCATCTGGCCATTGTAATAACCGTAGATGAAGGTATGGGTAAACGCTTTACCGCCTAATTCGGGCGATGCCGTATCCACTGCATGTGAACCCATGCGCGGCACGGCGGTGCCTGGAGGCATGATGTATCCGGCGGGAATGAGTTTAGCGGCAGGTTGTTTATTACTGACGGCGAGATCTTTGCCGGTGGCGGTGATTTTACTCAGCGTTGCCTGGTTCACCATGTAGAAGTGAACATCGAAATGCGGCACATTGTAGATGCCGTTGGGTTCGTGGCCTTGAGGCGTCCAGTCGAGGCTGATGTGGTCGAAGCCTGAGGGTGCTGCTTCTTTGGGCAGCCTCAGCACGTGTTCAACGCCCATCATGCCCTTAGGCGCTTCTGCGGGGAGACCGGTGAGGGCGGTTTCCGAAAAGGTAACGCCAATCGAAGCCGGTTTTCCAAACTTATCGAGCTTGACCCAGGAACGGACGGTGCCATTCCCCATAATGCCGAACTGGCCGTTAATGGTATCGGTCTTCTTGGCCTGGCATTCGTCGCAGGCGTGGGCCGGTTTTACCAGTGGGGTCGCCGTCGTCATAAGAACCATCGCGCCCAGGGTGAGCGCAGTAAATTGAGTGAGCAGGTTTTTCATGGAATATTTGCCTTCAAATATGTTTTAGCGGCATGCTTTTCAGCGTGACGATTGTAACATATATTGCCTTGAGCGATGAAACAATCTTTTTTTTGCTTATGGGATTATATTGGGAGTGAGATAGGCAGCTCGCTTTAAGCCTGCTACCAGTGAATAAAAGGCAGCAACGGTAGCATTTTTCAAGCTACTTTATACTATTCTCTGTGACGCTCGCTCCGCCCATCCGCAAACAATTATTGGCGATATTGAATACCTGCGTTCTGCCTCAGCTACAGACAGGCGGCATTAATCAGGTTTTGGCCGAATCTCCTTACGACTTCAGGGACTTGCCTCACTCCGTAATACAAGACGAGCTTTTACCCGATGCTGCGCTCGATCCTCTCAATATCCAGTTCGACTGGAATGAGGCTCAAGTCTCTGCGCGGCGCATGTCGCAACTATCCTTTGTTTATCATGGTGTCTCACAAGAGACGATAGGAATTACCCGGCAAATGGCCCGGGAATTGGAACAACAAGAACTGACAATTCCCGCCGGATTAGTAGCCTTTCAGGCCGCCGCTCCCACTGCCTTCTATGTGCCCAGCCTGATGCCGCATGGCGGTAAGTACCTTCATGGAGAAAGCGGAGACCGCTTCGGCATTCTGGTAGCGCATTTTACGGATTGGGAGCTTCTGCTACGCATACAAGATACGACCCTCGGCGCAATGCATATTCTCCGTATTCGCGATGATGGTTTGCGCCAAATGGAGCTGGCTTACGCCGATTTACTGCGCAAGCGAGCCTACGATGCTGCAGCGCGTTATCTCTACCGATTGATGGAGCGCCTGGCAGAGGTGCTGGCGCAAAGTGATGTTTCCGTCAGCAACAGCGCTTGGCCCACAGTAAGTGGGCAGGCTATTGCTCTCCTGCCGCAGGCGACACCGCGTAATATCCAGCTTTGTTATAAAGCCATCGATTACATTCTCTTCCATCTCGATAAGCGTCTCACGCTGGACGAGTTAGCGGAAGTCTGTCAGGTAACGCCACAACATCTGAGTGCAGTGTTCGTGAAAACCACCGGCATTAAGTTGATGAGTTATGCCATCGAGCTGCGTTTGCATTCAGCCGAATTGATGCTCCTGTACACCGATGAATACATTGGTGATGTAGCTCGGCTCTGCGGATTTTCCAGCATCCAAAACTTCACGGTGATTTTTAAACGCCGGCATAATGTGAGTCCAAGTCGGTTTCGTCAAAAGAAATATTGACTGTGTTTAAATTATGGCGGTGAAAATTGGTTTGGAATAGCTGACGAATGGGCATAATAGAGAGAGATTGTCTATATTAAGGGGTTGAATAGAGATATGAGCACTAATCTAAAACGTAAACGAGCATTCACATTGATAGAGTTACTTGTTGTTATTGCCATTATAGGAATATTGGCGGCGATTCTGTTTCCCGTGTTTGCGCGCGCCCGTGAAAACGCCCGGCGCAGCAGTTGCCAGAGTAATCTCAAGCAAATTGGTTTGGCTGTGATGCAATACACCCAGGATTATGACGAGCGCATGCCACCGTCTCCTGCAAATCCTAGCGGTGATAGCCATGCTTATACTTCTACAGCGCAGATTCTCGATCCCTACATCAAGAATTCGCAATTATGGCGATGCCCAAGTTCACAGAGCGATTTGGTCACCTATGGCTATAACTATTACTATCTGAGTCGTTTTAGCAATGCCGCTGTTGCGATTGCCTCGATTAAAAATGTGGCCCAAACCGTTGTCATGGCCGATTCAGATACCTATTGGGGCGGAACGGTCGGGCTTATTTATTCTCCTTCTTTAGGCATCCACTGGTCACCATCTCCGCCCCATAATATTGTTCCCCGGCATCTGGAAACAACCACTGTTTTGTGGGCTGATGGGCATGTGAAGTCGATGCGCGTTGCCTCATTGGGCACAAACGATCTCTATTTCGATCTTGAGTGATTATCTTGTCGGTGAAACATTTAAATTTATGACGTTATTCAGAAAGAAGTTTTTAGCCGTTTGCCTGTTGCTGTTTGCATGTTTGTTCCAGGCTGTGGAAGGGGTTTCCGCAGAGCGCGTTTTGCGCCTTGTCCCTTCTCCAGGCGTTATGGACTACAGTGAAGAGATTACCAGGAAGCTGCAGGAGTTACGTGATAACGGCGGCGGTACATTGCTTATAGCACCGGGAAGGTATCCGATTCTTCAAGGTGTCGTGCTGGCACAGGGCACAAAAGCCGTTACTCTTACACTGCGGGGAGAAAAGGATGCCAGAGGCAGGGTGCCGGTCTTATTTGATACCGACATCAATCGTGATCCGCACCATTTCTTTCTTTTTGAGGGTGAGGCGCTTTCTCCCAGCCTTGCTCTTTCGTTTTTCGATTTAGAAATTCGGGGTAATAACATTCCTCGGAATCCGGCGTCAGCCAATACGCCATTCGTTTTGGATGAAGGGCAAACCGATTTAGAACCCAATCTTAATCTCCCGCGCAATCAAAGTTATGGACATCCGTTTTTCTTTCGGGGCGATATCTATTCTGCTGCAATTCGTGCCAAGAATGTGAAATCGCTGCATGTGGAAGGCGTAGTCATTCGCAATCTGTTTGGCAATGGTATTGTCGTTGCCAATTACGGGAACAAACACTGGGAGAGGATTCATCGCGTGCAGAACGTGACGATTAAAAACTGCAAACTCGATAACGTTTGGCAGTGGCACCAATACGATAATACCGGAGATGCCATCATGCTGTGGAATGTCGCCGATGGTGTGATTGAGAATAACGAAATCGTTAACGATTTAGCTCACACGCGTTGGGTGGGGCGTTGTGGCATCGTGTTGGAAACCAATACTGAAGGCATCGTAGTGAAGAATAACGTCATCAGTGGCTACGCACGCAATATCCATATCGAACTCACCTTTGGTGGGCACCAGATCATCGATAATAAGCTGTTGGCCAGTGATATCGGGATAACCCTTAACGAACCCGATGGAGCCACGCGCACGCCGGAAGTCCTCAATACAACTCGTCCCGTTACGATAGAAGGGAATACTTTTCACTATTCTCAGGAACGAGAGCGTTACGGCGTTCACTCTTTCGGCGGGCCGCGCTCCTTTATCAGTATCTCTACCCCGCGCTCGGCGGCACTGGATGGCAGTCGTCTGGTCAACAACAAGTTCACCTATAAAACCCACAAGGGGGTTCGGCTCAATCCCTGGCGTGCCTACGATATCAGCCACAAAACACGACACATCTATGTGCAGAATAGTTTCCTGCTGAATAATTGGGTGGAGGAAAAAAACACCTTTCGTTAAAGTTGGCCGATCTCATGAAAATGAAAAACCTTCTCATTCTTTTTTTTGTTTTTTTATGTGCGGGCCTATGCACGGTTCGCTGTGCCTGGGCACAAAATAAAGTTGTTCGCATTGAGTTTTCGCCACAGGTCGAAGATTATTCCGACACCATGATCAATGCGCTTGACGAGCTATATCAGAATGGCGGTGGAACACTTGAGATTGCCTATGGCATTTACCCTTTGAAAAAGACGGTTTATTTCGACCGGCGTGATAAGGAAGTGGCCCTCACGATTCGCGGGCAGAAAAATGCTGCGGGGGAACGCCCGGTTTTCTATTGCGATGCCGAGCCAGGTAAAACGCACCGTATGTTCACCTTTATTACCGGCTGGACGGAACTTTACACGATGACGTTTCAAAGCATTGAAATTCAGGGAAACAATGTTCCGGTCGATCGCTCGACTGCCAATCTAACCGGACATATTGGAAATCTTCAGGAAGGGCAGAGCTATGGGCATCCCTTCCTTTATCATGCCGGACAGGATGGCGATGCAATTCGAGCGTCTAATTTACGGAGTGTTCATGTAGACGACGTGGTGATCCGTGAAATCTATGGTAACGGTATTTTTATCGCCAATACGGGGAGCAAGCCCAACGAATTCAGCGAATCGCCCTCGGTCACGAACACGCGTATCATCAACACCTGGCAGTGGCAGGATGGCTTTATGACCGGTGACGGCATTCTCTTCTGGGCCGCGAAAAATCCACTCGTTGAAAACTGCGTTATCTATAACGATATTTCCTACACGCGCTGGATTGGGCGGATTGGGGTTGTTCTCGAACACAATACAGAAAATGCCGTCATCAAAAACAACATTATTGGTGGCTACAATAGCAATATCCACATTGAAGTGACCTACGGCGGACATCAGGTTCTGGACAATAAATTATTGGCAGCCGTCACCGGTGTAACTTTGAATGAACCCGAGCCGGATAAAGCCGCGCCCGATTATGCCGAGTATATGGCGAAAGTGAAGCCCAACATCATTAAGGGCAATTACATGGAATATAATCTGGAACGGATTAGATACAACGTGGAAGGTTATGGTGGACGGCGGGCGTTTATCGATACTTCCGGGAACTCAGGCCCTAAGCTACGTGGCCTGCAGATTGTCGATAACGAGATGGTATTCAACGACGGGCAGCCGCCGCGCCCCAAGACCGAACGTTATATTCCTGAAATTGAAATTGAGGGGTTAGTCGAAGAGAACAATTTCTATCATTGATGGAATGACAGGAAGAAAAAGCGGAAGAGTGACAATGCCACTCTCCGCTTGCCAACTCCCCTCCCACAGGGAGGGGCCGGGGGAGGGAGTCGGAGAGTAAAAGTAACGATGAATTATGAATCGAAGGCAGCGTTCGTTATCCATCGTTTATTATTACGCTTCGAATCCCCCACCCAACCTCCCCCTGAGGGGGAGGAGCTATGCTCTACCACTTTTAAATGGCAGAGTTTTTCGGATTGGTATTACGGTGCAATCGGCAAGTCCAACAAATGACGACGCAGAATATCCAGCGCG
>DAITOV010000143.1:0-6928 GCA_036833945.1 Abditibacteriia bacterium
GCGAATCGGTATCTTTGGCCTGCAACTGCGCCACCACAGAAGCGCCTTCCAGCTGTATATCGGTGACTTTGAAATCTTTGCCGGTGAGTACTTTGCCGCCCACATTCACCGGTTTACCGGCTACGGTTATGATTCTGCTGCCGAGGGTCAATTCCAAACCGCTGGTGGGGTCGAGGTTAATCGCGGCGCTGGAGTTGGAACGATTGCGCAAATTCTTCAGCGTGAAACCATCGCTGAAATCGGCGGTCACTTCGTAGTAGGTGTTGCCTAATGTCACCACATTGCCGCTGCGCCGGGTAAAGGGCTGTCGCGCCGGAAGCTTCACCAGCGGCGCAACCTTCACCGGGGCCGGGGCTTTCCACGCGGCGGGAAACAACGGCCTGGTGGAGGTATTCACCGTCACACCCGCCAGGCTCACGTGCTTATCCCACTCGCGGTTGAGCAGGCGCACGCTCTTCAAAACCCGTTTGGAATCGAGCGGCACCGCATAGGCACCCAGCATGTTGCGGATGGTAAAAGCCTTGTCTTGCACCGACCAGGGAAACGCCAAATCGGTTTCGCCATCGGCATACACCAAATGCACCGCAAAGCTTTCGATATCGGGCACGTGATACGGTATCGGCGTCACGCCGGTGGAGTATGTGGTGGGCGATTCGCTCTGCAACAATAAATACAGTTCGCTGCCCCGGGCATTGACCGGAACATCGATGAAATCGTTGCGCCCGGGCCGCATGAACTGGCGACGGGTCGCCATTTCACCAAAGACCATCACTTTGTCTTCGTGCTTCTCGTTGCCCACCTGCGCTGCTTTCACCAGGTTTTTGCCATCGGCTCCCAGGCTGAAGGGCACGCCCTGTATCATGGCCCGGCCGGTGGGCACGTTCAGCGCACCGCCGTAGCTGGCACCGTCTTTGGAAACCTGACGGATAAAGGCTTCTTTCACGCTGTCGTTGAACAGATTGTCCAGCGAAATCGACTTAAAGGCACTGGTCTCGAACCCGGCAACGTTCCAGCCGTTGCGCATATCGAAATCACCAACGCGCGACGGCAGATCTTTGAGGAAGACTACCCGCTTCAAATCGACCCTGGCACCGGTGCCGTCCGAAGTCAGATCGACGCGAATGCTCTCTGCCGAAACCGGCAGCAGCTTGCGAATGAGAATCGTATGCTCTTTGTTATCGAGCCAGGCTTTGGAGATATCGAGGATGGGAAACGAAGTGCTTTTGCCTTCTTTATCGGGCCCGACCACCGAAACCACGCTGGGCACACTCGCCGGGTTCAGCCCGCGCGAAATGCCATCGGCGCGGTAGGTGATGAGGCAGTATTGATACTCTTCCAGTTTCTGCCCACCGGCTTTATAAGTCCAGGAAAGCGTCGTCGGTTCCTGGGGGGTGTTGCGCATGCGAAAGGTCAGCCCATTGGCCGAGGTCACAGCGCTATCGGCCATCTGGCTTTCGGGTTTGGCCCAATTACTGGGAGCCAGATCGATTTCCCACGAAGCGGCATAAGCCACCTGGGAAACCGCCGGTACAATCATGGTCATCATGACCGGTAGCATCGCGGTCTGTATTACCTTAGAAATCATGGTTGGTGGTGCCTTTGTATTAAGTCGGAAGTATGAATGATGAATGCAGAAGTCGGTAACCGGACGTTGATGACAGCACTCTCCCCTCCCTAAGGGAGGGGCTGGGGGAGGGAGTCGAAGCGTTTCATATCACGTGTAAATAACAGTTATGCTTCAAATCCCCCACCCAGCCTCCCCCTGAGGGGGAGGAGTTATGCCGTCTTTTCCTCAGTGCCCAGCCTCTCTTTACGAATTATCCGCAAACGGGTCCCAAGCGCTTTTGGTGTGCGTGGATGGGTTGAACTGCGTGGCTTCTTTAATCATCACAGACGACTTAAGCCATTTCACATGGCCATCGACGAAGGCGACGTTGTTGCCGCCAAAATGGCGCCCGGTCCGGCAATCTTTGCTAAAGACGGCGGCGGCAGCCGTGCAGGAAATACCCGCTTCGCCAGCACCGGGCAAATAGAAGCCACCGCTGGGGTTTTGTGCATAGTGGGAATCGATCGCATAGACACCCGCATCCATAAACAGGTAAGTTCCAGCTGCCGAGGGAACCGCTGCCATGTGAATTTCATTGTAATAGGCACCGTAAG
This sequence comes from Abditibacteriia bacterium, assembly GCA_036833945.1. Taxonomy (GTDB): domain Bacteria; phylum Armatimonadota; class Abditibacteriia; order Abditibacteriales; family Abditibacteriaceae; genus DAITOV01. The sequence goes on from DAITOV010000143.1 coordinate 2,161, forward strand.
CCGATTTTCCCACGATGTAGGCGTTGGCGCCATAATGCCCGTAGTAGGGTTTGTGCATGTATTCATTCATGCTGGGGCAATTAAAAATCTGGATGCTCTTATGGTAGGGATGAAGAATCTGCGGCCAAACCCAGTTAATATTAGGCGAATCAAACCAGTAAATACCATCGGGCGGGGTTTGAGCGCCGTTGGGCGAATAGGCGGGCACGAAGCGGTCGTCGTGATCTTGCGAATATTGCATTGAAGCCAGGCCAAGCTGCTTGAGGTTGCTCTGACAGGAAGAGCGGCGAGCGTTTTCTCTGGCGCGGGCAAACACCGGGAACAGAATGCCAGCCAGTATCGCTATAATGGCTATGACGACCAACAACTCAATCAGCGTAAATCCCTGCTTGCGGTAAGCACCAGCACCTACCGGACGAACATTTTGCAAGACAGTATCTTTTTTAACCATCGTCTTCTCCTTTAGGGTTTATCCGGACGTTTGCGTAAACAAATGGATTCCGGAGATTTACAACACGGCCAAACTGAATCTCTCAAAGTGGGACTGCCGCAAATCGCTGCGCAGTAATTATACCCCCACCGCTTCGCTCTCAAACAAAAAATACCCTCAACTGCATGTTTTTCCCTGTTTTCAAACCGTTGCGCAGTAATTATACCCATTTATCCCGGCTTCTAAACAAAAATTTTACAAATAGGCGTATTTTTTTACTTTCACTCGAAAAAGCGCTGCGTAACAGTTAGGCATTAGAACTTAGATTTTAGAACTTAGAGCTTAGGATGGTGCCTCTCTGTGCGAGAAGCTTCTCCTAAGCTCTAAGTTCTAAAATCTAAGTTCTGCCGTTAAAACCTTGAAAAAATGTTTGAAATCACATTAAAATGGGTATAACCCGCTGCGCAATGATTTCGGGCAAATTATGAGCGAGACGACCCAGCAACCCAAATACATCCAGTTGGCCGATCATCTGCGTGAGTTGATTCAGACTGGCGAATTGCAGGTGGGAGATCGTCTGCCTTCCTATGTCGAATTCTACCGCCGTTTCGGGGCCACGACCGCCACGGTGCAGCGGGTTTGTAACATCCTGGAAGGCGAGCGGCTGATTGAGCGTCGCCTGGGCAGTGGGGTTTATGTGGCCGAGCCGACCCGAGAACTAACCGGAAATATCGGCCTTATCGCCAGTATTGCGTTCCAGGCTCCTAAAAGCCCCTACCACGTGCGGCTGATGGGTGCGCTCACTCAGGCAGTTTCCAGTTCGGGGCAGCACTTGCTTTATTTGGGCACTAAAGATTCGTGGGATCCCAGCGCCGCCTGCAAAGTTGATGGCATTTTGCTGGTCAGCGATGATCCGGTTCCGGTGGTGCAGCAGCTCCCGCCCAATTTTCCCGTCGTCTCCCTGCTGGCGGTCGAGAATAATATGAACTGCGTGGGCATCGACGAATACCACGCCGGCCGTTTGGCCGCCCGCCACTTGGTCGAGAAAGGCCACCGCCGCATCGCCTGCCTGATGGAGCGGCAACTCCACGACTGCCGCCGCCGCCTTGCCGGTATTACCGATGTACTGCTGGAAGCGGGTATTCAACCTGAAGCAAGCTGGATGCGCCTGACCGATAACGTCTGCGACCCAGATATTCTCCAGAAAATCGCCCAGCCCTACCGCAAATGGGCCTGCGATGAGATGATGGACTGGCTCGCTCACGGCTGGGAAGAGACCGGCTGCACCGCGATCATCGTGCAAAACGAAGTCGCCGCCATCGGCGTCGTCCAAACCTTGCAGGCCACCGGCATTAAAGTGCCCGAAGAAGTGAGCGTCATCACCTTCGACGGCACCGAACTCTGCGACCTGATTACCCCCCACATCAGCGCCGTCGCCATCCCGCTCGAACAAATCGGCGTCAAAGCGGTGGAAGTTTTAACCCACCAAATCCAAAACGCCCGCTACCAACCGCAAACGCTTACCCTGCCCTTGCATTTGCGTCTTGGCGATTCGGTGATAAGCAAAGAACCCGACCAAAAACCTGCTTGTCGGATATAGTTGAATATAATGAAGACGGTTGCAGGATTGTCTCTATTCCACACGGGTTCGATTAAAAGCTTGCAAACTGTATGCTTATCTGGCTTGTATCCTTGGTTTTAATTCCACACTGGTTAGCTACCTAATACTAATCCCAGAAATGATCTTCCTCATTGTGATGCCCTTTTCAACACAAAGACCACAAAGTGAACACAAAGCTCACGAACATCTTTTCATTCTTTGTGATTCCTTGGTGCCCTTTGTGTTAAGGCCGTTGTCCAGGAAGATAATTTACGGGATCGGTATAAGACAACACTACTCCGATTCAATATTTGCCCAATAAATACAAGGAACAAAAAGCGAGCAGGCTTGACGCTTATTTTTATCACTGCGGCAAAAACTTAATACTTTTGAAAAATACTCCCAACATTAACCTATATTCTCAATTAACCTGCGCACTTCCCGCAGCTTGTCTTCACGCTCGAACATGCTTGCGGCTTCAAGATTGAGACGCAGCAAGGGCTCGGTATTGCTCGAACGCAGGTTAAACCACCAATCCGGCATATTAACGGTGAGGCCATCTAAATGATCGGTTTCCGCACCCGTGTCTAAATAGTAGTTTTCAATTCGCTGCAAAACGGTGGGCACATCGGCAACGCGGAAATTGATTTCACCGGTTGCGGCATACTTGCGCAAGGGCGCTACCATCTTCGCTAAGGTCTGTTTGCTTTGACGCCAAATGTTGAGCACCTCGATCATCGCCATCAGGCCCGAATCGGTATTAAAACAATCGCGGAAGTAGTAGTGGCCCGACAATTCGCCGCCAAAGGGCGCATTCTGCTCTTTGAGCAAACGCTTCATAAACGAATGCCCCACCCGTCCGCGCACAGGCACACCGCCATTGGCTTCAATTATTTCGGGGACTATACGTGAAGAGCGCAGGTCATACAAAATAGAACTACCTGGCTCACGCCTAAGAATTTCCGCCGCGATGAAAGCCGTCACCAAATCGCTGGAAATGCTCTTTCCGGTATTATCGACAAACATACAGCGGTCGGCATCGCCATCGAAAACCACGCCGAAATCACAGTCGCGATCGACCACGGCGCACTCGGCATCGCGCAAGTTCTCGGCTTTAAGCGGGTCGGCTTCGTGATTAGGAAAAGTTCCATCCAGTTCCCAAAACAAAGGAATACATTCCAGCCACGGTAACTGCTGCGCCAGTGCGGGCATGAAAGAACCGGCCATGCCGTTACCGGCATCCACCGCAATTTTTACTTTGGGACGCACCACGCTCTCAGTCTTCACAAAAGAGAGCATGAAATCGAGATAGGCTTTTTGTGCATTTTCTTGATGGCGCACTTGTCCGCGATTGGCTACCGGAGCTGGAATGCTCCAAGCCTGGGTGTGGAGCACAAAGGCTTCTACGCGATCCAGGCCAGTGGAATAATCGATTGGAACCGCACCCGGACCACTCACTTTGAAGCCGTTGTATTCCGGCCCGTTATGCGAAGCTGTGATCGTCACGCTGCCGGCACTCTTAAAATGCACGTTCGCCCAGTAGTTCATCGGCGTGGCAGCCAGACCGATATCGATGACGTTGCACCCTCCATCGTTCAAACCACGCACAAGCAGCGCCGCGAGTTCAGGGGAATGCGTGCGCATATCCTGGCTAACCACAATGGGACTATCGCCTCTGAAAATTTCCTGCGCCAGACCGCGCCCGATAAGATAGGCAACCTGAGATGTTACGCCCTCGCCGACGATACCTCGAATATCATACGCTTTAAAAATACCCGACATAATATAAAGTTTGAATACTGAATGATAAATGCTGAAATAAGGTTGAGGATAAGTGCTTTAGTTTTGGCCTAATCAAAAGACTGTACTTGTAATATTCGCCAAAAGATGAATGTGAAGTATGGTTGCCCCATTCATCATTCATAACTTGTCGTTAGCTTTCCTTCTCCCGGCCATAGCTGTCTTGTGTGCGTACAATATCGTCTTCGCCCAAATACGCGCCCGACTGCACTTCTACGAAATGGAGAGGAATACGGCCGGGGTTGTGAATGCGGTGTTCGGCGGTTTGCGGGATATAGATCGATTCGTTTTCCGATACCATGTGGGTCGTGCCGTCGATGGTGACTTGAGCAATGCCTTTCACCACAATCCAATGCTCGGAGCGATGATAATGCTTTTGCATCGACGACTGCTCGCCGGGCTTGACGATGAGGCGCTTCACCTGGAACCTGTCGCCATCTTCGATACATTCGTAACTGCCCCAGGGCCGGTAGACTTTGCGATGGCTGTGCTGCTCGGTACGCCCTTCGCGTTGCAACTGCTCGACGATTTTCTTCACGTCTTGTGCGTGAGCCTTGCTCGCTACCAAAACCGCATCGGCGGTTTCCACGACGATCAGATTTTCCACGCCCACGGTAGCAACCAGGCGCTTACCGGCACGAATATAGGAGTTGCGAGTATCGTGCAGATACACCTCGCCGGACACGGTATTGCCCAGGGCATCCTTGGGGCTGGCTTCCCACAGCGCCGACCACGACCCCACATCGCTCCACTTTATATCCACCGGAATAACGACCGCCCGGTCAGTTTTTTCCATGACCGCGCAATCGATTGAAATCGCAGGACATGCTTCAAAGGCATCAGAATCGAGACGGAAAAAGTCGAGATCGTCATAGCCGCTTTCCAGAGCCTGACGGCATGCAGCGAGAATATCCGGGCAGTGGCGCTCCATCTCCGAG
>DAITOV010000143.1:6938-11406 GCA_036833945.1 Abditibacteriia bacterium
AAATCTTGCACGGCGAATACAAACATCCCACTATTCCAGAAGTATTCGCCCGACTCCATATACTCGCGGGCCGTTTCCTGATCGGGCTTCTCGACAAAACCCAACACTTCATAGGTGCCTCGGGATACAGCCAGTTCCTCACCACGTCGAATGTAACCGTAACCGGTTTCCACATAATGCGGCTGAATACCGAAAGTAACCAGGCGGCCTTGTCGCGCTGTGGTAGCAGCTAACTCGACAGCCTCGCAAAATGCCGGGGTATCGCTGATGACGTGGTCGGCGGGCAACACCAACATCACGGAGTCCGGATCGTATTGGGCTAACTGCAGCGCCGCCGCCGCGATAGCTGCTGCGGTATTACGGGCAACAGGTTCCAGCATTAAGAAATGCGGGGTCACCCCCAGGCTTCGCACTTGTTCGGCAATGAGAAAACGATGTTCCTGATTGCAAACAATCGAAGGCGACGCGACATTCCTGAAGGATTTCAAACGCAACAAGGTTTCCTGTAACATGCTGTTTTCAGAAGTCAATGCCAGGAGCTGTTTGGGAAACAAAGTGCGGGACAAAGGCCATAAGCGCGAGCCGCTACCGCCGCTGAGTATGACTGGATACAAGGGTTTCATAGCAATATTTCTCTGTCGATGAACAGGACACAATGCAAAAAAGAGGCGGCTGATAAGCCCGCCTCGATCAGTCGCGGGCCTCGTTTTCTAAATACCAGTTCAGCGCACTTTCTATGCCTTCGCGCAGCTCAATTTTGGCTTGCCAACCGGCCTCTGTCAGGCGCGAAACATCCATGAGTTTGCGTGGTGTTCCGTCCGGCTTACTGGCATCAAAAACTAATTCGCCCTCATAACCCACAATCTCGCGGATAAGTAGTGCAAGGTTGCGAATCGAGATCTCCCGCCCCGTCCCGACATTGATCGGCCCTGGTTGGGAAAACGATTCCATCAGGAAAAGACACGCCTGCGCCAGGTCGTCCACATGCAAGAATTCCCGCAACGGTGTGCCGCTGCCCCAGATTTCAACGGTAGGCGCATCCGCTTTTTGGGCTTCAATCATCTTGCGCATCAACGCCGGCAAAACATGGCTACTTTGCAAATCGAAATTGTCGCCCGGCCCATATAAGTTCGTCGGCATGGCGCTGATGAAATCGCAACCATACTGCGTGCGATAGTGGTCGCATAATTCAATCGCCGCAATCTTGGCTACCGCATAGGCGCGATTGGTTTCTTCCAGCGGCCCAGTCAACAGATACTCTTCTTTCAAGGGCTGCGGTGCCAGTTTGGGATAGATGCAGCTACTGCCGAGATTGAGCAATTTAGTCGTGCCGTGTGCGTAGGCTGCGTGAATGACATTGGTGGCTATCGTCAGATTATCGTAGAGGAACTGTGCCGGGTAAGTGGAGTTCGCCAGGATGCCGCCCACTTTAGCAGCGGCAAGGAAGACATACTCGGGCTTTTCGCGATCGAAAAATTCTTGCACGCCAGCCTGGTTGCGCAGATCGAGTTCGGCGCTGGTGCGGGTAATGATGTTGGAATATCCCAGTTCCTGCAAGCGGCGAAACAGTGCACTCCCGACCAGCCCCCGATGCCCAGCCAGAAAGATTTTTGCGTTTTGCGGTAATGGCGCGTGCATCATAAATTCCCGATTCCTTTGAGCGCCGCCTGGTGTCCGGCATCAATAAGAGTGCGCTCCTGCCTGGCCAGTTCGAGATCGGCGTCTACCATCTCTTCCACCAACTGCTCGAAGCTGGTGCGCGGCTGCCAACCGAGCGCGGCGCGGGTTTCTGCGGCATCGCCCAGTAAATAATCGACCTCCGCCGGACGGAAAAAGCGCGGATCGACTTCGACATGTTTCTGATAATCGAGTCCGGCACGGGCAAAAGCACGTTCGGCAAATTCGCGCACGGCATAGGTCTCTCCTGTCGCTATCACATAGTCGCGCGGCGTTTCCTGCTGCAACATCAGGTACATCGCCTCAACGTAATCGCGGGCATGGCCCCAGTCGCGTTTAGCGTCCAGATTTCCCAGATACAGCTTTTCTTGCAAACCGACTTTGATACGCCCAACAGCGCGGGTAATTTTACGAGTAACGAAAGTCTCACCACGGCGTGGAGATTCATGGTTGAACAAAATGCCGTTGCAAGCGAACATATCGTAAGACTCGCGATGGTTCACCGTTTGCCAGAAAGCATAAACTTTGGCTACGCCATAAGGGCTACGTGGATGAAATGGTGTTTGTAGTGATTGCGGAGGCGACGCCGCGCCAAACATTTCGGAACTGCTCGCCTGATAACAGCGCACCGCTTTTCCACTCCGAATTTGCAGCGCGCGCACCGTTTCAAGAATGCGTAGCGCTCCCAAACCCGTGATATCAGCAGTGTATTCAGCCTGGTCGAAAGACACTTTGACATGTGACTGCGCGCCCAAGTTATATACCTCGTCCGGTTCCACGCGTTCGAGCACATCGCGTAGGCCCGAAGCATCACTCAAATCACCATAATGCAAATGGATGCGGCCTGACGTGCCTTCCTCGCACAAATGATCGACGCGATCGGTGTTGTACGTCGAAGCACGGCGCACTAGACCGTGTACTTCATACCCTTTATCCAGCAACAACTCCGCCAGATAGCTCCCGTCCTGCCCGGTAATCCCGGTAACCAACGCTTTCTTCACTTTTTACTCCAAATGATAATGACGGCTCGATTGATATTAACCCTTGTCAATAATAATGACTGAATATATCCGGATCCATTACAGATAGGCATTCGATTTTGTTAAGATTTTTCACGACTATCCTGTACTTTTTTCATAATTAACCGGCAGCCTTTTTACCCGATTTCATTGCCTGAAGCCGGGTCTCTCATGGTATGCGATTGAATGCCACTGCCGAAGCTCCCAGCACCAGAGCTACCGAATAGAGCACTAACAGCACCCGGGGAGTAGTCAGCCCGCGCGCCAGCAGGCGGTGATGCAAATGTCCTCTATCGGCGCTCCAGAACGGTTTGCCGGCCAGGGTGCGCCGCAATACGGCCCATGCTGTATCGAATAACGGCACTCCCAGCACCAGCATGGGCAACAAGAGCGAAGTGGCCGCTGCGGTTTTGGAAGCAGCGGCCAAGGAAACCACTGCCAGCCAAAAGCCCAGTAACAGCGCCCCCGCATCGCCGAGAAAGATTTTTGCGGGCGGTAAGTTCCAGCGCAAAAACCCCAGGCTGGCCCCCGCCAGCGAGGCCGCCACCGCCGCCGCCCAGGGAGCTTTACCGGCTTCAATAAAGGCCAGGCTGGCCGCGCCAATAGCTGCCAGGCCCGAAGCCAGGCCGTCTACGCCGTCGATGAAGTTCATGGCGTTGGTGAGTCCCAGCACCCAGCCCAGAGTCAGCAGCAACGAAACCGGGTCGGAAAGTGGCTGGGTTCCGGCCGTAAAGGGCAACGTCTGGATTCTCACGCCCAGCGACCACAGCAAAAGGACAATCAGGATTTGCCCGAGGAACTTCCAATGCGGCCTGAATTCGAAGCGGTCATCGGCCATGCCCAGCATAAGCATGAGAAACCCACAGCCGAAAAACGCGGTGGAGAGATGCACGGTTTGCCGCGCCGTTTCGATCGCCAGAGGCGTGCTGGAAAGCGCCAACAAACGGAAATCGGCAAAGGTCGGTTGCCGCCACAGCAAGGCTGCCATAACTACACCGAAAAAAATGGCCACCCCACCCCACTGGGCGATGGGCTCGGGATGAATGCGGCGCGCATCCGGTTTGGCGACCGCTCCGGCGCGCCATGCCAGCAAGCGCACTACAGGTGTCGCCAAAAGCGTGGCTACCAATGCGACTGCAAATGCAACCGGGGGTGAGCTTTCAAGCAGTTCGAGCATTCAGAAACGAGTCGGTAAGAAAATCTTAAGCCCTGGAACTTGTCTTCGAAGAAGCGAGCCTGGCAAAGCGCGATTTTTGTGGTGCCGACGCCGTCGCCTGGAATAACTTGAAATACTGTCGGCCGATATGCTCCAAGGTATATTTCTCTTCAAAAACCTTACGCGCATTTTTGCCCAACCGATCCATTAATTCGGGTGAATCAAGTAACTTGGAGAGAGTGCAGACCAGCTCCTCGGGTTCGCCCTGCTCTACTCGCAGGCCGCAATCGGCCTTTTCGAGAACATGCGCCACTTCTGAATTCGCGCCGACAATGGCAACCGTAGGGCGTCCCGACGCCAGGATATTATAGAACTTGGACGGCACGCCCAGCCCTTCCATGCCCGGCTCCAGTGTAACCAGCGACACATCGGATGAAGCCATCAAGTCGCTTAAATCAGCCCGATCCACAAAAGGAAAGAGCCGGATATTGGGAATGTTTTCATCCTGGATGCGTTTGGTAATATGTTCCTTGCGCGCGCCATCGCCCACGAAAATAAAAGTCGTTGGCTCCAAGCTGCCCGGCGTATGGCCGGGAGTTTCCGCAAGCAGTTTGGC
>DAITOV010000144.1:0-11158 GCA_036833945.1 Abditibacteriia bacterium
CTACATCCGGCATCTGGATAACGGGAGCGCTTTCTTCCGTAGAGGCCGTAATGTCTTCCGTCACTTCTGGAGCGTTGCCATCCTCCAGTGAGACATCTTTGCGACGATTGCGTTCAAGACGAGAGAGTAGTGACATGCGAAGCTCCTGTAAAGGAAATCAGGTTATTTACCATAATATTACGACTTTTTGAGGATGAATTGTAATTTTTTTTACAATCTATTATTGCACGAATAATTTCCCCAAGATCACACATCAATTCTATTTAAGGAAAAATTAGGCCGGACTTAAGTTGCACGTGTTAATTTTTGCCGGGCGGAATCAATTAAATTGGCTTTAGTCTTGTGCAAATTTTCTTCTACTCCAACCGGATAGAAATGAGGATTAACAAAACGTTTCACCCCACGCTGAAAAAATTCCAGTTGCCGGGCTGTATTCAATTGTATCTCTGACAATGCCGGCAGATTAACGGTGCGCCGTCCATCACGAAATATTGGTATGAGCAAATCTTCCGATAACGTATCGGTGGGAGCGGGCCAACGCTTGAGCTGATTGAGCTGGTCGACAGCTTGCCAATCGTGCGGCAAAGGCGAACTCTCATCGAAGATGATATCTGCAATATTACGTCGTCCCTTTTCATTGTTGGTATAGAAGCGACGTATCTGCTGCACACCCGGGTTGGAGATTTTAACGATCTGTTCTGAAATTTTAACGCGTGGTTGCCAGGCACCACTTTCACTATGACGGATAGCCGAAAGTTTATATACCCCACCCAACGCACATTGATCGCCGCCCGTCACCAACCGTGTTCCTACTCCCCACACAGCAATTTTTGCGCCTTGTGTCTTCAAACTCTCGATAATGGTCTCATCAAGGTCATTACTGGCAAAAATTTTTGCTCCGGTAAAGCCCGCTTCGTCTAAGAGAATGCGTGCATCAATGGAAAGCGCCGCCAGGTCACCCGAATCAAGCCGCACCCCGACCATCTCATGACCGATTGTCCGAAGCCGTTTCCCCACTTCAATGGCATGGCGCACTCCCTGCAATGTATCGTAGGTATCCACCAGAAAGACACAGTTGTTAGGTAATGTGTCAGCGTATCTCTCGAACGCCTCCAACTCCTCATCGAAGGTCATCACCCAGCTATGGGCATGGGTGCCTTTCACTGGTATGCCCAAAAGCTTACCGGCTAAGACGTTGCTGGTTGCTACGCAGCCACCGATAAATGCGGCGCGGCTTGCTGAAAGAGAACCATCGAAACCCTGGGCACGGCGTGCGCCGAACTCCAGGACCGGTTCGCCCTGCGCGGCCAGGCAGATACGCGCGGCTTTAGTGGCGATCAAGGTTTGAAAATTGATGATGTTGAGCAAAGCCGTCTCTAAGATTTGGCATTGCACGATCGGGCCGGTCACCCGCAAAATGGGTTCATAAGGAAACACCGGCGTGCCTTCGGGCACGGCATCTACATCGCAACTGAACTCAAGTGTTTTCAGATAATCCAGAAAAGCCGGTTCAAACAACGGTTTATCGTCGTTGCCGGTGAGCGTCGCCAGGTATTCCAGGTCGGATTCCACGAAACGAAACTGCTCGATATAGGCAACAGCATCCGCCAAACCGCAGGCGACGGTGAAGCCCGAATTAAAAGGGGCGTTTCTGAAATGAAGGTGAAATACGGCTTCCCGCTCTGCCAGGCCCGACTTCCAGTAGGCGTAGGCCATGGTGAGCTGATAAAGATCGGTCAACAACGAAAGCGATGTGCCGTAGAGTTGCATAAGAACCAGTCGGAAATAATTTTTGTTTAACGGTTATTGTTATTGAACGACTTCGCTGCTTTGCACAATAGTGATACCATTTTCGCGCATTTCATCCACGGCTTTTTGCACATCGCCAGCCGTCAAATTAACACCGCGGGCGGCATCTTCAATCAGATAGGTTTTAAAGCCGAATTGATTGGCATCGATTGCCGAATATTTCACGCAGTAATCGGTTGCCAGGCCACATACATAAACTTCTGTGACCTCTTGCTCTTTAAGGTATTCACCCAGTCCGGTTGAAGTTTGATGATCGTTATCATAGAAGCCGGAATAAGAATCGACTTCACGATTTTGCCCCTTTTGAAAAACCCGGTTGAGGTTGGTTGCGTCAAGCTCCGGGCATAGTCGCGCGCCATTTGTGCCCTGCACGCAATGATCGGGCCAGAGCACTTGAGGCTCACCACCTAACTCAATCACCTCGCCGATATTTTTGCCAGGGTGCTGGGAAGCGAAGGATAGGTGATCGGCAGGGTGCCAGTCTTGCGTTGCCACCACAAGGCTGAAAAAGCTATCTTGAGCCAACCGGTTGACAAGCGGCACAATCTCATCGCCTTCGGGAACGGCCAATGCACCGCCAGGCGTGAAGTCATTCTGCACATCAACAATCAAAAGTGCTTTCTTCATGTTATGCGAAACCCCCTGTCAATTCCTCCAGCAATTCCTCTGCCGAGGTCACCGGCGCGTGGCAGGCAAAATCGCGGCAAACATAAGCGGTAGCTTTGCCATCTCTTACCTTCATTTCTGCCACAAACGGTAAACGGGTTGCGAAATACTTTTGTGATGTTTCATTGAGGACGACCAGGGTTTTGTCGGGAAGAAAAACCCCGTGGATGGCGCGCAGCAGGTGTTGGGTTTCGTCATTATCTGCTCCGGCAACGATGAAGATATGAAGCGGTGGCGCGTTAAAGCTCATTTGCGCTGCCAGGAGCAACGGCATAGCCGGAGCTGCATCGCGCAAGCGTCCGGCAAATGCCTTGAAAATCGCCTCGGCTTTTTCACGCAGCCCGGCATTATCGAAAAGATGATGCAAGCGAATGCAGTTCTGCGCCGCGATGGAGTTGGGCGAAGGCTCGGCCCCATCGTAATCTTCCTTAAAGCGCAGCAGGATATTTTCGTCCGGCGCCGAAGAATAGAGGCCGCCACCCTGCTCGTCCCAGAATTTTTCCAGCATCGCGCTATTGAGCTGTTGCGCCCACTCCAACCATTCGATGTCGAAGTTCGCCTCAAAAAGGTCCAGCAAGCCGCGCACTAAAAAGGCATAGTCTTCGGCGAACCCGGCGACATTGGCGGCTCCATCCTTATAGTGGCGCAGCAGCGTGCCACTGCTTTCATCCCACAGTTCAGCCTTGATAAATTGTGCAGCTCGCTTTGCCGCTTCGAGATATTTCGCATCTTCGAGCACCTGGGCGGCTCGGGCAAATGCTGAGATGGTAAGGCCGTTCCACGCGACGATAATTTTTTCATCGCGATGCGGACGAGGGCGGGTTTCGCGGATAGCGAATAGTTTTTCGCGGCATTCACGCAAAAAATCGGCAGCTTCCGCGTCGGGCTGTTGGGGAAAATGCAAGATATTTTTGCCCTTGAACTCACCATGTGGATCGCCTTCGGTGGGGGCGTTGCCCTTCTCTTCTATTCCATAGTAATAACCAAACCTGGCGGCGGCTTCGCTGCCCAGGGCTTGTTCTATTTCTTGCTGTGTCCAAACGTAAAAAGCGCCCTCTTCCTTATGCGTAGAATTTGCATCCGGAAGGGAATCGGCATCTTCACCGGCGAAGAAACCGCCACCTTCGTGAGTCAGGTCGCGCAGAACGTAATCCAAGGTATTACGCGCAATGTCGGCATAGTATGGATTACCTGTGAATTGGAACATTTCCAGATACGACACCACGAGTTGGGCCTGGTCGTAGAGCATTTTTTCAAAATGCGAAACGATCCATTGGCTATCCACGGCATAGCGATGGAAGCCGCCACCCAGGTGGTCGTTCATGCCGCCGTTGCCCATCGCAATGAGAGTTTGCCGCGACATTTGCAGGGCTACTTCGTCCTTGTGCAGTGCGTAGTAACGATGCAGAAAGTCGTGGGTGACCGGACGCGGAAACTTCGGTGCGTCCCCAAAACCGCCATTCTGCATGTCGTATACCTGCTGAAAATGCTCCATGCAATGCGCTGCGATTTCGTTCCAATCAACACCATCCGAACCGCTGTAGCTGGCCAGGCCGGCATAGCGGTCGAGCGCGGATATGACGCTGTCACCCGACTCGATGACTTTATCACGGTCGTCTTGCCAGGCCGTCGAAATTCTCTGCAGCAGCTCGGGAAAGCTAATGCGGCCATAAGCGCTTTGCGGCGGGAAGTAGGTGCCGCCAAAGAATGGCTTTAACTCCGGTGTGAGAAAAATGGAAAGCGGCCAGCCGCCAGCCCCGGTAGTGGCCTGCACGAAAGTCATATAGAGCTTATCGACATCCGGGCGCTCTTCGCGGTCGACCTTAATATTGACGAAGTGCTCGTTCATGTAGCGCGCCGTCTCGAGGTTCTCGAAACTTTCATGCTCCATCACATGGCACCAGTGGCAGGTGGAGTAGCCGATGGAGAGAAAAATCGGCTTGTTTTGCTCACGCGCGATTTGGAAGGCGGCTTCGCCCCACGGCAGCCAATCGACCGGGTTGTTGGCGTGTTGCAAGAGATACGGACTTTTTTCTTCAGCGAGCTTGTTCATATTGGTAAATGGGAAAACAGCGGTAATGTTTTAATGAAATATACTGACAGTATAGCTGTCACCTTTCTTAATTTTTTATCTTCGCAGTTTTGCGAAGGATTTCAAAATGGCTAACCCTTTTCGCGATTTTTTTATGGGGACTATCAACCCCAAACGTGCCGAACTGGTGGAGGCATTCACTCCTCGCCGGACTTTCAATGACGTTATCTTGCCAGCCAGCACCCGCAAGGCGCTTGACCATGCCCTCACCCAGATTCAAAAGCACGACCTCATTTTCAGCCAATGGGGACTGGGCGAACGCCATGCCACCGGGCGTGGGTTAGCCTTCAATTTTGCCGGGCCTCCGGGCACCGGGAAAACCATTTGTGCCGAAGCTATCGCTCACGCATTGAATAAAAAACTGATGGTAGTGCGTTATTCGGAAGTGGAAAGCCTGTGGGCGGGCGAAACCGGCAAGAACGTCACTGCAGTGTTTCGCAGTGCCGATGAGCAGGATGCCGTCTTGTTCTTCGATGAAGCCGATGCGATTGCTTCGCGTCGTTTTTCATCAGTGACGCAAGGCTTTCAACGCGAATCCAATACCGTGGTAAACGTGTTGCTGAAGGAGTTGGAAGATTTTGACGGCGTGGTCATTTTTGCGACCAACCTGGCGGCCAACTTCGACCCGGCGTTCGAGCGCCGCATTCGCACCCATATCCTCTTTGCCATGCCCGGCCCGGCCGAACGGGCGCAGATTTGGAAGGTGCAGTTGCACGCCCGTAAAACGCCATTAGCTGATGATGTTGATTTCGATGCCCTGGCCGAAAAATACGCCGTGGCCGGTGGCGAAATTAAAAACGCCGTCCTCAAAGCCGCCCAGATAGCGAGTGGCGAACGGGGGCCGGACTCGGAAAAGAAAATCCATCAGCGCCATTTCATGGCAGCGATGGACGAGGTTTTTGCCGCCAAGAAAGTGATGGAGCAAAGCATCTTCGACGACGGCGATGGATCGCATGCTTCGGCTCTTGCAGGAATGAGCGGCGAATGGAACCGCCTGGCGCGCACACAGGAATCGTTGGAGGGTGAAGTCAATACACTGCTCTCGCGTATCGCTGAAAACGAACGCCATGTCGCTGCCCTACCCGGCATTGTGGAACGCTTTGATGATGCCGCACGGAGCGCCCAGCTTCAAATGCGCGCTGAATTATTGCAGCATATGGAAGCACTCGCCCAGCAGAATGTGGATACCTCCCAAGCGTTGGGCGGTATTCGCGAAGAACTATCGGTATTAGAAAAGAATCGCAGTACTTTGCAAAGCGAATTGCAAAAGCTCGATCAGCGTATTGTCAGTGAACGGGAAGAGCTTATTGCAGCTCAGAGCCAGGCACTCGCCGCCTGGCAAACGCGCTGGCTATGCGCTTTGGGACTTGGTATTTTGGCGGTAGTGATTGCTATCGTTGCCATAGTATTTTGAAGTAATTACTCTCTAAATTAAATATTTTCTTTTCTCGGCGAATGAGTTCGTGGTAAGAGTTGAGTTTTGATAAGCGTCTGTAGGGACGCATGGCAATGCGCCCGCAAACATTGCGTTTACCCAAAACGAAGAGGTCGAACCCGCCTCGTAGGGGCGTGCGGCGGCACGCCCGGGTGCGTTTTGCCATTATTATCGTTTGGTGTTGACGCGTTCCCCACGCTCGCGGGCTACGGGGTAAGGCTCTGGCCTTATTGGTGAACGATTGTGTTATGTCGCGGGCGTGCCGCCGCACGCCCCTACGGGCCATTGCTGCGACTTTGTGCAAGTTGGGAGCGCAGGCGTCCCGCCTGCTCATGGCACAAGAGGCGATGCAGGCGGGACGCCTGCGCTCCCAGAAACGGCGGTCTAAAGAGCAAAGTAAAAACTTAATTTACAGAGTAATAAACACTATGGCAGCGCATTAAGCTTTAGCGCTGACCCGCATCCGGCTGCCAGAAATCGGTATCGGGATTCCCTTGAATCGCCTCAATTTCCTTGAGGTAGATCGAAGGGCGTTTTACATCCAACACTTCTTTACCGTAAAGCACTTGAGAACGTGCCGTGACAGCAAGTTTGGTGAGTTTGAGCGGGTAATGAACACGATAGTCGCCCTGGCTGCCGTCGGCTTTCACGCAGCGCCACTGGCTGGTATAGGGCCAATGGTAACCTTCGCCTTCATAATTGCCGGGTAACGGGAATTTGATGGTACCCCAGCCTTCAAAATTGATCATACTGCGGCCCCAGACATCATTGCTGTTCCAGTCGCTCACACCGCTGGTTTGCATTTTGGCGAGTTCGTCCTTACCCATCCAGTCGCCGAGCCAGGGGTTGGGAGAGCCTTGCTGTTCGGTGCCCAGGGAAATCCAGCGCTGACCGGCAGCGTCTTCTAACTCGAACACTAAACGACCCCAACCACCGTTGCCGTTTACTTTTACCTGCAGGTGAGTCGGACGGCCCGGAAGCTCTACAGGTTTGGCCGGAATTAAGCGGGTATAACGCGGCAGCCACCAGTTCGGTTCATTCCCAGGAAGGTATTTCACTTCTAACACATCTTTTTCGTTTTCAAACTCCGCAACCGGCTTCATCTCGAAACGCCCTGCCAAACGTGGTTGCATGAAATTGTAAGCACTGAGTTCGCGATCGGTGGAAGCATCCTGTTGCCACAACGCCGCACTACCAAAGGAAGCGATAGACATCGACTGTTTACCGCTTGCCGCTTCAGGAATTGCCGAAGTTGTTGAGACCCTCAAGGGACGTCTGCTCTGTATAAATTGCGGACTGGCTGCTGCAAGTAATGTAAACCGTCCCTTATCGGCAACCAGCCTCTGCTGGTTCGACATCGTATCGGTCACAATCAAATCATCCTGACGGCTCGCATCGAGTTGAACGCTACGCGATTTATTGGGCGTCCAGATGCAAGTAACAAACGCACCGTTTTTGCGCTTGAATTCAAATGCATAGACGGTTGGCGTCCCTGTGGGCACAGAGCGTATGAACTGCGCGCCATCCAGCTCCTGTGTCATTGTCGCTACGGCGACAAACAGCGGCTTGGGACTCACGTGCGGCAAGGCAAACATCAAGCCGGTGCCGCCCCAGTTGCTGTGATAGTAGGAGTTGCCCGGATCGACGATGCCTTCAAAGCGAATTTTCGGAATCTTCCACGCCAGCGAGTGCATGGCGTTGCGCAGCACATAGTTGGCTTGCTCACTTAAAGTCAGGTTGCCGGGATTGGTGGAAGGGTAGCCGATTTCATAGCTTTGGACGAGTTGTTTGTCGCTATAGCCATATTCATTCAGCATCTTGCGCTGAATCCACAGCGAGGCATTATTGGCAACGAAATCGGTGGGCTGGCTTTCCGGCAAACGCTGGAATCCGGCGGCCTCATTCCCCAGGGCGTCGAAGAGATTGGGCGAAAGTTTGCTGCGCAGGAACTCTTCCATCAAGTGCGGCACACCGTTTCCTAAATCAAATTTGATATTGGGAAACGCAGCCCGCACTTTAGGCACGGTTTCTTCGACAATTTGAACCATGCGGGCAAATTTTTTCTTTTCTTCTTCGTTTAACTCGTATTTTTTACCCGTCAAAATATCCGGCGTGCGGGTAACGTGGTTGCCTGAAATGGCGTCTTCATGGAAAAGGAGCCAACGGTCGGGCACGACTCCGCTTTCTTTCAACTTTTGAATTTGTTCATCGAGCTTGGCAAAGTTGTGGTAGTTAACAGTGGGATCGTTACCTTTCAAAACGCCGTAACGCTCGCGTTCTGCAGGGCTGAAGTTAAACATGCCATAACGCAAGCCGGCTTTCACATACAGCGGCCCCACCATATCAGCCTGGTTTGGAGTGTTATGGCTACCGCCGAAATCCCACACTCCAAACGGATTCTGCGCGCGATAGCGGCGTGTATCGGGTGGTAATAGGGCAAACGTCGTCTTGCGCTCCAACAGCACCTTGCCGCCACTTTCCACCGTCACGGCCAGCGTGTAATAACCGCGCTTTTTGACCGGAAATTCCAGTTTCAGCCGCGTGCCTGGCGACCAGCGATTGGGTTTGATAATCTGCGGTTCGAATTCGGTGGCTTTGCCATAATAATCGACTACTTTTGATTTCACTGTCAGTTGGCCGCTAAAGAAGGAGTTGTGGCGAATGACATCTATATCCAAATCGAAAGCCGGCACGGACGGTAGATTGAAAACGTTACCGAGTTCCCTCCCCTGTAAACTCATTTGTAACGGAGCGCGCTCAAAGGTCATGCCATAGATACGTACACCCGAAGGCAAGCCTAACGGGCGATACTGGAAACGCGCAGCATCTGGCTTGGAAACCGCCAGGCGCAATTGTTTGGTGATTTCGACATCCAGGGTGCGCCGATCCTTAAAGTCTTGCGCGAACGGCGCATTGAGCGGCAAACGGAGCAGAAAGAGATTGCCCGCAGAGGTGGGAATTACTTTAACCACGTTCTTGCCGTTGCTTGCATTCTTACGCGGTACAACGAACTCAAAATCGCGGTAGGTCGTCTGCCACATCTTATCTTTGGCACCGATTCGCAACGATAACACGTTGGAATAGCTGGCTTCATTCTCACAACTTGCCAGCAGATAGACCGCACTATAATCGCTGACCGGGATTTGCACCACCGGTAGCTCTTGGGTGGGTTTAGCCGGACGGGCGTCGTATTCCGAATAGAAATCAAGCGGATCTTTCGCCCAATCGGGCCAACCGGCACGATGAAGAAAGAGGTGGTTATTTGTATTGTGGCTCGTAAAATCGAACGGTATTTTTTCGACTTCGCCAGCAGCCAGAGGCAAGGCTATGGTGTTGTGGCTGTTAGCGAGTGCGCTTAGATTAACCGGAACGTATTGGCTATCAAGAGCTACCGGTTCAACGCGTGGCTCAATCTGTGCGTGGGCGATACCGCCAGCCAGGAAAAGCCCAATAACGACCATCGGTTTGTGATTCATAATACTATTTAAGGGGATTAAATGTGTGTCAAAAGATAAGTGTTAGGCCGGATGAATCGATAGGAAATCGGTGCAATCGAGTGGCAAGGAAACACGAATTTTATTGGCCCCAACTTTCTCGAATTTCAGCACTCCGTGATACACTGAGCGCACTTCACGCACCGGCTGTGCGACGCTGATTTCCAATGTCAGGTTGGCAATCGGTTGCAGGGTGTAATTCGCCAATGGAATGAGCACTTCCTTTCCGGCTTCCATATACACCGCATCGACGAGCGGCACATTACTCACAATTGGAGGCGAAATTTTAGCTGCGCGGGCAGGTTGCACAATGTGATCGCGAATTGCCGCCGGATACTGCCAGGGGTTATACGATTTCTCGGAGGCATCCAGCGCCTTGACATCTTCGGAACCGGGAATGCCGTTATCGCGAATTTCTTGCGCTCGTTTCTCCACACCATTTTTCTCGACCAAGGCCTGGCGCATATAATCGAGCGCTGGAAGATAACCGCGAGCTACAATGGTGCCCTGCCCCACTTTGGCCCGAACCTCAGCCGGTAAGCCGCTGCTAAACTTCGCTTCGATGTGGACATTCTGGTTTTCCGTCACGCCTTCGAGCTGCTGGCCAACTGAGAGGACGTTGATTTGGGCTGCTCCTGCCTGAACCTCGCCGCGCGGGGTGAGAGTGGAAAGAAAACGTCCGGCAGCATTGTAGTTTTGCAGTGTCGTTACCGGCGCACGCTTGAAGGACAGCAAGCTATCCAGCGTAGTCAACGGCCGGTTGAATTCATCGAACTGCCCGGCTCCGGCGGTGAGGATGAGCGTGCCGCCGTTTTCTACCCAGGCACGTAATTTCTCGGCGCTGGCACGGGTCAGGTTGGGGTCACTGAGATAGCACACTTTGTAGCCGTCGAGCAAGCCGTCGGCGACTTCGCTTTCATGAACCACATCGACCGGCACCTGAGCGTGGGTAAGCGCCAACCAGGTATGCATTCGCTCGAAGCCAAAGGCGAAGTTGCGCTTGTGCGTCCAGGCATCGCTGGCTGAGGAATAGAGCAAGGCCACTTCTGCCGGACGTGCTTTTGCCGGTAGGAGGACATCTTCCACCGCACCGATTTCGCGCACCACGGCCGCATGATCGGCCCAGATAGGTGTGGCGCTCTGCCAGGGCGAACCCTCATGAGTCGCCCAGCGCGGCCCATAGGCAAAACTCTTGAAAGCCTTGATGCCGCGCGCCGCTTCACTGACCGCTTTCAGGCGAACATCATAGCCCGTGCGTCCGGCATAAGCGATGAGATAATGCCCCAGGTGCTGGCCATGTTTGCGCGCCGCGGCGCGCATCAGTTCGACATTGTAAGTTGCATTCTGGTAGGTCGAAGCGAGATTGCTCCAGTCTTCGCTCCAGATGGCGTTCTGATCGGTTTCGTGCAACAGCGTGAAGTAATCTACGCCCTGTCCGAACATGTTGCCATAGTAAATGGCACCATCGCTAAAGTTCACGTTCACGGGAAAGGGGGTTTTCCAGGTTTCGTGCAATAGTTTTTTTTGCAACGCAATAAAGTTGCCTAAAGCCACCGTGCGATACAGCTGAGTGTAGTAGTGCAACGCCGGAAATTTGTCGCGGGCGGTATCATCGACCGGTTTGACCTCCTCCCAACTTCCCACCAGCAAATCCGCCGGTTG
>DAITOV010000145.1:0-11052 GCA_036833945.1 Abditibacteriia bacterium
AAGGTTATTGTTCAGAATGCGGGCGTGAGTAGGGAACTGAAAAGGCACACCGTCTAATTCGGCGTTGCGGGTGTTATTGAAAACATCCACATTCCGACCGAAAAAACTTAGCCGCCAATGTTTATTGACCTCTACAGTTTGAACGGAAACTCCCAATTCATTACGCAAAAAGGCAGCGGGCACCAGGGTATGCCCGTCAATGACCTGCACCCCGGGCCGTACATAGACGTAGGCGCTGGTTTGTGGAGGAGGGGTAGAGGCAACGGCTGGTATTGCCGGGGGAGTAGGTTGGGAAGTCGGTGCTGCGACTGGGGCTTGAGCCAGGGCATTAGCTGCGCAGAAAAGTGTTGCTGCAAACGAGCAGCAGCCCATTGTTTTAGTAAAAGTTGAAAATAGTTTTATCATGGCATTACCTCCTGTGAGAATGATGCGCGGCGAAAGGATGAGGAAGGAAAACGGCAAAGCTATGACAAAATAGACGCATAGATATCTTGCCATGTTCGATGGGAACAACGCAAATTTAAAAATTTGAGAAATATTAGCCTAATTGAGCGATAAAAAGCTCAAGCAACAATTCGGGTTCTTTTTTCGATTCGGCCCCGCCGTCGCCTTCGATTCCTTTCATGGCCAGGTCGGTAGCAAGAGCCCCGCGCAAAGCATTTTGAAGTTGTGAGACGGAGAAATTTCGCGCTTGCGCGGTGAAACGTTTTCCGGCCCAACTCTGGTTTTGCAAAAACGCGGCCAAGTTCTCTTTG
This sequence comes from Abditibacteriia bacterium, assembly GCA_036833945.1. Classification (GTDB taxonomy): domain Bacteria; phylum Armatimonadota; class Abditibacteriia; order Abditibacteriales; family Abditibacteriaceae; genus DAITOV01. The sequence goes on from DAITOV010000145.1 coordinate 756, forward strand.
GGAAGTTGAGCGGCCAGGGCAGGGGGCAAGCGGCGAAGCATGTTATTGTCGAGTGCGATACCCGCGTCGAGGAAAGAACGGGCCTGCAGCAACTGACGTATGTGCCGCACCAGCATGGTGAAAATCTGTTGGGGCGATTCACCGGCTTCAAGCAATTCGCGCATCAAGCCCAGGGCGTGAGCGGTTCTGCGTTCGCCGAGGGCGTCGGTCAGGTCGAAGATGGTTTCCTGCAACTTACGTCTGGTCATCTCCTCAACAATAGCACGGGTTACGGTGTTGCCTTGCCCGGCGCGCAGGGCACATTTATTGAGTTCGCTCAGCAATAAGGCAATGTCGTGGCCGCAACGCTCCACCATAAACCGCGCCACTTCCGGGGGCAGAACGATATCGAGCGCTTCCGCCTCGTTTTGCACGATGGAAATCGGAACCTGAGCGTCCTGCTTATTCGGGCTGATCGTGCAGTTAACGATGAGTCCGCCCGCATCGCCTTCGAGAACCTTATCGACAGCCGCATTGATGGCGCGCGGCGTTCCGGCACGCACACCGGGGTCGGGCGTTTCAGGAGTGCGCAGGAGGATGAGAACCGTCGATTGCGGCAAGTTCTTCAAACCATCGCTCAAACGTTTGGCTGGTGATGCGGTTTTACTTTTCCCTTTAGCCGATTTACTGGCCGTTTCACCATCGCCCACCCGATGCATATTATCCATCCGCTCGGCCCGCGCCACCACGACCACGCGTTTATCGGAGAGGAAGGGCAGGTTGCCGCAAAGCGCGAGAACATCGTTCACCGTCGCATTTTCCCCATCCAGCGAATCCATGTTGAAATCGCGCGATTCCGCGTCGAGACTCCAACCCAGTAGCGCGTTGAGTACTCGCTTCTGCAAAAAAGCATCGCCGATAATGCCATAGACGCGCCGGGGCGTGCCATCGGTGGCGAGGAGTTTCTTTTTCGAAATTGCAGAATAGGGAAGCATAACGGCAGAATTGAGCTAAGGACTTATGGCTTCGTTTTAAAAAAGCCACAGCATAATTTAACTCAAAATCAACAACTCAAGGCTTGGTTTGGCGTAAGGCGCGTCTGAGGCGGGTTAGGCAGGCGTGAAGATCGACCGGGCTCATCACAGGTAGGTCGCGGCGGTAGTTGGCGGCCATCATTAAATATGTCAGCGCGGCAAACTCTTGCTTGGCGGGTTGAGCGATATTAGCACGATTGACAGCGATTTCATATTCCAACGGTGTTTGGTGTGGCAAGCGTGGCACTTGCCGACTGAGCATTGCCAGTGCCTGGCGATAGGCCTGGGCAATCTGTTGCCGGTCTTGGTCGATTTGAGTTGGTGCGAAAGTGATGCGACGGAAACGTTTTTCGAAGTATGACCAGAGCAATCCTGTCAGGATCAGGGCCAGCCCGGTTAACGGCAGCCAGAGGACTCGCCAGTGCAGTTGCAAAGTCGGCCAGCTAATCAGCGTTGCAATTTGGTCTTCGATGGGAATTTCTGTGGTGCGGGTTCCGGCGGTGGGGTCGAAAGCCGTCCAACCGATGCTGGGGATGTAATATTCGACCCAGGCATGCGCTTCGCGTTCACGGAAAGTGAAGGTGAGGCTCGTCATTTTATCGTCAGACTTGGGCAGGGCAGAAACGAAAGGTGCTTCGAAGTAATTCGGGGGTAACCCCGGGTCGGCTTCAGTAAGGCTCGGTTTGGCGGCACTGTCGTTGCGATAGGTCAAGGCCCGGCCGCTGGTGGTGGTCTGGCCGTTGGTGAGTTCTTCGGGCTGAATGTAACCGGTTGCCAATCGTGCCGGAACGCCCATAGCGCGCAACAAAACAGCCATCGAAGAGGCGAACATATCGCAAGCTCCCCGCTTCGATTTCGTCATGAAGAACATCACTGCATCTTCCGTCGAAGGAACCAGGGGGGATACCAATGAGTATTCACATGTTTGCGTGAGATAGGTATGAATAGCGTTCGCTTTCTCGGCAGGGCTAGCAGTGATCAGGCTGCGGTCTCCCTCGATTTGCTCGATGATAGGTTGGAGATTCTGGCGGAGTTGATCGTCGAGATGAAGCGTGGCCGATGTCGCGGTATCGATTTGCCAGGCTTCTTGCTGGCGGGGCGTTAATCCACGCGCGTTGGTGAGTTCAGTTAGACGGGGATCGCTGATTTGCGCCTGGAATGCATAGGGCAGACTTTGAAAGAAGGCACCGGCAGTGCGATAGGTTCCCGAGGGCAAAACCTGAATTGTGGTTGCCGAACTTTGCAGCGCCGTCATCTCGCCCGGAAAATAGAGGGCGGTCGAGTTGGAGCGCGTCGGTCTGACGATAGCGGCGATCTGGTATTGCCGCGCCAAAGCCGGGTCGTTCGTTTGCAGTATCTTTTGATATTGATTGGTGCGTTGTTCCTGGTCGCCTGCCGCCAAAAGAGGTTTTAACGCCGTGAGGACATCACGCGAAGCTCGTATCGAGAAGGCCGTGGTCGATGCGGCTTCCGTCCAACGCGATTCACTGTATAAATCGTAGACACGCCCGCGCCACAATGCCGGAGTCTGGCGCGCCAGTTCCTTGGGGACTTGCAGCGTCACTTCCATGATTTCCCGATCCGAAAGCGGATAATTGCCGCCGCGTAATTCCAATGTGGAAGTGGCACCGCGCCAGTCCAGGAGAGAGGAAGCGCTTCGCACCGTATTCATCGGTGCTGCGAGAATACGCGGGAGAATCGTTTTGACAGGATAAAAGGCCACCATGGCCCCGCACAGGAAAGTGGCAAACCACACACTGCTGGCCGTGAGATAGCCGGTCGTGGTTTGCCAGGTTGTTCGCGGGGAAATGACCGGTTGCCGGGCTTTGAACCCTTGCGTGGTGAATAATCGTTCCAGGCTCTGTGCATTGGTGGTAACGCGGTACAACATGCGCTCGTAAACCACCAGAAAAAGCGAAGAGGCGATGAAGAGCAGGAAACAAATCTGGATGATGGTATCGACGGAGAGAGAATTTAAAAGCCCGAACAAGGAAAGCGCGGGAAGCAGGGGCGCGGTGAGTGAGATGTAACGTTGACCGTAGCGCGTGCCGACGAACAATAGGCAAATAAGCGCCGCCCAGCCAACCAAGACAGCCACCGTGGTATTGATTTCAGTTTCGGAATCGGGGGTGACGAGCAAACTCGAACCGAAGAGAAAAACCGCCACCGGCAAGAGGAGCAGTAATGCAATTCGGGCGCGGTAGCACCACTTGACTATTTTGGGCGTGCCGCAATACACGCCATAGGCAACGAAGGTATGAACGATCAGAACCGTCCAGAGGTATGAGGTTAGGCTTGGATTGGTGACGTAATGTGCCAGGGCACGGATAGTGCTGCCCAGTGCGATGAACAATCCTAAAAACGCCGGCAGGGCCAGCCATGCTACAGAATGAGTATCGACTCCGGGCAGCACCGGGGCGATGAGAGAATTGGAACTGTGCTTAATCTTTGTCGAAGCAGACATGGTTTACAATAACGGCTATCGCAGAATCCCTATTGCGCTCATAATACCATTACAAACACATCTATCAACGCCATGGCCTTAGAATCATGGTTTATCTGCCGGAGATCAAATTCATATCAACGGGACTTCAAATTTTCTTGAAAGGAACTGCCTTTTATAGGATTAAGTCTGACATTGCCCGAACCTTTACGTTCCACTCAATCACAGAAAAAATGCGGAAAATATGGGCCGCTCCGATATTTTTTCAGGCACGGCTTTCTAATGCGGCTGCAATAGTATCTTTGCCGGAAATAATCTGAATCGACTGGCGGCGTTCACTGTTGTAACGCTTGGCAGAATGAGCGCGAGAAGGCTTCTCGATACTCTCGGCTGTTGGAGTTTCCTCGTCGCTCTTAGCGGTGGGAGTTGGTGGCAGAAACTCGCAGTCGAAAGCCAGGGCATGGCAGTGCGAGCCGGGTGAGGCGGAACGGAGTTGCCTGACTGCAGCAGGAATGGTTGCTTGCCGGGAAGCCAACAAAAGGATTTCCATGCCGCGAGGGAGAGAAGGCGAAACCTGCTGAACAAGTTTTTCCAGGTTGGCGGCGGGATGTTCCACTGGTGCGACTTCAGCTAACAGGCGGAGAATTTTGTGGGTATCGCGAATGTTCTTACCCTGGCAATGACGCAGGACTGGCACAGTATCCTTGTTGGCAGCACCGGCCGCAAAGAAATAGAGATGGAGACGGCAGCCGTTTTCGAGAAGGTGGGACGCGACGGAAGCTGCGGCAGTGACCGACTGCTCCAGTGTGCTTTCATCGTCCGTTCCGCGCACGGTGCTGGCGTCGGTATCCAAAATTAAGATGAGATCCGAGTTTGGGGTTTCTTCCCATTCCACCACATGAAGCTGGTTGGTGCGGGCCGTGCTCTTCCAATGCACACGGCGAATCGCTTCTCCCTGCTGCCAGGGGCGTACACCGTGATAATCGGTGGCATCGGCCACTGTCGTTGCATGGTGGGGGGCAAGGCTGGCATTACCGGCACCGCCCAGGAAACCGAGTTTTTCGATGTGGAGAGGGCGTGGCAGCACCACGATTTTATGTTTTTCGGAGCGCGCCGGTAAACGCATATACAAGCCGAGCGGATCGAAGGTGCCCGCGCGCGCTGCCGGAAGGGTATGGACACCGCGCTGCAACAAAAGCCATTGTTGGCGCCAGGTGGTTTTCTCGTCGGGACGCAGCACCGCTAAAACCTGCTCGTCTTCTCCTACGGGAAGAATGGCGGGTGGCGGATCTTCGCTCATATTATACATCCGCAACGAAACCCCATAGCTGGGATAAACATGGATTAAAAAGGCAGGATAACGCGCGGTGTTCTGCAAAGTGATTTCACCGTGAATGACATCGCCTGCCATGCCGCATTCGGGCAAGTTGCGGGTTAAGCGCAGCCCACGGCTACCGATTGTCCCGATGAGGATACCCACCAGGGGCGCACTGCAAAGCAAGGCTGCCATGAAGACGATAGGCGTGGTGCGAAACACGCCGGCACAAAGCGCACTGAAGAGGAGCGCAATGAGAATGGTGAGCCGAACTTTGTTGACTTCAGGACGCATGCCGGTTTGGTGAGACTCTTAACTTGTGTATTCGCACGTCGGCGACGGCTGGCCTTAAACTTCGACCGGTACTTCTTCCAACAACGAGGCGATCAGCGTTTCTGAAACGTCGCCACCTGCTTCCTCGTGCAAAATCAAGCGGTGGGGTAGGATGTGGGGAGCTACCAGCTTCACATCGTCGGGCGTGGCGAATTCGCGGCCAGCCATGAGCGCTACCGACTGGGCAGCCCTCTGCAAAGCCAGTGAAGCGCGCGGGCTGGCACCTTGCAGAACCCTGACATGGGTGCGTGTTGCGCTTACCAGTGACACGATATAGCGTCGCACCGCTGCCGAAATATGAATGCGCGCATGCACCATCTGCAATTGATGCACGTCTTCGATGCTGAGCGCAGGCTCCACTTGTTTGAGCAGTTCACCGGCCTGGTTCTCGCTGCCACGGCCGTCTTGTCTTGCCACGGCGTTATGGTGGCGTTCAAGCAACTCAATTTCTTCCGACGGTTGAGGGTAGCCCAGGCGCAGGCGCATGAAGAACCGGTCCATCTGGGCTTCGGGCAGGGGATAGGTGCCGCGAAATTCGACCGGGTTTTGGGTCGCCAATACGAAGAACGGTTTGGGCAGAGGCCTTGTCGTACCTTCGACTGTTACTTGCGCTTCTTCCAAACCTTCTAATAATGCGCTCTGGGTTTTGGGAGTAGCACGGTTAATTTCATCGGCCAGAACCACATTGGCGAAAATGGGGCCGGGGTTGAAGAGGAATTCTGTCGTCTTCTGGTTATAGATGGAGAGGCCGGTGACATCGCCGGGAAGCAGGTCGGGAGTGAACTGGATTCGTTTAAAGCTGCCGCCCACGGCCCGCGCCGTGGCCTTGGCCAACATGGTTTTTCCCACGCCGGGAATGTCTTCAATCAGAATATGGCCACGCGCCAACAGTGCCATGACGAGTAATTCGATGACGTCGTGTTTGCCGACCATGACGCGTTCGATTTGAGCGATGATCTTACGGGTGGCATCGCGGGCGGCCAGGGTATCTTCTGCGGTTAATGGTTCCATGGCATGAAATAGTATCGTCGAGAGTATAATAGGTGAATCAGTCTGAGGCTGGTCGTATTTTGGGCGATTAATGTGCCGTATCGACCCAACATTTGCGTCCGTCGGAAAAAACTTCGATGGCCCCGTCGATATCGGTTCTAAAGACGGGAATTCCGGTGGCATCCAGTCTGCCGAGGACATCTGCGGACGGGTGACCAAATTGATTATAACGACCACACGAAATGAGTGTGGCTTGCGGCTGAATGGCATTGAGTATCGGCAGCGAGGTGCTGGTGCGTGAACCGTGGTGGGCAACTTTCAAAATCGTGCTGCGTAAATCGTCGCCGCGCTGGGTGAGACGTTCTTCGGCAGCCTGTTCGATATCGCCGGTCAGCAGGAAGCTGGTTTGCTGGTATTCCAAACGCAAGACCACCGAATTATTATTATCGCCGGGCAATGTGGGCGTAAAGGGTGCCAATATCTCAATCTTTGCTGTCCCCAGGGGTAAACCCTGCCCGGCCTGTGCGCGTTGCAGGGGAATACGCCGCCGCTCGATCTCTCTCTTAAGTGCGTTATATTCCACGGCAGCCGGATTATGCTGGGAGGTGCCGTCGATAACCATACCGACCGGGACTTCTTCCAGAACACTGAGTAAGCCGTTGCAGTGATCGGCATCGGTGTGCGTGAGCACTAAAATGTCGATTTTGCGAATGCCGTTCGCCTGCAGGTAGGGGACGATGACCGAGCGGCCCACGTTGGCACGCCAGCCGGAGACATCACCGCCGCCATCGACCAACAGAACCTTCTTTTCAGGGCTTATGGCGACAAGGCTTTCGCCCTGGCCTACATCCAGCATGGTCAGGCGGAAATGCTCCGGACGAGATTGATAACGCTGGAACCCCGCCAGCAGGAACAGGCTTAATAATAAGACGCCTAGTGCCAATGGCTTGCGCGGCCAACGAGCCAGTAGCCGTGCGCGCCAGTGGGCCAACTCCATTGCCAGGGGCACAAGCCAGTGGTCGCGCAGGAGTTGTAATTGGCTGGGGCGTGGTGTTGGCTGCTGCATGGCGCTATTTGCTTTGATACCTGAAAACGAAATAGTTGCTGATAATATTGTGTAATAGACGACGACCCACCCCAATTGTAACGGAGCAGGTTCTGCCTGTGCGCCGGGAAGGCCCGAAAAAAACGTGGCGGTTTGCGCAATGCCTCGCGTCAGCCATTCGTTGAGCCATGCCAGGGGTAGCAGCAAACCACCGATGCCGGTCGCGACCAATATTCCTGCCAGAGGCACGGCAAACAGGTTTGCTCCCAATCCCGCGAAACTGATCTTGCCGAAGTGATAGAGCAGAATCGGTAAAATGCCTATCTGCGCCGCCAGTGAAAAAGCGGTGAGTTCGGTGAGGATGTTTTGCCCGAAATAAGAGCAGATCGGCTTTTGCAGCAGGGGAGCGAGCATAATCAAGCCCCAGGCCGCTGCGAATGAAAGTTGCAGACTAAGGCTCATTAGCTGGGCCGGGTCGATGACAACCAGGGCAAGAAGTGCGGCCAACCAAAGAGAGAATGGGTCGATATCACGCCCGCCAAGAACGGCGATAGTTATCAGCACTCCGGCTACAGCAGCGCGCATGATCGAAGGCGCACCACCGGCCAGGATGGCATATAGAAAGAGCAATGGCACTACCAATACCAGCAGCCAGTTGCCTCGCAAGCCTAATACTTTGCCTAATCCCAGCAATATGGCTGCAAAAAATGCGATTTGTGACCCTGAAGCCACCAAAACATGCGAAAGGCCGGCGATGCGAAATTGCTCGCGCACCAGCGAGGGCAACGGATGGCTTAAACCGCCTTCACCAAACACCATGGCGGTGAGCAACTGGGCGTTGGCGCGGGGATAAGGATTGCCGCGAGTGAGAAAAGCGTGCTCATAATGCTGCAAAATCGTCAGGCGCAAACGGGCAATACGTCGCTTGAAGGCATAGCGGGGCGGCGAATTGAGTTGCGTGAGAAGTTCCGGCTTCTGGACTGCCAGGCGGCTCCAGCAATATTCGAGAACAAATCGCCAGTGCTCCTCGCGTTGGCCGGGGTTAGTGGCGTGGGCCAGCGGCCGCAGATCGCCTTGCACCTGAATGGCATCGCCAACTTCGATAGGCAGCGTAGGCGGTATGCTTACCCAAATCAGGCTACTGCTCGGGACGCGTTGGCGTGTTTCTTGATCGAATTCAAAGCACTGCAAAGGAAATTGAGTGGAGAACTCGCCACGTTGGGGAAAGTCGGCGACATACCCCCTGAGGGTAATAGATGGTGCGCGCAGGGGTTGGCTGCGATTGATATTTTGGGCAGTAAGGTGCGAGATATCGTCTGGTGGTGGTAGCGCCCGCCAGACAGCATAAATGCTCATCAAGCTGAAGCTGATGACGGCAATTGCCAGGCGCAAAATGAAGGGAAAGTGAGCGCGCCAGTAAAACGAGGCTGTCAGCAGCAATACGAAGAGGAGTGCGATAAACCCGGCCAGCCAGAGGGGAGAAGCCGCCCCCGTCTCCCAGGCAGCCGCCAGCCGCAGACCGAGCAGGCTGCCCCCCACTACGCAGGGGGTTAGCCACAATAAAAGGCGTAGCCGAAGTGATGTTCGCCACAGTTGCAAAAACTCAGGCGTCATGAGTGCGCTGAGTTTAAGCGAACAGCGAGTTGGTTTTGTCGTTAAAATCTATTTTCTACAATTTAATTTTTATTTTTCTGGAAAATATGGGGCATCCGGTCTTTTTAATAGGTCAAGCAAGTGAAGTCGGGCAGGTGCAGGGCGAATTGCAGGGTAAGTTCCTGCAAGAGCGATTGGGGAGAATTCTCACCCGCGCAGAGCAGACGCAAACCTTGCCGCAACTCAAGGAACGCGCCGAGAAATTCGGCGATGTGCTCAGTGAAGCCTCTCCGCACTGGCTCGATGAGGCCAAAGCGTTATCAGCGGCAGCGGGAAGCGAACTCTGGCAGGTGTTAGCGCTTAATAGTCTGCCCGCTAATTTCTGGGGCGTGGAGTCGGAGTTTTATGTTCCTGCCCCGTTGGTGCCCAAGGACATCTCGCGTGCAAAAGCCGATACGCGGGGCGAGGAACTGGTCAACCCAATCGAGGCCCAATCACTCGACCTGGCAGCGGGCGGTGGCGATTGCACGACTTACTTCGCTTTAGGAAGCGCAACACTTTCGGGTGAAACTTTGCTGCACAAGAGCCGCGACCAGTATGACGAAGTGCAGTCGGCCTACATCAAGCATTGCGAACCGTTTTATCGCTTCGTGGGCGGCGGCGATATCGGCAACCTGGGCACGGCCCATTTGCACACCGAGCATTTCTGGTCGGGGGCTAACAATACCGGTTCCCCGCTCAAACCGGGCCTCTATCGCGAATGTACATTGAGCGACGCCCACGTTTTGCGTTACCTGGCCGAGCATTGCGTTGGTATCGACGATATTTTACCGGCTATTGAAGAGCTGATAGCCCGTCAGTGGTTGGGTGGTGGTTCGCCCGGCACCGGAATGATTTTGTCGTTCGTCGATGTGGATCGTGGTTTAGTGGTAGAAGCGACTTCACAGCGTTTTCATGCCCAGTGGTATGAGGATGGCGATATGGTGGTGCGTACCAATCATTTCCTTTTCCCGGAAATGCAAGACGACGTATTGCCGCCCCATCCCGGCAGTGTAGTCCGTTATGAACGAGCTAAAGAATTGTGGGAAGAGCAGGATGGTTTCACTTCCATTCCCAGTTGCGGCGAACTCTCACGCGATCGCGAAAACGCGCCGCTGGCGATTTGCCGCAATCCATCGGATAATCTGCAAACCGTGACGGTCTCCACTTCAACCTCGATTATTTCCCGTCACGACGACCGGCGTTGCCAAACCCATTTTCGTAACTGCCACCCCAGCTATACTCCGGCCATCATTCTGACGCCGCTCGATCGCGTTTCCGATTCCGACCTGGTATCGGGCGCTTATAACCAGCAATGGCGCGACTATCGTGGCTGGGTGTAATAAGGGAGAGGCAACCGGGCGTTGCCGCTATCTGTAAAGAAATTTGGCCACAGATTTTTTTAGGTCTTAGATCTTGGAACTTAGATCTTAGGAGAGGCATGGTAGAGCGAGGAATCCCCGTTCTAAGTTCTAAGAAGCTGTTTAATAAGTCACGTTTGTGAGGTGTGGTTTATGCTGAAGTTG
>DAITOV010000146.1:0-11005 GCA_036833945.1 Abditibacteriia bacterium
CGCTACGCTTTCGAGAGTCATGCGCTCCATCAGGTTGGCATCGACATATTTTTGGGCGCGTGGGCCGATCGCTTCGAGTTGCTCGATTTGCGCGCCTGGAATTTCGCTCAGGGGATGCCGGTTCGCCCAAAACTGCCCCGCACGCAGTTTGTGCAAAACACGGTCGTAAATGAGCCAGAGCAGTTGTGTCGCGGCCTGCGGCACCGGATCGCAGGAGATTTCTTCCTGCAACTGCTCGGTGAGCGAAAGCATCCGGTTATCGGGTATGAAAAGATGTCGCGAACCCCAACGCTGGGTGCCGTGACGCCAGTTCAAATGGAGCAACGCTTCCTGCGCTCTCACGAAAATCCACAGCAAATCGCACTCGTCCATGGCCAACTGCCGCCACAACGTTGTCGAATCGCGGTCGCTCCATCCCGGTGGCAGGAAGACGAAATTGCCACTGTAACAGGTGACACGGCGGTGCCCCAGCAACATATCGATATCGCCGCGCATAATATAGACCATCCCCATCAACGAAACTTTCTGCCAACGGTTGGGAACGGTGCTCGATTGATCGATAACCGGCATTAAGGCCGGGCGCGACGGCGCAGACATGCCCGGCCAGGGCGGCAAGGTCACGACACGCGGCTCTTTTTCGGTCGCTACCAGATAGGTCGGCCGGCCACTTTGCAACTGCGGCAACACTTCCTTTTCAATCGCCTGGATGGCAAACGGAGACGGTTCAACGTGCTGACCCGGTGGGATATCGTGCTGACGCCAAGTAGTGCGGGGCATGGGATTTAACGATGAATTATGAATGATGAGACTGGGACATGAGTGACAGTTTAAACCGGGCACATAGGTAACACCAATCCCAGGTGTTATCTACAGCAGGTAGACAGAATACAGGAAACAGGGAGGCAACTGGGGTGACAGCGACCGTTTGCCGCTCATAATTCTGACTCTTGCATTCTGCCTTCACACTTGCCGTTCTGCGGGGAGCCAGAACACAGCTTTTTGTTCAGGGGAAAAACAAACTGCTTATCTCGAGAGTAGGTTTCCTGTATTCCGTCTACTGTCTACTATTCATCGGTCAACTCAATCTCCGCCAGATAAACCGCTGTTTTCTCTTCGTGGCTCGAATAGTAACTCATCCACAACGCGTTTTCATACCACACCAGTCCGGGATAACCGGTATCGCCGCCCGAAGGCAGTTCCAACAGTTGATGAGGCACGGCGTTTACCTCGTCGATTTCCCACAGCATGGTGCGATGCTCGCCGAGTGTGCTTCTTCCGGCGGCCAGCAGTTTGCCGTTTGGCATGCGCAGCAGCGCCGGGCCACCGAAGAAAACGCCTAAGTCGCGCACCGTCCATTCGTCAAAAGGTGCCGTGCTCTGGGCCAGTAGTGCAGTGCCCTGGTTGTAGGGCGGGGCGCTGGTTTGGCCGGGCGCATACTCCCGGCGAATAAGCGCGGTAGCCACTCCGTTTTCCACCAGGATAGCCCCTTCGTTAGGATGCTGCGGGTCTTGATACAAAGTGTCTACACGATCCATGTGGATGCCGTCCGTGCTGTGGAAAAAATGCACTCCGGCTTTGGGGTTATCCTGTTGGGCCGAAAGCCGGCAGCCATAACCGGTGCCATAGAAATGACCTCCATCCCAATCGAAACCCCACAGCCACATGTTCTCCTCGGCAATGGCAACGGGCTTGCTCCAATCGTGGCCGTTCTCGGAAAACCAGGCATAGGTTTGGTGCTTAATTGTTTCGCCGCGATAAGCCGCCGGGCCTACCAGCATGAGGCGGTTATCGGGCGTGGTGCCAAAGCGCGCTTCCCGCACATCGGGCAGGGTTTGGTCGGGCGAAGTCAGCAGCGTCACGCTTTCCCAGGCATTGCCGTCGGGCGAGGTGATAATACGCAAGTTTCCATCGAGCGAAACATGGCTTTGAGCTTCGCGAAAGGCGCAAAACCACTGGTCCTGGAAGCGGGTAAGTGCAGTGAAGCCGTTGTGCGGAGCCTGGTCCCAAATTCTTGAGACGCGTTTCAGGTGGGTTGTCATAAGAGCGATCGAGGCGTGATATGCAAAATATGGGCAAACGCTTCATTGATACCGTAACTAAGCCGATATTTCAATGAAAATGATGCAAACGCTTATACCAATCCCATATGTTATCTTCCTCCACAGCAGGCAGATAGCAGACAGGAAACAGGGAGGTAACCAGACTTTGATGACGAACATTGGTCATCAAAGTCCGTCATCCTCGCGAACGCGGGGATCCAGAACACAGCTTTTTGTTCAGGGTAAAACCAAATCGCTTATCTCAAGAATATGTTTCCTGTTTCCTATATTCTGTTTTCTTTTTTATAAAACGAGGATGTAAATTTTCAGGATTGGTATTAGCTAAACTCACAGGCGTGCCTTCCCCGCTTTACATTCGCAAGCAAATTCTCGAAGCGCTGCAAACCGAGATTATCCCGCTTTTGCAGGGGCAAACTTGCGCGCAGCTAATGGGGGGCGTGCCGATTATAGCTAAAGGAACCGAGCCGGTGGTTCTACAAAAGTCTTTGCTGGCTGAGCCGACAACCCATCCGTTGGAGATTATTGCCGACTGGCAGCAATCACAACTCAAAGCGAAGCGGATTGCTCGCCTGGGGTTGCTCTATGGCGGAGCTACCGAAGAGCACCTGGGCGTGACCCGGCAAATGGCAGCCCTGCACGGCGCGGTGCCGGAAGAGGCCTTGGACGGAGTGACTTCCTTCCATTTGCAGGCTCCGGCCGTCTACAGCATTCCGGCGAACGTGCCGCATCGCGGCATGGCTCACCCTTTTTCCCACGCAGCCAAAGTACGCATCAAGCTGTTGATGTTTCTCTATAACGAGCGCGAAGTGTTTCTCAGCCATACAGAGCAGGGGCAAGCTTCGCACCATCTTCATATCACCGAACCGGTGATTACACCTTTGCTGCATCAGTATGTCGAGGTGGCGCGAAACGGGAATCAGGAAGGCAGCCAGCTTCTGCTGTTGATGCTGATGCAAAAGCTGCAACAATATTTAGCGACTAACTATTTGAGTATCAGCAACAGCTCCTGGCCGCCCCTGGAAGGGCGCACCATCACCATCCCGGTGCAGGCGACACGCAAAAACACCCAACTTTGCCATCAGGCCATTAGCTACATTCAGTTTCACCTCCACGCACCACTCAATCTGAAAATTCTGGCCGAGCAATCCGGCGTATCAGAGCGTCATCTCAACAAAGTCTTCAAGAAAGAAATCGGTATCACCCTGATGCGTTTTATCACGCAATGCCGCCTCGAATCGGCTAAATCTATGCTCTGCGCGACAGACGAACGCATTAGCGACATCGCCAAACTGGTTGGTTTTGCCAGTTCACAGAGTTTCGATGGCTGCTTCCGGCGCAGTGAAAAACTCAGCCCCAGCCAATATCGTAAGCGCTACAGTAAGCGATAATGACCGGCTAAATCTCAAAGAATACTTTGAGTTACATTTTTCTATTGAAAAATGGTTTAGGAAGGACGTTAGGGGGACATACTATTATCTGATGTTACGGTTTAGTATTCAGGGAGAAGTTAAATGAAGCGAACACATGCACAGGGTTTCACCTTGATAGAGCTTCTTGTCGTCATAGCAATAATAGCTATTTTAGCGGCGATTCTGTTTCCGGTATTCGCACGAGCCCGTGAAAATGCCCGGCGCACCTCATGCATGAGCAATCTCAAGCAAATTGGGATGGGGATGATTCAATACTCCCAGGATTATGATGAGACCTATCCGCAAACCTATGTCAGGGTAGGCAGTTCAGCCCAAACCCAAACCGACCCTACTATGCCGGGAGCCTATTTTTATGCCGATTACGGCGGTGGCTCTTCACATGGCACGAGCTGGATGGATCTGATTTTTCCCTATGTTAAATCGATGGCCCTCTATACATGCCCCAGTGCCACTCACGATCCACCAAGCGGGCGGCCCACCAAATCTTATCCCAGCTACGGCATTAATGAAGCCTTCTTTGCGTGGAGCAATCGTTACATCATCACCGAAGGCGGTTCCGATTATCAACCACGCACCGGCCTGGCACTTTCAGCTATTCGCCGCCCTGCCGAATTGATCATGCATCTCGATTACAATTATGAAGTGGGGCGTAGCGTCCCCTGTCTCTATAATTCGCGTTCCATCCCGACGAGTGCGGACCGCCAATATTTCGCGCCTCACTTCGATGGTACCACGATCGCCTTTGCCGATGGGCATGCGAAATGGCGCAGTTCATCCAGCATCCGTAGCGCTATTCCAGCCGGTTGTTATGGTAATAGCTTCGACCACGTCCAATGCAGCCGGGCCAGGGAATGGAACCCGTTCCGGGATTAACAATACACGATGCAGACTCGAACGCCCAACGTTGCAAGTTCGACGTCGGGCGTTCGACGTTTCCACCTTCAATTCTTCTTTACCCCGCAGACTATGAGAAATTCCCTCACCCGTTTTACGATAGCCGTTACACTCCTGTTTGTTGCGCCGTTGCTTTTAGCTTCGGCAAACGAGGCCCAAAAAACATTACTGTTAGTCAATGAAACCATCACCCCTCGCATTGTTCTTCCCGCCAACCCTACTGAAACCGAAGAATATGCCGCCGGTGAATTGGCCACCTATCTGGGCAAGATCACTACAAAAACGCCCGCAATTATCTCCAGCGATGCGCCCCCGGCTGGTGAGGGCGGCCCGCTTATCATCCTGGGCAATCACCCGCTCAATGCCGACCTGGAGCCGCAGAAGCTGGGCATCGAGGAATCGCTCATCAGCGTGGAGCCTGGCCGTTTGCGCATCACCGGTGGTTTTCTGCCGCCGCTCAAGCAGGAAAACGGCAATCTGTTCGTGCGCGAGCGCGGCACGCTGTATGGCGTTTATCATTTCCTCAACGATTTAGGCGTGCATTGGTATCGCCCCGATCCCTGGGGCGAGCATGTGCCGCAGTTGGGAAACATTGAGTTGCCGCTGGGCCGTCGCAGTTTGAAACCGGCCTATAAATACCGTATGAGCACCAACCTCTACACTTCTTCACGCGAGCAAACCTCGGAACAGGCTCAGTGGGGAGTGCAGTGGGCGCTGCGCAATTTCATCAATGTGAACCTGGCCGCAGGCAGTAAACGTGGCGGTACCTACGCCGTGCGCATCCAGCACAATTATAATAATCTGCTTTCGCCCCGCAAGTATTTCAAGACCAATCCCGAATATTTTGCGCTCATCGACGGCCAGCGTTCGGCCAAAGGCCAGCCCTGCCTGGGCAACCTCGAAGTGCAGCGTATCATGGCCGAAGCTGTTATTAACCTGGCGCGCCGCAATCCGCAGTTGGAAACCATTTCAGTCGAACCGAACGATGGCGCGCAGTTCTGGTGCGAATGCGAGCTGTGCCGCGCACTCGATGACCCCAACCTCAAGGCCCGCAACGGTGGTGTGGCACGTCTGGGGAACGCCTCGATGACCAACCGCGTGGCGTTCGTGAACAACCTGATCGCCAAGCGCCTGCACGAAGAAGTCCCCGGTATGCGCGTAGCCTGGTATGCCTATTTGGGGCATTCGGAAGTGCCCACAAAGGTGACCGATTTCCAGCCGAACATCTACGTCGCTCCCACCACGATGGCGGCGGCCTACGGGAATTATTCCAAATTACTGCATGACTCTCAGGCAGGTGGTAATGCCAATTTTCTGGGATTGCTCGAAGGCTGGGGTAAAAAAACCGCTCTTGTGACACGCGAATATTGGGCGGGCACCTACTGGTATGGCCCCACGCCTATGCAGACGGTGCTTAAAGACCGCCTTACTCAGTACCGCAAATACAACGTGCAGGGTATCATCAACGAATCTTCGCCCAGTTGGGGCCCG
Source organism: Abditibacteriia bacterium (assembly GCA_036833945.1). GTDB lineage: Bacteria > Armatimonadota > Abditibacteriia > Abditibacteriales > Abditibacteriaceae > DAITOV01. Next base: position 5,876 of record DAITOV010000146.1, read on the forward strand.
CATGTCGATCTATTCTATTTCCTGGCCCGCCTGCAGTGGAACCCCGATCTCGATATGGAGAAGGAGTTGGAGCAGTTCTGCCGCAACTACTACGGCCCGGCCGCCAAGCCGATGCAGGAATATTACCGTGTGCTCGAAGAAGGATCGCTCAAAGGCCCGGCCTGGTATTTCCTGGGCCGCTTCATCGACCGCCTGTTCACCGACGATGAACTGATCGAACGCATGACCGTACACATCAACGAGGCCCAGAAGCTGGTGCAGGGACAGCCGGTCTATGAGCGTCGCTTCAAAGGCGCCTGGGCCGGTTACGAAGTGGCCCGCATGCGCAACCTCATCGAACGCCATAAACGCGACAAACAACCGGCCCAGGCGCTGGCTGTCTGGCAAGAATTGGAAAAGTTCATCACCTCCGATACCACCGGCGAATGGTTCAATGCCGGTCCGCGAGCGTTCGCGGTGACCTGGCGCGTGCTGGCCGAACAGGTAGGCATTAAAGCCCTGCAAAAGCAGGTCGATACCTTGAAGAAAACCCCGGCTGCGCGCATCTCGCAGAATTTGAGCGAAGGCTGGAATTTCGGCCTCGCTCCTTCCCCGGGCGGGGCAGCACCGAGCCTTTCCAACATCGGTTTTTCCGGCGAGTGGCCAACAGTGCATACCAGCAGCACCTGGCAAGATCAGGGCTACGATTTCAAAGGCAAGGTTTGGTATTGCAAGACGCTACAACTCGATAAAAAAACCGCAGGTAAACAATACGCCCTCTTTTTGGCGCGGTCGATGGCGATGCAGAAATATTCCTGAACGGCCAAAAAGCCGGCGAGCACTTGCGCGCCGGCGGTTCCAATCATTGGAACGAAGACTTCTCAATTGATATCACTCCGCAGGTAAAGACAGGCGAGAACCGCATCGTCGTGCAAGTCACCAATGGCGACTCCGGTGGCATCACGAAAGGTGTGTTTTTGATGGAGCTGTGAGAGTATAGTCTTGGTCGCTGTTTTCTTAACCAAACCGCTTCCGATACTCACTGGGCGTTACCTCGAAAGCATTTTTAAACGCGCGCGAAAACTGCGTCGCATCCGAAAAACCGCAGGTGTAGGCAATCTCGGTAGCGCTACTATCGGTGGTACGCAGCAAAGTTTGGGCGTGGCTCAAACGCAGGTTGCGCAGATATTCACCGGGCGGCACGCCCATTTCCTGCTTGAAGATTTCGGTAAACCGCCCTGGTGAGAGGAACATTTTGGCGGCTAACTGCGGCACGCCGATATCGTCGGCAAAATGCGCTTCGCAAAAACGCAGCACTTCGGCTAATTCGATATTGCGGTGTGCGGCGATTTTCGGCGCTGTTGCGTTCTCCTTCCACTGCCGCGCCAACCCCACCAGTAAGCGGAAAAACAGGATGCGCGCCAAAACCCTGGCTTCGATTTTTCCTGCTTCGCACTGCTGCAACTCCGCTACGATTTCCTGCACACGGGTTTCCACTTCGCTTCGCTCTTGCGGAGCCAAATGCAGGCGGTGCGCGTTCCAGTCGGCGCTCTCTACAAACAAACCACGAAACCCCGGCAGGCTGCGTAGGGCGACGATTTCATCTTCATGGAAGAGGCTTATCTGAAAGCAAAACGCATCGGCTGATAAATTCTCGCTGTCGCGATAGGCCACCACCGAGCCAGGCGGGGTCAGGTAGATATCGCCACGCGCAATGCCGTAGGGGTGGCCGTTGATTTCATGCACCCCGCGCCCGCCATGCACCACGTAGAGCGCGTAGTGATCGACGTGGTGGTGCAGCCCCGTATCGCCAATGGTGCAGTAGAACTGCCGCAAGTAAATCAGCGGAATTCGTTGGCGCGTTAGGCGCTCGGCGTAATGTTGCTCGAAATACTCGACCGATAGCACGTCTTTAGCTTGGCATATTATCGGTGAAAACGTCAAATACTCCGCTGAAATAGGCAAGCGAATTTGCCCTTTAACCAACCATAATAAAGTCCACAGCGAATATCTTCGCTCAGGGAGAATAGATTATGTTGACTCCGCAGCAAGTCGCACAGTTTCAGGCCGATGGGTTTTTGAACGGCGGCTATATTCTGAATGACGAGCAAGTTGCCCAATTACAAGGCGAACTCACCCGCGTCATCGAAACTCACGATAGCCTCGAAAACAAGCCGGTGCTGTTTCGCAACCTCAGCGGCAACGACGCAGCGCCGGTGTGGCAGATCGTCAATATCTGGGAAGCCAGCACGCCCTTTGCAGCCTTGATGAAGCACCCGAAAATCGCCGAAGATATGGCACAACTCACAGGCGCAAAAGAGCTGCGCATCTGGCACGATCAAATTCAGTTCAAGCCCGCCGAAACCGGTGGCGTAAACTGGTGGCATCAAGATGCACCGCTCTGGCCTATCATCGAGCCGATGACCGAAGTTTCAGCCTGGGTGGCCTTAGATGATGTTGATGAAAGCAACGGCTGTATGAGCATGGTGCCCGGCTCGCATTGCTGGGGCAATAATATCGGGTTTCTCAACGGACTCGATCACGCTAATTTCGATGGACTACCTGCCGAATATGAAGGCCACCCCATTACGATCAAGCGTTGTCCGGTTAAAAAAGGTGAAGTGCATTACCATCACGCGCTTACCTGGCACGGCTCCCACGCCAACACCAGCGGACGCCCGCGCCGCGCGATTGCTCTGCACTTCATGACCGGCGAAACCCGGTTCGTAGCTTCAGGTAACCACGTCATGAAACCGTTTGTCGAAGTGGGCGACGGCCAGTTGATGCGAGGCGCACACTTCCCACAGATACATCCTTAAATTTGGAGTGCGGTGACTGATTACCGCACTCCAAAGAGGTTCTATTTTTCAGCAATGCGTGGCACATACCAGGTCAATGTCGCCGAATACTTGGTGCTCTCATAACCTTCGCCTTTTTCTTCAGGCGCATTATGATGCGCGACAATGAGGTAATAATTCGCTTCGTCCGGCTTAAATGAAACGGAACCCTCTTTATCGGTGACGCGCTCGTAACGCGGGTCGAAATCTTCTGTGAGTTGGCCGCCACGCGGAATAAACGAAACAATTTTTCCCGCTAACGGCTTGCCTTTCCAGAGGAGTTGTACTTTTAAAACATCGGCGGGAAACACAGGACTTTGTGCGACTAATTCAAATGGATGGCCCAAAACACGATTCAAAACGTGCGTTTTCGGCATCTGGTCGAGTTGCCGGCTGGCCTGGAAAACGGTTTTGGCGCTTTTGATGGAGCGCACCGGCGCATAGGTCATCACCGCTGCGGAAGTGTGGCCTACGATATAGGTGCCGGGCTGTGCAGGCGCAAACTTCGTCACCCAAAAACCTTCGCCATCTTCATGGCCGTTGTCGCGCAGGTTGGGTTTTAAATCATGCACTTTACCATTAGGATCTCTATAAGAGAGGGTTGAGCCATCAAGGTTCACTTTGCCCGCCAGTTTGAAATCGCGATGATTATTGCCATGATTGCCCAGCATGAGGCTCACGTGTACAGCCTCGCCTACCCGCGCCAGGTGCGTGTTGGTTTCGACCCAGGTATCGTGAGCAAAGGCAGTGGTTGTATAAAGGGCGCTTGTTGCAATGAGGCCAAGCACCTGTAAGAGATTAGTTTTCATGGGAGTTAATATTTTTCTTTTAAATCGGAGAGGGGCCTCTATTTGCGAACCCCGAGCGTGAGCGACCAAGAAGCTCAGTGAAGCAAAGAAACCGTGCCCGTCGCTCACGCTCGGGGTTCGCAAATAAGAGACGACGCCCTGCTCAATGCAGAATGGTTTGCGGCTGAAATTCAAGAAACAACGGGCTTATCCTTTTTCTTGATTTTTGGAATCGTGCAGGCATAAGCCTGTGTCTCTTCCACCGGAACCGGCTTGCCTTCTAATAGGGCATTAATCGCGTTCTCAAGATCGTGCTCTTTGGCTTTGTTCGGCTCGAAGATACTGTCGTCTACCCGGCCGTGGTAGCGGAGCTTATTCTCTTTGTCGATGAGAAACACTTCGGTGGTGCATTGTACATTGAAGAGCGACATGATTTTCTGGTCGGCATCCACCACGTTGCGCCACGGGTATTTTTCGGTTTCGACAAGTTCACGAATCTTGCGCAAGGTGTCGTTGGCATCCGAAAAGATATAAGCCACTTCCACGCCTTGCGGCGAGTATTTCTCGTGGATCGCCTTCATGCGGTTGTTATAAGCTTGCACGCAGGGGCAGGAGAGGTCGGCAAAGAAGAGGAGCTTGAACTTACCGTCCCAATCGGCCAGCTTGAACGGTTGGCCCTGTGTATCGGTGCCGCCGAATTGCGGCACATCGCCGTTCATCTTCACGGTAGTGGTTTTAGCCACCGGTTCCGAGTAAGAGTGCGGCGAGGAAGAAATCACCGACTGCGGGATCGACGATTTCGCTGCTGACGAAGGCTCTTCGGCGATGAAGGTATAAATGAAAATCCCCACGCTGATGACCAGGCCGATGCCGATTGGTATCATCCACACCGGTTGTTTGCGTTTATTTTTAGACATAGGTTTTTCCCGCGAATTAATGCTTGGCCAGTTTTAATTTGGTGCTCTTGGGCAGGCTACGAATATTCGCCACTAAGAAGTTACCGTCTTGCATTAACAGATCAAACTGGATTTTATCGCCCGGTTTGAGGGTGAAGGCATCGCGCGAGTTCTTGAGCGGCATTGTCATGCGCATGGCGGGCATGAAGTTGGGGATATTCTCGTGGTCGAGCGTAACGGCTGTTTTATCGCTGTGACGCTTGGGTTTCACGACTTCAACCACCTGCGCGCGCACATTGCGGTAGGTGCGCGCAGGGGAATTTCGCTGCTGTTTGCCACGATTGTGCTGGGCCTCGGCGGGAAGAGTAGCTGCGGTATAGATGCCTCCGGCAACGGCGCAGAGGGTGAAGAGAGAGAGAAGTTTTTTCATGATTTTTTAAGTTTAGCTGTTCAAAATGAAAGGCAATGCGGGTTATTGGCTGGCGCAAATTTGAAATGCCTGTTCCCCTCACCCCGAAAGGGGCGAGGGGGTATGCTGCACATATCTCAGCGCGCCACTTTAGAGTGAAGCGTTGTGGCTCGTGCTCCCCTCTCCTGTTCTGGGAGAGGGGCCGGGGGTGAGGGGAAGAG
>DAITOV010000147.1:0-11004 GCA_036833945.1 Abditibacteriia bacterium
TTCGTGTATCGGAGGCTTTGCCGAAGCGGCGCAATGCGCGGAGAAATTCAAACGCGAGAACGTCGGCGTTTCACTCACCGTCACGCCGTGTTGGTGCTATGGCAGCGAAACCATCGACCTCGACCCGCACCTGCCCAAAGCCATTTGGGGCTTCAACGGCACCGAGCGTCCGGGAGCGGTTTATTTGGCGGCGGCTTTGTCCGGGCATGCGCAAAAGGGGCTTCCGGCGTTTGGTATCTACGGGCAAGACGTGCAGGATACGGGTGATGAAACCATTCCCGACGACGTGGCGCAGAAACTGTTGCAATTCGCCCGTGCCGGGCTTGCTACTGCGACCATGCGCGGCACCGCCTACCTGGCGATGGGCGGCACTTCGATGGGGATTGCCGGTTCGATTGTCGATCAGGATTTCTTCCAGGAATACCTCGACATGCGCGTGGAAAGCGTGGACATGACCGAGTTGCTGCGCCGCATCGAACGCGGTATCTACGATAAGAAAGAGTTTGAGCGGGCCGTCAAATGGGTGCAGAAAAACTGCCCGGAAGGGGCCGACGTTAATCCGAAGAAAACCCAGCGCTCGCGCCAACAGAAAGATAGGGAATGGGAGCTGTCCATCAAAATGGCGATGGTGGCGCGCGACCTGATGATCGGCAATCCGGTGCTCGAAAAAATGGGCTACAAGGAAGAAGCACGCGGTCACAACGCCATTGCTTCGGGTTTCCAGGGGCAGCGCAACTGGACCGACCACCTGCCCAATGGCGACTTTCTCGAAGCGATCCTCACCACCAGCTTCGACTGGAACGGTATCCGCCAGCCGTTCATGGTGGCGACTGAAAACGATGCCCTCAATGGCGCTTCAATGCTGTTCGGGCACTTGCTGACCGGCACCGCGCAGCTCTTTGCCGATGTGCGCACCTACTGGAGCGCCGATGCCGTGAAGCGTGTGACCGGCCATGAACTGGAAGGCGTTGCCGGTGGCGGTATCTTGCACCTTATCAACAGCGGCCCGGCAGCGCTCGATTGGACGGGCAAACAACGCCGGGACGGTACGCCCGCCCTCAAACCGTTCTGGGAGATTACTCCCAAAGAAGCCGGAGCCTGCCTGGACGTCACCAAGTGGTGTGCCTCGGTGACCGAATACTTCCCCGGCGGCGGTTGGAGCACCGATTTCACCACCGAAGGCGGCATGCCGGTGACGATGTTCCGCCTCAATCTGGTGAAAGGTTTAGGGCCGGTGCTTCAAATCGCCGAAGGAGTGACCATCGACCTGCCCGAAGAAGTTCACGACGTGCTGGATGCCCGCACCAACGATACCTGGCCCACCACCTGGTTCGTGCCAAACCTTACTGGCGAGGGGCCGTTCTGCGACGTTTACAGCGTGATGAACACCTGGGGGGCCAATCACGGCGCGATTTCCTACGGGCACATCGGCGGCGATTTAATCACGCTGGCATCGATGCTGCGCATTCCCGTCGATATGCACAATGTGCCTACCGAAAGGGTGTTTCGTCCGGCAAGCTGGAATCGGTTTGGAGCGATGGAGCCGCAAGGCGGAGATTATTTAGCCTGCAAAACTTACGGCCCGCTCTATAAGTAGGTCAATTCTTATGAGCCTGAAACTTCATTTCCTCCGTCACGGACAAACTGCATCCAGCCGCGATAACGACTTTTGCGGTTCGGGCACGGATGCGCTCCTAACCGCCGAAGGTGAAGAGATGGCTCAAGCGTTTGCCGATCATTATCAGGACATGGCGTGGCGCGCGATCTATTCCAGTCCGCAACGTCGTGCCCTGGCAACAGTACGGCCACTTTGCACTGCGATTGAATTAGAATCCGAAGTGCGTGATGGCCTGAAAGAGATTGGATACGGTGCGTGGGAAGGGAAAACATTGGAGACGGTGCGTCGTGAGTATGGCGAGGATTACCGTCGCTGGCAGGACGACCCGGCGTGGCATGCGCCGACTGATGGCGAATCGGCAAGGGACGTGGCCCAGCGTGCCCTGGGCGTGATCGGGGAAATTCACCAGCACTGCGACGATGGCAATGTGCTGGTGGTATCGCACAAAGCCACCATTCGCATCATGCTGTGCAGTTTGCTGGGAATTGATCTCAGCACCTACCGTTTCCGTCTGGGCTGCCCGGTCGGTTCAATCAGTGTGGTGGAGTTCGGTGCCCGTGGTCCGCTGTTGCATGTATTAGCCGACCGCACTCACCTGGAAGCACGGTTGCGAGACTTGCCGGGAACATAGCGAAAAAACGCGCAAGTAAGTGAGGCGGGTATTTGGGGTTGGCCCACACAAAACGATATTACGGTCGCTTTTTAATGTGAAGACAGCGGGTGCAGACAAGACTATTGGGATAGTTGGGCAGGATTTGTCGCTTTTTCATAGCCAGGTCATCCTGCCGGCTCTTAAACATGAACGTGTCGCTAATATAGTTAATGATGAAAGACCAAAAGCCCCACAGATAAAAAGATACGGGGCTGGTATCCAAAGCAGCACCTTCATTGTCTTTCGAGAGTTCATATTCGGCCAATGGCAACATCCAAGCCTGACATTCAGGACAGGCCACGGCCTCATCGTTCCGGTCGTATTTACTGGGTAACATGCTCTGATTATGACACAGGTCCGGGCATATTGGGGCGAGGACACAAATGAAGAACCGCGCGCGTTAGCGAGTCGGGTATGGTGAACATTCCGCTGAGCCAAACAGAGGTCGGAATAAGCAAAAATCCTGTAATACCCGACTTGCTTACGCGCGCGGTTCCTCAGGCAACCTATTTAGAATTACCTTCTTTTTCGTAAATCGGTTTGTGCGCTTTCTGATCGGCTAACATTTTTTGGTAGCTCTCATAGCGCGATGCCACGATTTTTTCGCCTTCGACCGCTTCGCGCACGGCGCAACCGGGTTCGTGGTCGTGGGTGCAGTTGTTGAAGCGGCATTCTTGCTCGAACTGGCGCATTTCGGGAAAACATTGCGGCAGCACGACTTCACGCACTTCCAGCAATGCCACCGTCTTCACGCCGGGGGTATCGACAATATAGCCGCCGAATTTGAGCGGGTGCAGCGAGACGTCGGTAGTGGTGTGGCGGCCTTTGCCGATATCCATCACGTCGCCAATCCACAGATGCAAGCCCGGTTGCACCGCGCAGGCGAGTGACGATTTCCCTACGCCCGAGGAACCGATGAAGGCGGAAGTTTTATTTTTCAAGACTTTGCGCAGCTCTTTAATTCCGTCATCGGTTTCAGCCGAGGCGGTTAGCACCGTATAGCCCAGAGGCTCGTAGATTTTGCGCACCGCATCAACTTCTTTTTTGAGTTCGCGCTTTTTGAGGAGGTCGGTTTTGTTGAGGCAGATCACGGCTCCTAACTCATTCGATTCGGCCAGTACCAGGAAGCGGTCGAGACGATGCAGATTGATGTCGGGGTCGCGCAGCGACATCACAATGGCAACTTGATCGAGATTCGAGACCGTAATCTGGTTGGTTTTGCCAAAGCGCGAGCGGCCCAGTTGGGTGCGGCGCGGCAGCACCTCTTCGATATGGCCTTCGCTGAGCAAGTCGCCCTTGGCGTTGGCTCCCGAGGTTTCGAGGGCGCGGATACGCACGTTATCGCCCACCACCACCGGCTGGGTGCTGACTTTACGGCCCTTCTTCAAGACGCCGCGCAGCGAGCACAGGAAAGGGCTGTCGTCGTGACCGGGCACATCGACTTCGTAAAAACCGCCGGCGGCTTTTAAAACGGTTCCGGTAAAAATCTCGGTAGACATACGATTAACCGAAGTAATCTTCCTCGCGATAAGGGAGTGGCTCCTGCAATTGCAAGGCCTCACTCGAACCGGCGTTAATGAGTCGTGCCACGAAAAGCGTGCAGTTCCCCATGTCGTGGGCGGCTTCTACTTCGCATTCGAACCAGGCACAGCACTCTTGTAAGATGGGCGCGCCGGTTTGCGCGGTGATGTAATCCAGGCCGATGAACTTATTGTGTTTCCGCCCGCTTTGCAGGCCGAAGTGACCGCCTAACAACTCTTGCTTCTCCGCCAGGATGGAGACGGCGAATTTACCGCTCTCCTGTAAAAATTCATGCGTGCGGCGCGACTTGGCGATGGTGAGCGCCACCCTTGGCGGACGGGTAGAGACCTGCGTCATCATCCGTACCGTCATCGCATTCATCTCACGCGAGTCGCCTTCGCCGCGCACTGCGCTCACGACATACACGCCATAACTCAGTTTTTTCAACGCCTTCCAACACTCACGCATCGTAGGAGAATTTACCAGAAAACGACTTTCTCTAAAGCGGGGCAGCACTCGTGGTAGAATTTCATTAGTCGAAAAAGTGTTGGACACTGCTCATGCCGATGATTAAAAAACGTTTCGCTGCCGTTCTCACTGCTCTTGTTGCATCCACCTGCAGCTTTATCGCCCTGGGAGTTTTCTCACCCTCTTCAAACAACGAGCCTTTTCCCCGGGCCTCTCTCCTATCGGTGGCCCAGGCGCAAAGCTCTTCTGCCGGGCGTACCATTCGTGCCGGTTTGAGCACCCAGGGCAGCTCTATTCAACTCATGGCACAAGGTGCGATGACGATCACCGATTCATCGCAACCCAGCCGACGTCTGGCGGTTAAGGCCGGTGAAATCGCAACCTTCACCTACGGTGTCACCACCAGCATTCCGGCGCGGGGGGGAACACTCTCCGGCCCCATCACCATTCGCACCGATGGCGGCACATACCCGGGTTGGCGCGTGGTGCGGGTGTGGGCCAACGGCAATCGCACGCGTGTTTCGAGCGACGGCAAAAGCCCGCGCTGGGCGCGACCTTATCGTGGTCATTTTGAAATCGCCCCGCAAACTTATTCGTTCGAACCGGCCAAACATAAAAGCCCGCTCCGCGTGGTGAATATCGTGCCGCTGGAAGAATATCTCAAAGGCGTGGTGCCGTGGGAGATGAACCGCAACGCCCCGCTCGAAGCCCTCAAAGCCCAGGCGATTTGTGCGCGCAGCGAAACGCTTTATAAAATCGGCAACGGCCGCCACGCGCGCGATGGCTACGATATTTGCGATTACGACCATTGCCAGGGCTACCCCGGTGTCGAAAACGAAAGCCCGCGCACCACGCAAGCTGTGGAGCAAACCAATGGTCTTGTCATGTTCCACAACGGACAAATTGCCGATGCGGTGTACGGCACCAATTCCGGCGGTATTACAGCGGCCTCAGAAGATGTGTGGCAGGGTGCGGGTCGCGGCTATTTGCAGCGACGTGTCGATGCCTCCCCACAAACCCACCCCGGCTTGAATCAATACATCAAGCCCACCATGACCGAAAGTGATTGGGCGCGGTATTGCACTACTAATTTACCTTCTTACGGCCAGCCGAATACCGAGCAAATTCGCACTCTGGCTTCGCGCCGGGCCAGTTCACCGCGCACCGCCGCGCTATATCAGCCTGGCGATTTGCCGGAGTTCTACCGCTGGAGCCGTGTCATTAATCCTTTTGAATTAGCCAAAGCGCTGGCCCCGCGCCACAAAGTGCGCATGAACTATGTCAGTTCCATTCGCGTGGAAGAACGAGCGCCGTCGGGGCATATCAAGCGGCTGCTCATCACCGGCCACGAAATGCAGAATGGACGGCCCATCAGCACGGTGCAGGTGCGGTTGAGCGGCGACTCCCAAATTCGCGGCATCCAGTCTGGCCGCCTCGGTTCCACCACCGCGCTGCCTTCTTCCACCTTCGTCATTCAGCCGCGTGTCAACGCCCGCAAGCAACTCGAAGCGTTTGTCTTGCGCGGTGCAGGGTGGGGACACGGTGTCGGGATGTGCCAGCGCGGCGCGCAAAACCGCGCCCTGGCCGGTTGGAATGCGCGGCAGATTATTGAGTTTTATTACCAGAATATTGAACTGCGAAAGGTTGGGTAACGCTACGACCGAATCATATTTACTGTCGTTAATTGCGAAAACTTGCGACGAAGTTAGCGTAGTCGAAGACTTTGCGTGCTATGAACACAGGCACTCAAGTGCCCAAAGAAACTGTCTTAAAGCGCGGTATCTCAAATCGCATGCGCCTATAATCGGGAGTATCACCCTGTTGAAAAACAGGCTCTTTCGAGGAGGCACTCATGCGCATTTTGCTCATCAACCCGCCCCACACGGCTATCGGTAGCCGTGTTCCCTACGAACATTTGCCGCCGCTGGGCTTGCTGGCCATCGGTGGCCCACTGTTGGATGCCGGGCACGAAGTGGAGCTGCTCGATGCCGAGTTCGGCCCGCTTTCACCGACTGAGATTGTGCGGCAGGTCAAAGAACACGCACCCGATGCGGTGCTGCTGGGGCACTCTGGTTCCACGTCGGTGCATCCCACGGTGGTGGAAATCACCCGCTCTCTGCGCGATGAACTTCCCGCTACAAAAATCGTTTACGGCGGCGTTTTCCCGACTTACCACTGGCGCGACGTGCTCGAAAACGAGCCGCAAATCGATGTCATTGTGCGCGGCGAAGGTGAAGCCACTGCGCCACGCGTCATGCACGCTCTGGAACACGGCATGCCGCTGGAAGAGATCGACGGCATCGCCTTTCACCGCTACGGCCAGCCTTATGCCACGCCGCCAGCGCAAACGATTCGCAACCTGGACGATTACCGCGTCGGCTGGGAACTGATCGATTTTAGCCGCTACAGTTACTGGGGCGATAAGCGCGCGGTGGTCGTGCAGTTCTCACGCGGTTGCCCGCACATGTGCAATTATTGCGGCCAGCGTGGTTTCTGGACCAAGTGGCGGCACCGCGACCCGGAAAAATTCGCCGCCGAACTGGCCTGGCTGCACCGCGAGCATGGCGTGGAAGTGGTGAACTTCGCCGATGAGAACCCGACTTCGAACAAGGGAGTGTGGAAACGTTTTCTAGAAGCCTTGATTGCAGAGAAGGTGAATCTCATTATCGTGGGTTCCACCCGTGCCGATGATATCGTGCGCGATGCCGACATTTTGCACCTCTACAAAGCCGCCGGTGTGGCCCGTTTCCTGATGGGGATGGAGAACTACGACGAGGCCACGCTGCTCAAAATCCGCAAAGGTGGCACGCCGCTCAAAGACCGGCAGGCGATTCAGCTTCTACGCGAGCACAACATTCTGGCGATGGCGACCTGGGTGGTGGGGTTCGAAGAAGAAAGCGCGCGTGACCTGTGGCATGGTATGAAACAATTGCTCTCCTACGACCCCGACCAGGTGCAGATCATGTATGTCACGCCCCATCGCTGGACGCCGTTTTTCCGCGAAGCTGCTGGGCGCCAGGTTATTCAGCTTGATCAGAAGAAATGGGATTACAAACACCAGGTGCTCTCCACCCGCAAAATGCCGCCGTGGGCCTTGATGTCGTGGGTGAAGTTCATCGAACTGGTGATGCAATTGCGCCCCAAAGCGTTGTGGCGATTATGGACGCATCCCGATCGCGGCATTCGCGATGCTCATTACTGGTATTACCGCATCGGGCGGCGTGTGCTGTTTTTCGAGATTGGGAATTTCCAGTTCCGCGAGCGCACCAAGCACGTGGTGAATGGCCCGACGCTGGAAGAGTTTTGGGGAGCGCCGCAGGATGCAGAAGAGAACGCGCTGCAGGTGACACGGCGCAAACCGGGTTTGATTGAGTTGAAGGTTATTGCTACGAAATAACTGTGTTGACCGAAGCGAAGGTATGCTTACAGGAGGTTAGGTTATAATTTAAGCGATGACACGGATTCGGTTCGCGCTGCAAAAAACGTTGGCTGTTGCGCTCTTTTTTGCCTTTGCGCTCTCATCTTACAACGCCGCTTCCGTGTTGGCGTGGGTGCATGAAGATGGCTCCCATTGCGCCGACTGCTCTTCGCACGTCGCCAGGCCACCGGTCATTGATGAATGCTGCGCTCCGCAGCCCGCAGAGATCGTTCACGAAAACGATTGCCGGGTGTGTTGCGAGCCGGTTAAAACCAAGCTACTGCAACTAAGTGTGTTCCACTGGTTTAATCCGACAGTGGTGGCGCAGGTGCCGGTTCTGGCCCCGCCGGTTGAGTATTCGGCATTCCTCTTTCCGGTTGAGCAAGCTTCCGTGCGGCGCATAGCGCTTCGCTCTCCTCCCCAACTTCGCGGTCCGCCCCAAATGTGATTGTTTTTGCTGACACAATACTTTCACAATTTGGAGACCATCAATGAAATTAGAGACACAACACTTGCGGCGTGAGGCATTCACGCTGATCGAGTTGCTTGTCGTCATAGCGGTGATCGGGATACTCGCTGCCATTCTGTTTCCCGTCTTTGCCCAGGCGCGCGAACGTGCCCGCCGGACGGCTTGCCTTTCGAACATGAAACAAATCGGCCTGGCGGTGCATATGTACATGCAAGACCACGATGGCCGGGTGCCGATTTGCAACGACAACACCACGCCCACCACCGCCGATGACAACGGCTACTGGTGGATTACCCTGTTTAAATACACCAGGGACGATGGCGTTTTCGTGTGCCCCTCGTGGCAACAAACCGAAGCGCCAACCGGGCTGATCGCCTGGGAAACCCCGCCTAACCCGGCGCAGCCGTTCGAACATGCCGGTATTGTGGGCACCTATGTATGGAACGAAACCATGGACGGCGCACCTGAATCGAAGTTAGCCGGTCGCTCTGCCGATGGCGTGGAATACGGGCCAGCACAGGTTGTTGCCGTGGCCGAGGGTTTCAACGGCAGCCATATCTGGAAACCCGAGCATGTGACGCCGCTCAATGGCAATACAGAACGCCGGTTGCGTGAATTCCATCAGGAAGGCATGAACGTGGCCTACGCCGATGGACACGCCAAATGGATTAAAAACACACAGATGAAGCGCCGCCTATGGGCGCCCTATGAGCCGGGTTGGCTCGATTAAAATAAATCAATGAAAAATACCATCAAGAAAATTTTCCGTTGCTGTGCTGTTGGCGCTGTAGGTGTTTGGCTGGTGGGCTGCGGCGCTCCAACTCAAGAAGAAGCGGCAGTACCTGTCGAAAATACCGTCAGCGCCACGGCGGTTGCACTGACGCCACAGCAGGAATTAGCCAAATTCTGCCGGGTATGTGTGGTGGATAAGGGAGAGAAAATCGAAGAATATCTGCCTTCACGGCTCGATACCAAGGTGGGTGAGCAGACCTATAAATTCTGCACCGATGGCTGCAAAAAGAAGTTTGACGCCAATAAGAAAACTTATTTGTTGAAGTGAGGTTTTTCCAATCCTATCTACACTTTAGGCGATGAATAGGAGACCAGACGTGAGCCAGGCAAAACTCCTCCCCCTCAGGGGGAGGTTGGGTGGGGGAGTCAGGACTTAATGTTGAACGATGAATTATGAATGATGAGTTGTTACGCTTCATCATTCATAATTCAGCATTTATCGTTACTTCTACTCTCCGACTCCCTCCCCCAGCCCCTCCCTGGGGGAGGGGAGTTGGTGTTTCTCATACTTCCGGTGAGCCGGTTTTTTATTTAAAGATCGGGCAATTCAACGTTATAAATCCGCAAACGAGCAGGGAAGCGCTCTGCAAGATGAAGAGGCCGCACGTTGCTCAGTTGCCATGCCTTCCAACCCTGTTCCCAATGGGAGGCACAGGCGGCTTCTAATTCTTCTTCCTGCCAATCCGTGATAGTTTCGATATCGACAATAGCCACAGCCTCACCGTCAGGGTCTTCGGTGATTCCATTACTGCTCAAACGAGTACGGTTTTGGATGATGACGAGGTTGCGTAATGGCAGCTCTTCGGGCACCCAATCCCGAATTTCCAGTGTCTTACGGCCCGCGTGAATATTGTCTCCCGCTGGAGCAACGACGGACAAGGCTTTATAGATATTCATGCAAAAAAAGATTTGCCTGTTACATCTTGCGAACTCCAATCCGCAATCCGCATTCTAAAATCCGCAATCGAACTATTCCCAATACTTCCCCGGAAATTTCCACATTTCCGTCCGTTTGCCGGTTGCCACATCCACCTTCCATAACTTCCCGGCAGAGGCGACGATGACTTTATTTTCTTTGTTGAGCCAGGCGGCGTCGTCGGCATTCCATTCGTTGAAATCGCCCAGCTTGCGGGTTTGGAGCGAGGGCACGTCAATCAACCATAATGATTTCCCAGCAGCGCCCAGCACTTTTTTGAAATCGGGCGACCAGTACACGGCGATGACATCTTCGGGGATTTGCGCCTGTTTTTCGAGTTTGAGTTGAGTCGGGGAAACGCTGTAAAGCGACCATTGCCAGTCGCGTCCGTTTTCGGCGAAGGTGCATACCAGCATCCAGCGCGCGTTTTCGGCTAAGTAGGCCCAGGCGATTTCGTTAAAGCTGCTGCCAATCTGGCGTGAAGTGCCGTTCTGAATGCGGAAGAGCGCACTTTTGCCGTTTTGTTGAGTAATGTCGCGCACCACGTAGTAGGCGGTGGCTCCGTTCTCGGTCACGGCGCGGTTTTGATAGTAGGTGCCGGGCGAATCGTCGATGAGCTGCGCTTCGCCTTCTTGCTTGAGAAATAGCGCCTTGGAATCGCGCCGCGTTTTCATCACCAGCTTTCCATCGGGCGTCCAGAAACCGGCATAGGCCTTTTCGCCGGGCGGCTCGGCTCCGGCAGAGAGTGCTTCGGGTTCGTTGCGGGTACTCGCGTTGGTTGGCGGTGTGATTTGCTCCTGGTAGAGTCCGGCCTCACCGCCGTTGGCAGCGCGGGGGATGCGTTCACGGGCAAAGAGGACGCGTTTGCTATCGGTGCTCCACTGGGTGATGGAATCTTGCCAGCCCGCAGGGCTGGGGGCTTCGTTCCATTGATAGGTTTTCAGGTCGAAGACGAAGCGTCCGGCTTGCTGGGCGTTATCGTAGATGGCGGTAAAAGCCAGTAGCTTGTCGTCCGGCGAGACACGCAGACCGCGCACCAACGGGGCGCGACGCGCTGTGGGGGCGGGCGTCTTGTCAGGCGTTTGCTGGGCATGCTGGATCGTCTGGTAGCCAAGCCCCAGAACAAATCCCAATGCCACTAAAAGAATCG
>DAITOV010000148.1:0-10999 GCA_036833945.1 Abditibacteriia bacterium
CACAACTTCAGCATAAACCACACCTCACAAACGTGACTTATTAAACAGCTTCTTAATTCGTTTGTTTGTTCGAAAAATCGAATGGCAACCTGAAGGAAATCAGACGATAGAATTCTTACGTTGCCGCAACTGCCTCAAAAACACGGCAGGTTAAAAACGAAAAAACCAGCCCTGAAACAAATCAGGACTGGTTCTCAACTTCGGTGCGCCTTGGCTGCCCGCAACATCGTGGTTTAAAACCAGTAATTATGTGGGCGGTCTACTCAATAACCAATGCGATTAATGAAGCAATGTCCAGTATATTTTGGCAATGTCAGAAGGAATATGCATAACTTTTTACAAGGAACGTTTCGGTTGTTTGAGAAATAAGTCGGGCATTTCAAGAGCTTTCTTTTGCGGTATTACTAAGATTCAAATCTTGCATTATTACAGAAAAGGCCTGCTTGCCAAGTTCATAATGAAATAACGCGTCAAACAGAACAATCACGATGCCACAGCGATAAGAAACGACGAATGTTCCCGAGAACGGGATTTTTGAGTTTCAGGCTTTGCTAAAGAATTCTTCAGATTTTTTATGGGCCAAGCAGATTTAAGTCGCGCTATCGATAAACCTGCTGAAGAAACATATAGATATTCAGCAATCAACAATAGAAAACCAATCTCGCTGACTTCTTCAAAAAATACTTTAAAATCCTCCCAAGATCGATTAAATAATAGACACAATTTCTCAGAAGGTCTTCATTCTATCCGTTGTATAATGGGGTGTCATTTGACGACGTGAGCAGCACGATAATGCTTCCTTAGTTATGTAGCCTAAAACAAGATACGGATTATATTCTTGGTTACTGATTAAAGTCTTGTGGGAAAGGAAAACTTCTTAAAAGATCCTATCTTATGCTGTCATTTGATCAAGCCGTAATTATTGCCAATCGGTCAAATGCTCCTGCCGTCGAAGGATTTGCCAATCATCTCGATGATAAGTTAAGGGTGAAGGAAACCACGGAAGTTCGAATTAAAGTCGAAAGCATTCTTCAGGAGAAATCTTTTTCCTGCGCATTGAATGAAGAATTGACCATGGATGGATGGTCAATCTTTACAACTACAACACCAGTCTTGCTCGGTGACGCTTGGGATGCGGTGCGAGCGATTCTAAGCGTGCCTGGTGTTGATGAGGCTGAACCGTTATTGTTGACGGTGAATCCGGTGCACAGTACTTCGATGGCACAGCAATCATTTGCTCAATGGCAATAAAACAAGATCGTTCTCAAAAAGAAGACTTGACGCAAATAATGATAATGGGATATCATTATCTAATACTATTATGAGACTGCGCACAATAAAGAAGAGACCACTTTCTGCGTCACTATTAGCGCAAGTTTTCTGGGCGTTGTTGCTACTCCCGCTCTTGTGGCTGTCTATCGTTGGTAATGTTCCGCACGATCATGACCTTCATGAACTTTGCCTGCATTCTCATCAAGCCTCTGTCGATCAGTCATTGATAAATTCGTTGCAGTCGGCCGATTTACACAGCCTGGAATCACACTCTCACGAATGCCTGCTTTGCTTGTGGGCAAATGCGTTGTGTTGGGCTTTTGTGGCCATGGCTGTTATTATCGGCCCTGCGCTCGTCCGGTTTTATTTTATTACGCGGATGCGTACACCCTCGACGAATTCTCCTTTCTCCAATAGTCGTGCACCACCAGCTTTACTTCTCGCCTGACATTCCGACGTTTAGCATCTCATTTTTGAGATCGCATTCAATTGAAGTGCGCGTGTCTACGCTGCACTGAGCGCTTATCCAGCTACTTTTAGCTTAAAGTGCAATTTCTTCATTCACTAATCACAGTCTTGGTTTTGGCTGCCTTATCGCCTCAATTCAAATTCTGTGAATTCCATTAAATACGAATTCCGTATCGAGAGAACTCCAATGGCAAAAAAAGGCAATAACCAAATCATCAAATTAAAAAGCACTGAAAGCGACTACCGTTATTACACAACAAAAAACCGTAAGAACCATTCAGGACGAATGGAACTTCGAAAATACGATCCGGTTATACGTAGGCACACGATTTTCAAAGAGGAAGGATGAAACCACATACCCTTATGGCGTTTATCGGTTTCTTGCTTTTGGTCTTGTGGGGCACACAATCAACGGTGCAGGCCCATTCAGAACAGGAGTCACCGGCACTGGCCGAAATTTTTCCACAGCGCACTTTTCTGATGGTGCGCATTACCGGCAACGGCGGAGACCTGGCCGACTTGATTCATGCCAATGCCCATTCGCTTTCGTCCGAACAAGCAGGCCGTTTAACACCGCAAACGGAGAAGGCTGCACGAGAGTATTTCCAGCGCCATTTCATGCTCAAGCAGGGTGGGCAACGACTGCCTGGTGAGTTTCTTTCGCTACGCCTGTGGAATCCTGACAATGGAGATGCTTCACGAATGCGCTTTGAAGTGCGAATACGTTTCCAGCGTGATGTGAGCCTGGCGAACGAGCCGCTCTTCGTAACCAATGCGCTATTCGATTATCTCGGCAAGGCCCAAACCATCGTGGTGATGAACGGTGAAGTAAAAACTTTAAATAAGGCCGAGACCACTCGCTTCGATGCAGCACTGGCGAATCGTACTGTGATAGCTAATATTCTGGATTGGCTGAAAAACGGTTTTCTCGCACTTTTTGGGTGGGAACATCTGGTTTTCATTCTGGCTGTTTTGTTGGCTGCCGCTCACTTGCCGGTAAAACAGGTTGCAGAAGCAGTAGCTGCCCTGACTCTGTCTATGGGCGCGGCGTTCGCCGTATCGCTTATGAAGCAGATTTCACCCTCAATAAGCTTCATCGATCTGGGTATTGCGGTATCGATTTTAGGTGTCGGTATTTTCAATTGGCTTCTCGCACGACGGGCTAAAGCCGGGAATGCGACGGCCCATTCTCAAGCGCAACTGGGTTTTGCTTTATTTATTTTGTCCGTCGTTTTCGGAGCGGCACATGGATTTCGTTTCGTACCGTTAATGATGGACAAAGGCTTACCGGAAGAAGCATTGGGGGTATGTCTCATCGCGTTTGTGCTTGGACTGGCATTGGCCCAGGGGTTTTTGTTGACGGCAACTGGCCCTCTGCTCCGCAGGTTTCGCGTTCGTTTTGATACGAATGCGCAATACGGCGGCATGGACTGGGTGCGTGCCACGCAGTTCGCTTCAATGATCTTTATCGCTTTTGGCGGATACCACGTCCTGGAGCGATGGTTGGGCTAAAGCGATAGGCCACACAAAAAGGAAATTCATGAATAAAGTATTTTTTTATGGAATCGGTATTTTTTGGGGAGGTGTGCTACTCATCGGGTGCGGTAATTCGACAGTCAATACGACAGCACAGCACAATCATGAACACTCAATGCATGAATCGGCGGTAATGCATGCGCACGTCACAAGACTGCAATTCAGTAGCGCTCCGGCTACTTTGCAAGCTGGAAAAGCGGCAGATTGGACACTCTTGATTTCTGATGTGGAGAATGAAAAACCGATTCCAAAATTTGAAGTGATGCACAACAAACTTTTGCACCTCATTGTGGTTTCAAAAGACTTGTCGTGGTTCACCCACATTCACCCGGAATGGCAGGGCGAAGGGAAATTCACTATCAGCTATGCCTTGCCGCGTGCTGGTGATTACTGGTTGTATGCGGATTACGTCACACCCGAAGGTGGGCATGAAGTGGCAACCCATGCACTGAAAGTTGGTGGGGCAAATCCGCTTTCGTCCGGGCCTAAACTCGTTGCCGATAAATTGGTGGGGCCGTGGATTACCAAAAAGTTCCAAGCTCATAATGAAGGCAAGGCACCGTCTGCGGACGCTGCCACCTATGAAGTCGCCCTCATGCCGATGCCTGCCACCCTGCGCGCCGGGCAAGAGGCGATGCTCCATTTCCAGGTGCGCGACGCCAACGGAAAGCCGTTGAGTGATTTGCAGCCTTATATGGGGGCGATGGGACATGCCGTCATTCTATCGGCCGATGGGCAAACCTATCTGCACTCCCATCCGATGGAAGGCGATGAAGCCGAAATGAAAGGCGGCGGGCACGACCATTCCAAGATGAACCATGCCGCAAGCCCAAGCGCCGGTGCAAAGGGTGGCCCGGACGTCATGTTCCACACCATGTTTCCGAAGGCGGGTAAATACCGGGTATGGGGGCAATTCATGCATAACGGCAAGGTGATTACTTCGACTTACACGCTGGAAGTGCTGGACGCCGTGGCGGGGGCGTAAACGATGCAAAATATTTCTTACAGTTCAACAAATACAATGATGCCCAAAAAATTACCCGTAACAGTCCTTTCCGGTTTTCTGGGGGCCGGTAAAACCACGATCTTAAATTATGTTCTCCATAACCGCAAAGGATTGCGCGTTGCCGTAATCGTCAACGATATGAGTGAGGTCAACATCGACGCAGCCCAGGTTAAAAGCGAGGCGCAGCTTTCGCGGACAGAAGAAAAGTTGGTGGAGATGAGCAACGGTTGTATTTGTTGCACGCTGCGCGAGGATCTCCTGGTTGAGGTCACACGATTAGCCAGTGAAGATAGGTTCGATTACCTCTTGATTGAAAGTACCGGAGTCAGCGAGCCTTTGCCGGTCGCAGAAACATTTACGTTTGCTGGTGAGAGTGGCACCTCACTTTCTGATGTGGCGCGTTTGGATACCCTGGTGACCATGGTGGATGCGAGCACGTTTCTTCGAGACTTCAATGCCGGTGAAGCGCTTTGGGAGCGTAGTCTGGCGCTGGGGAAAGACGATGAACGTAATATCTCCGATTTATTGGTCGACCAAATTGAATTTGCCAACGTCATCATTCTCAATAAATGCGATAAAGCCGGGCCGGAAGATCTGAAAACGCTGGAAGGTTTGGTGAAACGCCTTAATACGGATGCCCGGATACTACGTGCAACACACGGCCAAATCCCTCTCGAAGAAATTCTTAATACTGGTGCCTTCAATTTTGAAAAAGCACAACAAGCTCCTGGCTGGCTACAAGAATTGCGTGGCACGCACACGCCCGAAACCGAGGAATATGGCATTTCGAGTTTTGTTTATCGGGCGCGACGCCCTTTTCATCCGGTTCGTTTTTGGGAATTCTGTGGCCAATATTGGCCGGGAGTTCTCCGTGCTAAAGGCTTCTTCTGGTTAGCCACCAGACCGGATATGGCAGGAATGTTATCTCTGGCAGGAGATGATATTACAGTGGAGCCTGCAGGTTCTTGGTGGGATGTCGTACCGTGCGATGAATGGCCGGAAGATGAGCAGACGCGTGAAGAGATACAGCGTAGCTTTGAAGGTCCTTTTGGTGATCGTCGTCAGGAAATTGTTTTGATTGGAATGGAAATGGACGAAAGCGCACTCCGCCATGAATTGGATGACTGCTTGTTATCGGATAACGAGATGAGACAAGGGCAGGAAACATGGCTGAATTACATCGATCTGTTTGGCGACTGGTGAAAATTAATTGGTAGAAACCAGTCATTTCTAATGAATAGAAGTGTGATGAAGAAAGCCACAGCTTTTTCCCGACATGCTTTTCATTGCAATTTTTCAATGGAAGCATGGGCGCGTGCGGGGATGGCCGTGGCCCTTTTTTGCTTTTTATTCAGTTCCATTGCGAGTGTAGCGCACATATCGGGTGCTTGTGGCATGCACGAGGCGACGCAGGAGTGCGGGCTTTTTCGGCATTCCTACTCTCACAATACGCCAGGCGAAAGTTCGCTCCACTATTCCCAAATCGAAAATTCGCCCCACTCCCTTTCGTGTTTGCTGTGCTTCTGGAAAAGCGTGGCGGTTCCCGTAACGGTCGAGGCCGATACGTTGTTGGAACTCCTCCCTTTTTATCAGAAGCCCATTGCGTCCGGGGTGGTTAGGCTCATTTCTTATCGCTTCTTTGCGTGTCATAACCGCGGCCCTCCAAGTGTGTAATGCAAGTGTTTCAACACGGTTGTTTTTCATTCATTACACAATTTGGAGGAACTATGAAAACAAGAAGCTTCAGAAACGAGAAGAGGTGGGCAGCCTTTACTCTCATCGAAATTTTGGTGGTTATCGCCATCATATCCATCCTGGCTGCAATTTTATTCCCTGTTTTTTCTCGTGCTCGTGAAAATGCCCGCCGCACCTCTTGCCTGAGTAATCTCAAGCAAATTGGTTTGGCTTTCTTGCAATACGCGCAGGACTATGACGAAGCGTATCCGCTCACCTCGTATCCCACGGCCAACATTTCATGGACCGTCGGCGCCGAGCCTTACATGAAAAGTATTCAAATCTTCCGCTGTCCCAGCGATTCTTCGGCTAAATGGAACGATCCGGTCTATCCCGGCAAGGACGTGGGCGGTACACCTGCCAATTACTACACGACTTCATACCTGATGAATTGTTGGATGGCCGGAACGCTACCATACACCAAACAATCCGCAATCCAAAGCGCATCGACAGTCGCGCTTCTTACAGAGGGCGCCGATGGTAAAACCGGTGACCACTTCCACCCGTTTAACTGGGTCTACGACGCTGAGTATGCTGCGATACAGGCAGCGAAAAGTCCACCGGTATCTTACAGTGCTCCGGCAGGTTGGACATTCGATTCCGGTAGGAACGAAACCGTCGAAATTGCATTGCGGCGTCACATGGATGGATTTAACGTTGCCTATGCTGATGCCCATGTGAAATGGCACAAATGGTCGCAGGTATGGCCGCCGCGCAGTGGACAGGGCATACAAGGCATTTTTGATCCCCGCAACCAGGGTTCATGAGAATCTTATTCTTTCTTAATCCGAATAAGACCACTCGCTACAACTCCACCAATATAAGAAGGTGGGCGAAGGACCACGCTATTTGAAACGCGAGGAGTCATCTTGAATAACGATTTTGGCAAGTGGCGATATGTCACCACGAATAATCCGGCAAAAATAAAAGACGCCTTATGGCCTGCTTCACACTACTGGCTCTTAGTCCCTGCGACGCTGCGCAAGCGCGGGCAAGCATTGTTGCACCGGCAGTGCTGGTGTTGGGGACAGGATGTGCGCCGTGAAGAGGGCAATGCCTTATTACATCTGGGATTCGAACGCACCCGCCCTCCGCGAGGCAGCGGTGCCAGTATGTATACCCTGGATATTAATGGACAGTGCTGCATCGCCTTATGGGGGTTTGGAATGGGTTTTTGGCGCAAGCCCCGGGGAGGAATTTTTCTGGGCCGGTTTCTTTTTGCTCCACGCTACTGCGAAACACATGAGCCGCCCATTGGGGTCCATGAATCGAAACAACTCACCGATTTCGCAGCCCCCTGTTCTATGCGACAGTGCGAAACCGCGATTGAACTCATGTGTGGCGCATTAGAGTGGATCAGTGATTATGAAACCCAGGTGCTGCAAGAGTTTGGTTTGCAGTATCGAGTGGATACGCTCAAAAAATGGTCTCATCATTCCATTCCCCCAGCCGCTGCTCCGCAAGTTTGGCGCGATCTGAGCGCATCTTGCCGTCAAAAAATTCGTATCTTTCATCGCAATGAGAATGGCGTGCATGAAGTGAAGCGGTTCCCCGAACAAAAATTAAACGGTTCATCACCGATAACGGCCAGGCAAAGATATGAAAAATTCAATAGCACCACATGATTTCGGGCTGGAGTCCGTGCAGCTTCCTTTGCCCTCGGTTTCCTCTTTCCAAAAGCAACTCTCTTCTTTTTGGAGTTGGTGGGCAGGGTGAGCGATCATATTGACGGCAGCAGGTAGCGGTTGTCCTTGCTGTGGCGTGCCTGTTTGTATGGCAAGTGGTATTGGAAACGGATTTTTAGGGGCTCTCTTGAGCTGGTGTATTATTAATTGTCGCAAGGTACAATCAAAATGAAACTTCTTTCCAAGAAAACTCCCATTCCCGTGGTTTTAGTTTCCGGTTTTTTAGGAGCAGGGAAAACAACCCTGATGCGACGGCTGATTCTCGATGCCCATGCCCGTGGCCTGAAAGTTTCGGTTATCGTGAACGAGTTCGGGGTCGCCGATGTCGATTCGCATATTCTTAAAGAGGCCGATGCCGATTTGGTCGGCAGCATTGCCGGAGGCTGTGCCTGCTGCACGGGGCAGGAAGAGTTCTTGCTGGCTTTGCTGGACGTCGTCGGGGACAAGACGCGGCAACGGCCTGATGTGATTTTAGTGGAATCGTCGGGTTTGGCAGATCCGTTGCTGATGATTGATGCGATTACCGTTGGCCGGTTTCTTCCCGTATTGCGCCTGGGAGCACTGATTGCAGTGGTTGATGCGTCGCGCTTTGGTTATATCTCCGAAGAAGCACTGCCACTCTTGTTGCGACAGTTACAATTAGCGAATTGGGTAATCGCCAACAAAATGGATAAGGCATGGGATAAAGAAGATCGATTAAACCGCGATAAGCGCAATGAGGACGTTGTGCATGAAGTGCGAACGGTCAACGCTCATGCACAGGTTGTTCTTGCCAAAGGCTGTAACGTGAATCTTGATGATTTTTGGCAACACGTTTTGAATGACCAACCACAGACTTGGCCGCAACGCGGTAGTGGGGAAGCTCCGCCTCATAGCCACTTTCAAACTGCAGTAGTGCCCATTCCCAGAGCGTGGGAGAGAAAGGCACTGGAAGCAGAACTCAAACAGCTCCCGGTTGATGTGTGGCGTGCGAAAGGTTTTGTCAAATTACAGGGCGAAGAAGAATTACATTTATTGCAATATGTCGGCGGAGCCGAGCAGGGTGAAGGCGATTGGCAAATGACGCCTTATGCTATTCCTGCACCTTATAAACGGCCGGAACCATCATTAGTATTTATAGGCCCGCGCCTCAATCGCATTCAAATAACGGCACAGTTTGCAGGGCAGCCATTATTTAAAATCCATCGCAATTGGTCTTGAGGTAATTTGCCATTCGACCCTGTATTTAATAGTTCTCGAATTTAGGCAATTTATTCCGAGAAATACCTTGACTCGATAATAATAATGAATTATCATTATCGTTACATGGTAAAAAGAGGAGAAATAATGATATGACAGCATCACAAAGTCACAGACGGGTAGGTTTCACTTTAATAGAACTTTTAGTTGTAATAGCTATAATATCAATACTTGTTGCCATTCTATTTCCGGTCTTCAGCCGTGCGCGCGAAAGTGCGCGACGGGCAAGTTGTGCTTCCAACCTGAAGAACATTGGTTTGGCATGGATGATGTATATCCAGGATTATGATGATGTCACTCCTGTGTTGAGCTATGGTTCTCCGCCCAAGATTTTTTACTGGTATGCTTCGCAGACTCTGACTCCGGTCAACGAATACAACAGCCAGGAAGGATTCATCCAGCCCTACATGAAGAATGCCCAGATATTGGACTGCCCCTCGATGACCATTCCCGTAACAGGAAATCTCCAGCATGGCTACGGGGTGAACTACCTTTACCTCGACTACCCGGACTATCCGAATGCGGGCTATTTCAGCAATCCAGTGAAGGCGACACTTGGTAGTATTGAAACCCCAACCGAGACCATCCTCATGGCAGATTCCGCCACCATGATTAACGGGAACCTGGCCCGTATCGCCAACCTCTTTCCGGAGGCGAATAACGGCGTTCCCAATGTGCAGGGGCGGCACAATGGCATGGCCAATGTGCTTTGGTATGACGGCCATGTGAAGGCCATGAAACTCACGCCTCGTTCCACAGACGCGAGTGCGACCAACACCAGAGAGAAAATGGCCGCTGCCAATCTCGGTCATGTGTGCCGCAATGGCGATTGCAACTATTACTACAAGAAGACAAAGAATTAATACCCCGTAATGGACGCAGGACTAAGGACTAAGCATGCTGCAAGCCACCCAACTCTCCAAAAGCTATAACGGACGTACGGCACTCGATAGCCTGAACCTGTTGGTCGAGCCTGGCGAAGTATTCTGCCTGCTGGGTGCCAACGGGGCAGGCAAGACAACGACTATTAACCTATTCTTGAACTTTGTCGGGCCCAGCAGTGGCAGCGCCACGGTGGATGGGCTGGACGTGACGCAGCAACCGCTGGAAACCAAGCGCCGCTTGGCCTATATCCCCGAACAGGTGACGCTGTATCGGCATCTTACGGGGCTGGAGAATCTGGAATATTTCGCCGGGCTATCGGGCGAAACCCATTCCAGAGAACAGTTGTTGGAATTTTTAGGCGAGGCCGGTTTACCCGCAGAAGCGGCGGGGCGCCGGGTGAGCGGCTACTCCAAGGGAATGCGGCAGAAGGTGGGCATTGCCGTTGCGATTGCCAAAAATGCACGCGCTCTCTTATTGGACGAGCCGACTTCGGGCCTCGACCCCAAAGCTTCCAACGAATTTTCCCAACTGCTGCGCAAGCTCAGTGTGCGGGGAGTAGCCATTTTGATGGCGACCCACGATCTGTTTCGCGCGAAAGAAGCAGGCACTCTGGTGGGCATCATGCGCGATGGACAGATGCGTGTCCAGATGCGCGCCGACGAACTTTCTCACGCCGATTTGGAACGGCTGTATCTCGAACACATGAGCGATTGATTCATTTGCGAACCCCGAGCGTGAGCGACGGGCTAGCGTTAGCGCTTACGAAACTGTGATGCCAGTCCGTCGCTCACGCTCGGGGTTCGCAGGTTTACGACAGCAGGAAATTTACAGACTCACTATCTCCATGATTTTTCACGTGGCCCGCAAAGAATGGCTCGAAATGACACGCGACGGACGCTTTCGCGTTGGGGCGGTGCTAATTGCGCTGGTGCTGCTCACCTCGCTGGCGCTGGGGGCGGCGCACCAGAACGCATTGCGCACCGAGCGCGAAGCGGCCCGGCAACTCAGCCGCACCCAGTGGGTCACGCAGGCTGATAAAGACCCGCACAATGCGTCGCACGATGGGCTGCACATTGTGAAAACCCCCTCTACACTGGCGTTTTTCGATCCGGGTTTGAGTCGATACACCGGGAGCACCACGCTGATTGAATCGCACAAACGCAGTGAGGCGACG
>DAITOV010000149.1:0-10837 GCA_036833945.1 Abditibacteriia bacterium
CCCGACCCATTTGGCTGGGCTAATGACGTCCCATTTCATGAATGAGAGCACCAGCGAAGCGATAATCGGCCCCGCAGTGAAGAGAATAAACCCGATGATCCACGGCGAAAGGAACAACATCGCTTCGAGCGTTTGCGTGCGCTGGCGACGCCGGGGGCCGGGAGCATTCACCACCGCATCGGCTATGACGAGATCGGGAGCAGGATTCGTTGACATAGGATGAATCTTCGACTCAGTAAAATTTTACAACGCTTTGGATTGCAGAATCTGGTTGACGCGCGATGTGAACTCGGTGCAGACCTCTTTGGGTGTGGCTAACCCCAGAAAGGCATCGTGCAAACGGTTCATCGCCGCTTCATAGTCGGCATACTGCGGCGGGAACGGAGCCTGTCTTGCATAGGAAATAGCGTCCAGGAAGAACAGGTCGTTGGCCGGAGCTTTCGGGTCTTCGCGGTTACGCACCGCGTTTTCGGCAGCTTCTTTATAGGCTGGCAGCGCGTTACCCGCTTCCAGGTTGATGGCCGCTCCCACTTCATTGGAGAGAAACTTGAGCAGCTCATACGATTCTTCCGGATAGGGCGTATCGCGGTAGATGCAGTTGGCGCCCCAGATGAAGGTGGTCGCCTGACGCTTGCCGGTCGGCATAGGGGCAACATCCCACTCGAAGGCCAAGCCCTTCTTGCGCAGAAAGCGCTTGTAGGCGAAGCGGCTATCGGCGATCATAGCGGCGCGGCGTGCCATGAACTGCTCCTGGAAGCCTTGTCCCATGCTCTGCTCGGAAGTGGGCGCAACGCCTTCCTTCAGCGAGAGGTCAATATAGAACTTCAAGCCTTCGATCGCTTCCGGGCTGTCCATGGTGCAGGTTTGGGCATCGGGGGTGAATAGTTCACCGCCGTTGTTCCATACCCAGGTCGGCCAGCGGTTGTAGGCATTGGGGTTGGTGGTACCCCACTGGTCGATATAACCGTCTTTATCGGTATCGAGGGTGAAGGCTTTGCACTTTTCGAGATAATCTTCCACCGTCCAATCGGGGGTGGGATATTTGACCTTATGCTTATCGAACATATCCTTGTTATAGAACATGATAATGGTCGAAAAATCGGTGGGCAGACCAACAAGCTTGCCGTTCACGGTCAGGCCGTCTAACAATTTCTGGTAGAAATCGCTCCGCTTGATTTCGTCATCGCGTGCCAGGAAGTCGTCGATCGGCATGGCGATGCCTTTATTGGCATAAAACGGAAAGTTGGTTTGTGTGACGTGAAAAATATCCGGTGCCATTTTGCCCGCGATCAGGGTGAGCAGCTTGGCATCGTAACCGGCATCACCCAGGCTGCTGTTGACACGCACCTTGATCTTCGGGAACTTCTTCTCGAACGCAGGCACCAGTTTGTTCTGATAGAGTTCGTTGAACTCCGGCGAAGAAGGGGTATAGAAATCGAGAATCAGCTTGCCGTCGACGAAGCGTTCGCGTTGGTTACAACCGCTTAGAAGACCGCTGCCGCCCGCAAGCATTGCTCCTGCAGCCAAACCCAAAAATCCGCGACGCGTTAGAAAATTTGTCATGTGTAAGAGAAACGAATCGGATTTGTTAAACCGGTTAACAAACTGTGTTGATGATATTATAC
Organism: Abditibacteriia bacterium; assembly: GCA_036833945.1. GTDB lineage: Bacteria > Armatimonadota > Abditibacteriia > Abditibacteriales > Abditibacteriaceae > DAITOV01. The sequence continues at coordinate 1,626 of DAITOV010000149.1, forward strand.
CTGAACGCGAGAGATCGTCGAAATAATAATATTTGCACGAATTTACAGAAGAGTCTCAAAGTCACTCTTCGCCTTTATTATCAACCGGCTGCGATCACAAGTAAAGGAGTTTTTGTATTGACGGCTTCCGCAGGTATCTGATCGGCATCACTGGCCGTTTCAAACAAAGTTGCTTTTGTCTCGCTCGATTGAATTGCCACTTTATAGCCAGCCTGCACTTTGAGCGAGGCCAGCTCCGTGAACTTGATACCGCGCTTTTCCAGTTCGGTTTCGTTATAGATACCGGCTCTGAGCGCCACCGAACGTTCTGTGAAGTTGGGGCCATTGTAGACGGTAACAACTCCCGGCGAAATGCCATAAACGCTTTCCAGAATTCGGTCGGCATAACGCCCGCCCAACACGCGCTGGCTGAGCGTATCGAAATGCGGATCGTTCTTTGGCAAATTGATGGAAGTCAATCCCTGGGAAGTCACAAAACCACTGCGCGGAACATGCTGGGCAATTTGCTGGATGGCGGCATTGACCCGCACCCCGCGCCCTTTCCAGACGCCGACTTCACCGGCGACAAACACCGCTTCAGGAGCATTTAAATCGGCCCGTAGGCTGGCCACCAGTTTTTGCAACTCTGCCGGATAGAGAGCAGCGGCTTGCACGCCGTTATCGCCTTCGCCCTGATGCCAGAGGATGCCTTTCAGTTCGGCACCGGGGCTGGCTGCCAGAGCGGCTTTGGTGCGTGCAATCGCTTCTTCATAAAGGTTGAAATCGTTTTCGCCTTCATATCCTTTTTGCCACCAGCTAATGCGCGTCCCGCCGCGTGCGTTCGATACGATGCCGATTTTACGTCCGGTATATTCGGCGACTTTTCGGCCAAAGGTGTAACCGGAATTCAGGCTGTTCACTCGCAGACGCGGTTCGACTGTCGAGTAACGATTCATACCATGCGCCGTATTCGTCGCCTTCTCCCACTGCGCCAGGCTATTGAAGAGCAAACCATTTTCCAGGGGGACTTGATCCAATTCCCCAATAGGAGCACAACCCGCCATATTGGACTGGCCGATCAGCAAATAAATGTCTTGAATTCCAGGCTTTTCAACGACCAACGCTGTTTCTGGTGGGGCCACTTTCGATGGAACGGTTTGAGCCTGAGTCCACAGTGGAGCTATGGCAAATGAGCAGAATAATGCGAGTAAAGAAAAGGAATGTTTCATTATTGGATTGATTGCAGGCTCACAGTTTGATCGCTGGATGAAAAAGCGACTTTTCCATTTTGCACCGAAACAGCAGCAAAGGTGCCGCTCATCTTCAAAACGCCGTCCGGTGTGCTAATTTCCAAATTCTGCGGCAAGGCAGATACAACGACGTAATCGCGTGAATGCGCCGTCTCGATTTGCAAAGCCACAACTTCGGCATTCGCCCCGGGGACGGTCAGGCGTTGCACATTCTGCACGAAAGCATTACCGGGCACATGGCCTTCAAAGAGTGAAACGAAAGCGCTGGTTTCCGCTTTTTCCGTGCGTCGCACGACATAGGGTAAAGTAGCTCCCCGGTCTGTGTTGCGATGATCGCGCTGCCCCCAACCATCGCCCACGAAAGTTGTTTCATCGCTTTGCGGCAAGTTCCAGGCGGTGAATTCCATTTGTGGACTGATATCCCAAACCGCGCACCACACTGGCTTTTCATTCTGTGTCAGTTGCCGCAAGTTTTTCAGGTCGTAGAGTTTTTGGCTACTCGTTGCGACAGGCACGTCGGCTTTAAACTTTGTATTGGGGCCGTGATAAACAAAGTCTTGCGTCTTACCACCGCGCGCCCAGAACACATCGACCACATAGTTGCGGCCGTTGCCGTGATCGATCAAAGTGCCGGCTCTTTCATAGGTTAAAGCCTGGGCATAAGCCGTCGATGCAGCCCGCATGGCTTTCACTTGCGGCGTGGTCAGGAAATATTTCACCTCGCCGCCGCGCGCGGCAGTGACCTGCTCGGTTTCATCAATCAATACGGTGTTATGCGCAAAGGTTCGGCTGGTGTTGCCACGGTCCGGATGATCCCACAAATACCCCAGATCGGAGAGCAGCTCATAACCTTGCTTCCAGTAGTATAAATTGAGACTATCCCGATGATGATGCCCGCCCCAATGACTGGCTGAGAGCGTAAGCAAACTTTCGCGTCCATCCTCTCCACTGCGCATAAAACCGATACGCAACTCCGGCAACACGTTATCGACTAACTTCAACGGTGGCACCTGGCGGTTTTCGCGTCCCGGCTCCGCCAGATAGATGGCAACTGCCGGTTCGATATTATTCCAATCTCCTTTAAGAACGGCTTTAAGCAAAGCCAGGTATTCCGGCTTTTCAGAGAAGGCTGCTGCCAGTGTTTCTGCATGGCGCACGGAAAGCGCACTGGTGGTATAAGAATCGGCAAAGGGCGGATAACGCAGATCGCCTTGCAGGGTTTTCACCATTGCTTCCCACACCTTACCGTAGTTGGAATCGCGGTAAGGGTCGTAATTGTCGAAACGTTTACCCTTCGCATCACGATAACCCGGCGGGTCGGTATAGCCACGCAGGGCCTGCACGAAGTCGAGGATTCGCCCTAAAGTCATCAGCGCATAGGCAGGCGATTCCGGCGTGCTGCCATCGGGCAGAAACCAGTCGTTCACGGTCAGGTCGAAGCCTTCGATACCAAAGCGCACCAACTCCGGTTCACCCACAACCATGCCGACCATCGCCACTGCCGAACGGTTGCCGACCGATTTATTATTAATTTTCTTATCGGCAATCATATGATGCGTACTCTCCAGAAGAAGATCACGCTCAATGGCAAGCCGGTCACTGTCGGAATAAAGCTCTTTTCCTGCACTACGCGCGTTACGAGTCAGGTCGTAAGCTGTCACCAGAGGAATGACAAAGAGGCTTTCACTGCCGTTGCCCCCTACTCGTCCGGCGACCCAAAAGTTTGTGTGTATTGCCCGGTCGGGTTTGTTGGGCGGAACTACCAGTTCATCTTGCGGCAGTTTTTCGATATTGGCGGCGGCGATACGCGGATCCATATCCATGTATTCGCCATAACCGGTATGGAGTAACCAGTTCGGGTATACCTGTGCAAAACGCAGCAAAATAGCGCGGGCAGCAACCGCATATTTCTCTTCACCACTCAGGGCATAAACTTGCCCCAACCGCGAAGCTAAACCGGCCATCCATTCGGCTTTGCGATTGCGAATAGTCCCGGCCAGGCTAGGCCGTGTTACACCCTTATAAGTGAAAAGTTGAAACGGCTCGCCGCCCATGAAGGTCAGCGTTTGTGGCTTGCCCCACCGGGTTTGCAAGGTCACGTTTTCCGGGTATTTTTCGTTAGGAAATACTGTCGCGCAAGCATTACAAGTAATGACGTCGGGGTTTTGCGCCTCCCATTTCCAGTTGCCGTGCGGTAAGAATGGTTTCTTCGAGTCGCGACAAGCCGGGCATGGTGTGAAGCCGCTGCTGCCGGGCGTGGTTTCCGCGATCATCCGTTCAAGGTAGGCCGCATCGATACGCGGCAGCCAAGAGTCGGTTTGTTGCTGAAGCGATTTAAGATAATCCTGCGCCCAGGTGTAACGTTTAAGATTTTCCCTGGCTCGTTCTATATCACCGGATTTAATGGCACCAACCGGGGAAGAAACAGTTCCCCAGTATTTTTGCCAATTAGGCCAATTTTGCGCGGCACTACAGTATGCCGATGTAGCCGAAAATAGAAGTGCGGCGGTTAGACAAATAACAAGAGAGAGGCAACGCAACATGCGAACTTCCTTTTTTAAGCTGACTTCCTTCCAGCAACTTAGGAAGTGGTATTATTCGCCGGGTTCCAAGCACCATACTGAGTAGGTGCCGTTTTCAAATACTCGCGATGGAGCACTTGAGACTTGAGCCATTTCGCATGCCCATCTGCAAAGGCCACGTTAACACCATTAAAGTGGCGTCCACTCATACAATCACCCTGGTAAGCAGTCGTTGCTGTGCATGTTGCCGGAGTCAAGCCCTTTATTTCCCCAACGCCCGGTAAATATGAATTACTTGTAGGATTATCGATATAGGTCATCAAAGCTCGATAAGTGCCATAGTCCAAAATCATATACGTATTAGCTGCTGCGACAACGGCAGCCATTTTTACAGGCTGTGTCGCACTGTAACTCACCATAATATTGGGATTGACACCATAATTTCCATTACGTGGTGCAGTACTCGATGAGGAAGGACAGAGGAAAACTTGTGTGCTTTTAGTGTATGGTTCAAGAAGATTATCCCAATATACCTGCGTTGTACTACAACTGGTGTCGGGATTTAATGCTCCCATACATTGTGAATTACGCACATAAGTTTCGTCGTAATCCTGAACATACATCATCGTTCCCAGGCCAATCTGCTTCACATTACTCAAACAACTCGTGCGACGCGCATTTTCACGCGCCCGGGCAAAGACCGGGAAGAGAATTGCCGCCATTATAGCTATGATAGCAATGACTACCAAAAGTTCGATAAGGGTGAAGCCGTTGGATCGATTATTACGATCGATTGAGATTTTCATTTTGATGTCTCCCTGGCGATAAACAATTCTTTATTTTTAGCCACTATAATCATTCTTCCCCAAATTCACACTGATTAAACGCCGAAAAATGAAGATAACCGCCGAAAACCGGCTGTTTTTTACAAGTCGAGCTGCTTTTTGCGAAATTCCATTGGCGAACAGCCATGATGCTCCCGAAAGAGAGCTCGCAACTGACTACCCTTCAAACCAATGAGCCTTCCCACTTCTTCTACGGTGTAATCGCTACCCCCTAAAAGTTGAATGGCACGACTCATACGTTGCTCCGTGAGATACGCCTTGAAGCTTTGGCCGGTATGGCGGCGAAAATGTTGGGAAAACAAAGAAGGCGAAAGAAACACCTGCTTGGCGACTGTTTCAATCGTCAAATTTGATGACAGGTGCGACTCCATGTAAGCACAGGCGTGTTCGATAGAATTGGAACGATGAGAGACACCCGGCACTGGTTGTGCGAAATCGGGAGCAGGAAGAAGCGAATTTTCCTTAATTTGTTCCAATAACAGATGAATCAATAAACCCATCATGCGCTTAATGGTTTCATCGTTCCCTTGCTTTTCTATGGGTTCGCAGAGTCCGGTGAAAATCTGTTGGATCAGCAGGTTTTCGGTAAAACCATGCTCGCCGGCCCGGGCGGAGATGTGGCGCGATTCGACGGAATGACACATGTAACACTTCATGCCCCGCGGTGAGATGTAGGGATGCACCCAGAGCAAATCGCAACTCCTTCCCTGACAATCGCCTTCAAAATGAGGTTTCTTGACATTGCATTTAGGTATTCCTGCAGGCATGTAGACGATATCGTGGGCATTACAGTGCAGGACATAGTCGGCGATTCGCAAATCGACCTGACCGGCCACCACGAAGCACAACATGGGCATGGTGTATTCACTTATGGCATCTTCGGGCCACACCGCCAGCGTGGTTCGTTGGGGATTGCGCATTCGCGAGCCACGCTGGGCAATGCGCGCACCTTGCAACTTACGATGACTCAGCCCTACGTGAGCCGGGAGTTCCTGTTCACTCATCGCCTGGTAGTTATTTGCCGCAACGATCAGACGCGAAACACCCTGTCGTACCAACCAAAATTCAATATTTTGGAATGCTTGTATGATAGGCTCAAACAATTGAGAACTCTGGCTTTTCATGGGAATACCGGATGCTATTAGTCTCCAATATTATGTCACCGAAGGTGAGAGCGGCTCTCGCAGAGGAGAACGCCAGAGTGAAATTTGGCCGTAGCGATGCAATGTTTGCGACACCGCCTGTTCCCGTAGCCAGTAGCGCAACTCCACCCGCCCCACACTTGTCAGTGGCGCATTAATCCAGTTCAGCCCGGCGTGATATGCGGCCCGGAGCACTTCCTCCGGCGGTGTTGCAACGGTTCTCAGGAACTCTGCCTGTGTGCCCAGTTGGGCAAGGCGTTCTACGAATTCCCCTTCGCTTTCCTCGGTTTGCAGACTGATGTGCAAAGGCGTACCGGTCAACTGTGCCGCATATTGTGCTTTTGCAATGACGGTTTCGTCTTCATTTTTCAAACGCAAAACGACGCCACGTGCGGGGCGATAGCGCAATACGTTGCTTTCACTGCGAAGATGGGAAGAATCGTGATTTTGCGAAAAATAATCGTCCCAGGCCTGCTGATATGAAATGCGGAAATTCGTTGTCCCTTCCTCTTTCAAATGGCAAAAATTAAAGACATAGTTCGGCCCGCCTGCTTTGGCACCGGGGCCAATCGACGATGCTTTCCAACCGCCAAAGGGCTGGCGTTGCACAATGGCTCCGGTTATCGGCCGATTAATATAAAGGTTTCCGGCCTGCACTCTTTCGCGCCAGAGTGCTATTTCGGCAGGATCGAGCGAATGCAATCCTGCCGTTAGCCCGAATCTGGTGTCGTTTTGCCATTCGATAGCCTGTTCCAGGTTTGTGGCTCGCATCACCCCCAACACCGGACCGAAACATTCGGTCTGGTGAAACCAGGAACCGGGTGCCACTCCTATTTTAATTCCGGGACTCCAGGCACACTTGTTATTCGCAATTTGCCGTGGTTCCAGCAGCCATTCTTCGCCTTTATCCAGAGTCGTTAAGGCACGTAAAAGAGCATCGCCAGGCGGCTGCACGGTTGGCGTTACGATACTCCGCAGATCGGTTGATTCCCCTACAGAGAGGCTGGCTGCGGCATCGCACAGTTGACGCCGGAAATCGGGCGAGTCGTAGACCTCCGCCTCGACAATGGCCAGGCTGGCCGCCGAGCACTTTTGCCCCGAATGGCTAAACGCCGATTTCACCAGATCGCGAATCGCTAATTCGCGGTCGGCCTGGGCGGTGATGATAATAGCGTTCTTCCCCGAAGTTTCCGCAAAGAGTGGCAATGCGGGGCGCCATTCCTGAAACTTTCTTGCCGTTTCGATAGAACCGGTGAGGATAACCGCAGCAATACGAGGATCGCAAATTAAAGCCTGCCCTTGAGTTCCATCGGCGCACGGAAAAAACTGAAGCACTTCTCGCGGCACACCGGCATTCCAAAGTTGACATGCCAGCAGATAGCCGACCTCAATCACTTCGGGAGCAGGCTTGAGAATCACACTGTTGCCCGCCATTAAGGCAGCCAGCACGCCCCCGGCTGGAATGGCATAAGGAAAATTCCAGGGGGGAGCCACTACCACGATGCCCAGGGCCTTGGCGGTAGCACCGCCGGGAATTTCGTGCCGGGCGTAGTAGCGTGCAAAATCAATTGCTTCGCTCACTTCGACATCGGCTTCGCCAATGGCTTTCCCGGCAGTGGCGCGCATACAAGCGATGGCGGCAAATCTTTCATCACTCATTCGTTGCGCAACACGCCGCAAAACGATGGCACGTCCCTCAATGCCGCGGCTTTCCCATTCTGGCTGTGCCGCTTGCCCGGTTAGGAGAACGGTTTCCAGTTCTTCTTCTTCCGGCAAGGCAAGCGGACGCCGATTATCGATGCTATTTTCCAGCTTTTGGCGCACTGCGGCCTGTGTCCAATCGGAATCGGGTTCATTGCGAAATTGTTCCGTCATAGCCGCATCGAACGCCGGTTTCAGGCGACGGGAAACGGCAGAAACCTCATTCCTTTGTTCCCAGCCGGTAACAAATGCTTCCACCTGTTTTTTCCAGGCTGGTGAGTGAGGGGTAAGGCCAAACAAATCATGCAGGAAATTCTGGGGGGCTGTATTTTCATCCAGCCGCCGGATTAAATAAGACAAGGCCGATAGAAAATCATCGGGATGCACGGCGGGTGCATACAGCAATAAGCCATTGGCCGCTTCGCGCACGGCCCTTGCCTGCTGATTGGCCATGCCTTCGAGCATTTCGATTTCGATAGCCTCTTTATTTCCACACTTTTCCCGGAGTTCCAACGCAAGCGCAACATCGAAAAGGTTATGACTGGCTACTCCCAGCCGCACCACCGCAAGATTTTCGGGGCGGCAACCGAATTCCAGCATGCGGCGATAATTGGCATCGGTTTCGGCTTTGGTGGCATAGGTCGCCGGGTTCCAACCATGCTGCTCGGCTTCAACTTGCTCCATTGCCAGGTTGGCACCCTTCACCAGGCGAATTTTTATCGGCACGCCTCCCCGCTTCACACGCTCACGCGACCAGGCTACCAATTCTTGCTGCACTTGCCAGGAATCGGGAATATAGGCTTGCAGAGCCACTCCCGAAGACATTTTCAGGAATTCCGGTTCGTCCAGGGTTTCGCGAAAAGCGGTCACCGTAATCACCAGGTCGCGATACTCTTCCATATCGAGGTTGATGAATTTATCGATGGGCATAGCCGCTCGATAAAGCACACGCAGACGCTTTTTGATTTCATCGATTGTTTGCTCCCAGGCGACAAGATTCACCTGAGAAAAGATCGCCGTGATTTTGACCGAAACATAATCGACCTGGGGAAGAAACAGATGTTCGAGAATCGTTGCCAAACGGCGGGAAGCCTCTTCTTCTCCCAGAACCGCTTCGCCCAACAGATTGAGATTGACACGATATCCATCGGCATTGCGCTCTTGCAAGTAACGATTTAACGATTGCGCATTACTGTTGATAATGACCCTCTGCGCTTCACGCCGCATCCGCGCTGCCACCAGCGGCATAACGATACTGGGCACCAATCGACTGCCCTGTGCGCCTACTGCCATCAAAGCTCGGTCGATAAGCCGGGGATAGCCGGGCAAACCAAACTCTGCCAACAACCGACGCCAACGCCTTGCCTGCACAAGTGGCTGTCCACTCCGAAAAACCTCATCGACCATGGCAAATAAAAACGCCTTGCCACGGTCATCGTTCATCAGTCGCGCCATTTCAGCCGCGCTACGCCGCTCCCCGCTATTTTGCAAAGCGTGCGAACGTTGCAAAAGCAGTGCGGCACAGGCGGTAACTTCGCCCACGTTCAACAAATCAGACGATAAAGAACGCACCGATGAATTTTCAGGTTTATTTTCGAGCATAGTTTAAGCACGATGACCCTATATTCCGACAAAAGTTTTTGTTGGAACTTCCTCTCCAGTTGTTGATGCAGTGATAGAGCCATCCAATTCCGTGCCGAACCTTACCCCTATCTTTTAAAACACCTCCACAAACAAAAAAGGCGGGCGCAGCAGATATCTGCTGCGCCCGCC
>DAITOV010000150.1:0-10828 GCA_036833945.1 Abditibacteriia bacterium
TGCAGGTTGGCGACCAAAACGATCCCGGTGATAAGCGCCAGGGTGCCCAATCTCCCGATAAAGACACTCTCACCCCGCAAGGAGCTTTCACGGTGGAGATGTGGATTTCGCCGGATGCCAAGCTGGCCGAGCAGCAAATGTCGGTCTTGCTGGATAAAAAATACTATTACGGCACCACCGATAACGAGCGCGCCAACCGCGACTACATGTTTCTGCTGCGCAAATCGGGCACGGATAAAAACATTGTCGAAGTGCAGTTAGGGTTCGGCAAAGATTCCGAGATGATTCGCTCCACGCCCCAAAGCTTTGTGCCCGGGCAGTGGTATCACATGGCATTTTCCTATAACGGGCAGGGCGAAGTCGCCATCTACCGCGATGGCGTGCGAATCGGCCATGCCCTGTTGAAAGACCGGGCCGGAGTGAGTAACGGGCCGCAGAACCTGGTCATCGGCGACCGCGTCGGCAGCACGGGAGCGCGTTTCTTCGGCAAAATCGATGAAGTGCGCATCACCAGCGAAGCCGCCAAGTTCGTATCGGGCCAGGTGCAACTGACCACCAATAGCTCGCGCACGGCTTTTCTGCGCAGCGAGAAGAATGCTCATGCCAGCGTGAGTGTTTTCAACGACACGCTGCAAACCCTTTCCAATGCCGTTATCCGTGTGCAGGGCAAGGGCATCGCCGACCGCACCGTGCCTGTTCCGACTGTGAATTCCGGCCAAACCATCCAAGTCTCGGTACCGGTCGATACCAGTTTGCGACCTGATAGTTATGCGCTGACGGCGACCATTGAAAACGCGCAAAAAAAAACGTTAGGTGAAGCCGTGCCGTTTGGCGTGACCATCGTGCCGCGTCCGTTGCCCGACCAGATGCCGGTGGTGATGTGGGCGGGTGCAACCAGTAAATATCAGGAACTCAAGGATACCGGTTTCACCGGGCAGTTGGTAAACCTGGCCGATTATCGCAAGATATGGGACGAAGAAGGTAAGGGGCAATCTGTTTCTGACGCTCGCCTGACCACACTGCGTCAATCGCTTGACGGTCTGTTTGCGTTGGGGCTGGGCGGCTATGCAACACTAGCCCCGGGGCGCACGGCCGCCGATATGGTTCCCGAGTTCAACCGCACTGATCGCACCGGCAAAACGGTGAATAACATCGACGGGCTTTATCCGCGCATTCAACAATTTTCGCGCCAAACTGGTGAAGCTGTCGCCCGCTCCTTCAGCGATATGCCCGGTTGGCAGGGCGCACTCTTGCACACCGAAGTGCGCGACCACGCCGTGCCCAGCTTCAACGATATCGATAAACAAACTTACCGTCAACAGAGTGGTGAAGACATTCCGCTGCAGGTAAGTTCGGCGCGTGGCGTGGCCTACAACGTCTTGCCGAATTTCCCCGCTTCGCGTATCGTGCCTGAAGACCATCCCATCCTGAAATATTACCGTTGGTATTGGAAAACCGGCGATGGCTGGAACACGCTCAATTCCGAGTTGCACGATGGTTTGAAATCGACCGGGCGCAAGGATATGTTCACCTGGTTCGATCCGGCCACGCGCGTGCCCAGCCTCTATGGCAGCGGCGGCAAGGTCGATTATCTGAACCAGTGGACTTACACCTATCCTGATCCCCTCAAAATCGGCCTGGCAGCCGATGAACTCATGGCGATGGCGCAGGGACAGCCCGGCCAGAAAGTCATGAACATGACGCAGATCATCTGGTATCGCACCCAAACCACTAAAGACCCCATCGCCGGTAAGGAAGCTGCGTGGGAGAAGGCTACTCCCGATGCCAAGTTCATCTCCATTGCGCCCGACCACGTGAGCGAAGCCCTGTGGCTCAATATTGCGCGTCCGGTGCATGCCATTGCTTATCATGGCTGGGGTTCGATGGGCGAAGAACTCGGCTTCAAGCAGGGAAGCTATGTCACCACCAACGTCGAAACCCGGAAGAAAGTGGCAGAGCTCCACCGCGATATCATTCAGCCGTTAGCCCCCACGCTCACCCAGGTGCCGGATGCGCCTACCGATGTGGCTTTCTTGCAGAGTTTTGCTTCGCAGATGTTGGCTAATCGTGGCACCTATGGCTGGGGCGGGGGATGGGGCAGCGATTCCTACATGGTGGCGCTCTATGCCGGTTTGCAGCCGCAAATTATTTACGATGAAACCATTCAGCAAAAAGGACTCGATCAATATAAAGTCTTGTTCCTCACTCACTGCGATGTGTTGACCGAACCGATTGCGGCCGCCATCAAAAAATTCCAACAGCGCGGCGGCATCGTCATTGCCGATGAGTTCTTGGCACCCGGCATCCAGCCTGATATTTTGATGCCCAGCTTTTCGCGCGGCAAGCCGCATGAAAGCAAAAAGACGATGTTCGAAAAAGCTGCCGCGTTACGAGGCGAACTCGATACCTTCTATTCGTTGCCGCTGGAAAGCTCCAATCCCGAAGTGGTGACACGCCGCCGCCGTTTTGGGAATAGCGATTACATTTTCACCATCAACGATCATCGCACCTATGGCGATTACGTCGGCCAGCACGGTATGGTGATGGAAAACGGTTTGCCCTCGCAAAGCCAGATTACGCTCAACAACCGCAATGGTTTTGTTTACGATGTGATGAATCGCCGTGAAGTGAAAGCCACACGCGCTAACGGCAACCTGCAATTCGCAGTCGATTTGAGTGGCGGTGAAGGCAACCTCTTCGTGGTGACGGAAAAAGCCGCCGGAGCGTTGCGAGTGACCGCGCCGGCTACGGCAAACCGTGGCGGCAACGTGGCGCTGGCGGTGCAGATGAATGCGGCAGACGGACAAGCCCTGCAAGCCGTGGTGCCGATGGAAGTGACGATTCGCGACCCGCAAGGCCGTATCGCCGAAAAAAGCGGTTACTATGGCGCAGCTAACGGCAAGCTGGCAATCACGCTTGAATTAGCCTCTAACGACCTGGCGGGGCGTTGGCAGGTGGAAGTCAGCGAGCGGTTGCGCGGTCAGAAGGTAACCGTCAACTTTGATGTGAAGTAAATAGGTTGTTAATTTAAAGGCCGTGATGCTTATTAGCATCGCGGCCTTTTTATTTGCGCACCCCGAGCGTGAGCGACGGGCTGAGATCATAGTTTCGTAAGCGCCAACGCCAGCCCGTCGCTCACGCTCGGGGTGCGCAAATAGACGAAAATCCCCCATTTCAAAGTTCATCAGTGGTTCAAAAAATTGTGACAACGTTCGCGTAGCCGAAGGCTTTGCGTGCTATGAAAACGAGCACTCTTGTTACAATCACTTCATGGAAAACCGCTCGCAGCAATATGCCCGGCCACTGGCCAAAGCACTGGCCACGATTGCTTTTTCCATTCAAAAGGAAAATAAAGCGTCTACCATTGTAGCCACGCGGCACAAGCGTGAATTGCAGTTGCCCGAGCATGTACGCGCCACATCGCGCCCACTGCAGGGCAATCGGGTAAAGCAAAGCGGAGTGAGAAATTTTCGCACCTCACGTGTCCGGTTAGCCCATTGGCCTGAAGCAGGTGTCGATGAATCGGCGTTAGCTCATCTGGTGTGTGTTGTGAGTGGTCAAGCCGATATTGTAGCTGGAGATTACATGCTGCACTGCCGCCCCGGCGACTTCGTATTACTGCCTGCAGGGGTGCCGAAAAGACACTTGCTGCCGTATGTCTTAAGTGGCAATCTCCAACGAAGCTGTAGCGTATTCTGGTTCACTCCGGGGCGTCTGCTGGGAGAAGGATTGGAATGTTGGATTAGTCATTCCCAGGGCAATGTGCTGCAAAATGGTTTGGATTATGGGGCGGCGCTGGTAAAAAATCGCACATTGGCCCATATGTTTGCCCAGTTGTGCGACGAGCTACAAAATTACGCGCAACCGGCCATAACCTACCATCTCTTAACGGGGTTTGTCCTGCTCGTGCAGCGTGAACTGGAAATGGGGCGCAGCTATTTGCCCGATACGAAACGCTTGCATCAACCGATAGAAGCCACATCCCGTTCGGTGGAGTATGCCAAAGCATACATCGAATCGAATTTGGATAGTCACCTGACGATCGAAGTGTTAGCGCGGCAGTTGGCAATGTCGCCGACCAGCTTCAAGCGATATTTTCGTGAAGAAGTTGGCATGACGTTTCATGAATACCTCACCCAATACCGTGTGGAACACGCCATTGCCTTATTAACGAACTCGGATTTAAAAGTTGAAGAGGTCGCCGCAGCAATAGGCCTGAAATATACCCAGTTCCGTCAATTGTTTCACGATAAATTTGGGTGTTCACCCAGCCGATATCGCAAATTGCATAGTACACGCTAAGAGTAAATTGCCTGATACCGATAGTTAGTGTCCGATACCGATGTTAGGCAGATCAGATATTGGGGATAATTAGAGTGAACGGGATATCTGTAGTGGCCAGGAGAAAATAATGTGCAAGAAAAAGTCGTCTACCAAGGGCTTTACTTTAATTGAACTTTTAGTTGTTATTGCCATCGTATCAATACTTGCGGCCATTTTATTCCCGGTTTTTGCGCGAGCGCGTGAAAATGCGCGGCGCACCAGTTGCCTGAGCAATCTGAAGCAGATTGGCATGGGGATCATGCAATATACCCAAGATTACGACGAAACCTATCCGAATTATGGCACACTGGTAGGAACCAGCGAAGTTTCACCGTGGTGGACGGGTATGACTACGCCTTACCTGAAATCTGCAGCAGTATTGAAGTGCCCTTCTTCACCACAGGGAGCGGAATCGTCTATAGGCCACTATGGTGCCAATATTTTGGTTTTAAAAGCGGCACGCGGTATTGGTGATGTCTATCAACCGGGTTTAAAGCTTTCTGAAGTAAATTTTCCTGCATCCACTTATATGGTTATGGATTCAGGGGCGTTGCGAGTCATTCCCTTTGGGGGGACACTGAGCGTGAGAAACGGTTCTTCCAACCACTATTTGCCAGGCGTCGGTTCTTTCTTCGAAAATACGGCGATAACGGCGGCTTACCAGGACGATTATCAAAGAGGCCGGCACTTTTTGGGAGTAAATGTTACCTTTGCAGATGGTCATGCGAAATGGGTAAAGAGCAGCGAAGTATACCGGCAGGCTGGTATATGTGGCGGCTATTGTCAATGGAGAAGTGCCAATAAGCCAACCAGTAATAGCGCATTCAATCCATATTCACCCTCACTTTAAATTTACGAACTTCCTATGAAAAATTTATTGAAATATGCTCTATGCGGCACCGGAATGCTCATGCTTTCCGGTGCCGTTTTGGCACAAACCCCACAACAGCAAAAGCGTCAGGAAGTGTTGCAAGCAGGCGCGCGAGGTGAAGCAGGCCTCACCGTGCTCATGGCCGCTATGAAAGAGCCGGATGTCTTGCTGAGGCGTGCGGCGGTGCGGTCGCTGGGCGAAGTCGGTAAACCGGCCTTATCGGTATTACAAACAGCGCTCAAGAGCGATAGCGACGACTTGGTGCGTCGCTCCGCATTACGCTTATTGGTGAACTTAGATCGTGGAGGTGGTGAGGAGATGCTACTCATCGGTCTAAATGATGCCAGCCCTCTGGTACGAGTCACTGCCGTGGAAATTCTGGCTGCTGCCAAACCGTATTCGCAACCGACTATCACCGCATTACGCAAGGCACAGCAGGATAAGAGCACCAATGTCAGCCAGATCGCGGCGCAAGCCTTGTGGCCTTACCACAAGGATGCGGTTACGGTGCGGGAGCGGCCCGAATTTAAAGATTTCCAGCTTAACGTTCAACAAACTATTCCAATCCCCGAAGAGGGGTGGAAATTCCAGACCGATATTGCCCAAACGGCGCATTTAGAGGAATGGTTCAAACCGGCGTTCAACGATAGCCAGTGGAAAGACATCGCCATTGCCAAATATTGGGAAGACCAGGGGCACCCCAATTATGATGGCGTAGCCTGGTATCGCCGCACCGTTGAGCTGCCTGCAAAACCTGTGGGACTCGATGGCGTAGACCTGGTGTTTGAAGCCGTCGATGAAAGCGCCTGGGTGTGGATCAACGGCCAGTATGCCGGAGCACATGACCTGGGGGCAGAAGGTTGGAACAAGCGTTTTGCAGCCGATGTCGGCGACCTGCTGAAATGGGGAGAACCTAATCAAATCACGGTGCGCGTTCTCGACCGTGACAAAGCGGGCGGTATTTGGAAGCCGGTTTATTTTGAAGTCGTAAAACATAAATAATCACGATGAAAAAACTGATACGAGCCTTGTTCCTGTCCAGCCTGTGTTTCACTCCCGGCGTAGTGTGGGCGCAAACGCAAACGCAAACCGTGCCGTATGCTGCCGATGGTATTTATCAGGGCGTGACGAATATCGGCGACATTGCGCACTGGAAGTTCGATGGCGCGCAGCCGGGAACGGATCTCTCCGGAAAAAAACACGCTCTGGCGCTTCGCGGCAAAGATAGCCGTTTCGTAGACGGTGCTTTGCTGATAGAAGAAACCGCCGAGCCGGGCGATAAACGCGCCGGTGCCGCCATGCCCAATAAACCGGGCCTTTCACCGGCCGGTGCGTTTACGATGGAAGTGTGGTTTGCGCCGTCAGCGGATATCTCGAAGAAAAGCCATAGCTTTTTGCTGGATAAAAAATATATTCACACCAGCAGCGATAAGCCCAACGCCAACCAGGACTATTTGCTGTTGCTGCGTAAGAGCGGAAGCCAGTTCCGTTTTGAAGTGCAGCTTGGTTTTGGCAATGCATCGGAAACCGTGCGTTCGGAATTGCAAACCCTCGAAGCCGGAAAGAATTATCACGTTGCTTTTGCCTACGATGGAGATGGGAAGGCCGAATTCTTCCTCAACGGCCAAAGCATTGGCCAAAGTGAACTGAAAGGGCGGGGCGCTATCACACCGGGAAGGCATCCGCTGGTTATTGGCGATCGTGTCGGCAGCATCGGTAGCCGTTTCACCGGCAAAATTTTCCAGGTGCGCCTTTCGAGCCAGGCTTTGAGCTTTGTTTCGGGCAAGGTGCAAATGGGTCTCCAGAGCGGACGCACCGCGTTTGCACGCATGGAAGAAAAGGCCAAACTGCAAATTAGAATCGACAATGAGACCCCTTCCATCTTGCAAGGGACTCAGATACAGATCAGCCTTCCCGGTGCCTTAAACCAGCGCCTGGCAGTGCCGACCGTTGCCGCCAGCCAAAGCGTTTTAGTCGATGTGCCGGTCGATACCAGTCTGCGTCCCGCTAATTATACCGGCATAGCGACGTTGCTGGATGCCGCTCAAAAGCCGCTCGGCGAAGCGGTGCCGGTATCGCTCATTATCGTGCCGCGCGTCCTGCCTCATTGCATGCCGGTGGTGTTGTGGGGTTCGGGTAATCTGAACGACCTCAAAGAAATTGGCTTCACCCACCAAATCGTTTATCCGGCCAACGATGGTCATATCTTCCGCAACGGCGTGGAAGGCGGGGCATTGTCGGGAAAATCCGAAGAAGCATTTCGCCAGCGGCTCGATCAGATGTTCGCCATGCAGTTGCGCGGCGTGGGAACGCTTCGCCCGGGGCGCTATTTAGGCGATAACGAAACCTATCGCCGAGTCGATCGGAGCGGCAAAATCTACACTCGCAAAAACGTGAACGGCCTTTTCCCGCGTGTGCAGGAGTTCTCCAGCGAAGTGGGTCAGGCGGTAGCGAAAAGCTTTGCCAACGACCCTGCGCTCGATAGCGCGCTCATTCACACCGAAATTCGTGACAGCACCCAGCCCAGCTTCCACGATATCGATAAAAAAGCCTATCGCGATTTCAGCGGTGAAGAAATCCCCGCAGAAGTTAGCCTCGCGCGTGGTTACAATTATCGTAACCTAAAAGATTTTCCGGCCAATCGTGTCGTGCCCGACGATCATCGCTTGCTCAAGTATTACCGTTGGTTTTGGCGCGAGGGCGATGCCTGGAACAAGCTCAACTCACTGGTGAGCGATGGTTTGAAGAGTGGCGGTAAAGACCGCTTCTGGACGTTTAGCGATCCCGCCGTGCGTGTGCCCAGCATTTACGGCGGCAGCGGCAATGTCGATTATCTCTCTCAGTGGACCTACACCTATCCCGACCCGCTCAAAATCGGCCTCGCTGGCGATGAACTCTTCGCCATGGCCGGTGGCCGGGAAGGGCAGGGCGTGATGAACATGACGCAGATTATCTGGTATCGCACCCAGACGACCAACACCCCCGTTCCCGGCAAGGCGCAGGAATGGGAAAAGCCCGAAGCGAAGTTCATCTCCATCGCGCCCGATCATCTCAGTGAAGCGCTGTGGATCAAGCTATCGCGACCGGTGCAGGGCATCATGTATCACGGTTGGGGTTCACTCACCGGAGCGCCTCACGCCGGTTATAAGCTCACCAACCCGCAAACTCGAGTGCGTATGACGGAACTAATGCGCAACATTGTCCAACCCTTGGGGCCGACCTTGCTGCAGGTGCCCGATCGCAAAACCGATGTGGCGTTTCTCGAAAGTTTCACCTCGCAGATACTGGCCGGGCGCGGCACCTACGGCTGGGGCGGCGGTTGGGGAGCCGATTCGTATCTGATTGCCAACTATGCCGGTTTGCAGCCCGATATCGTATATGATGAAACCATCACCGGCAAAGGACTCGATGGCTACAAGGTGCTCTTCCTGATGCACTGTGACGTGCTTACGCAAAGAGTGGTCGATAAGATCAAGGCCTTCCAGCGTGGCGGCGGTTTGGTGGTGGGCGATGAATTCCTCAGCCCGGAAATCTTTCCCGACATCCTCATTAGCAGCGTGCGGCGCGGATCGCCCGATGACACCAAAAAGCTGCATCAGCAAAAGGCTGCCGAATTAAAAGGGTTATTGAAAGGCTATTATGAAGCCCGCCTGCAAAGCGATAATCCCGAAGTGATTGTGCGTTCGCGTCCCTACGGCAATGCTGAGTATGTTTTTGCCATTAACGATCACCGCACCTATGGCGATTACGTCGGGCAGTATAAAAAGGTAATGGAAAAAGGCCTGCCCTCACAGAGCCGGGTCAGCATCGACCGCACCAATGGTTTCGTTTACGACCTTATGAAGCAACGCGCGGTTCCTACCCAACAAATCCGTGGATTGCTGCAATTTGCGGTGGACCTGGGTGGCGGAGAAGGCGGCCTGTTCCTGGTAACCGATAAAGCCGCCGGTGCCTTGCAGGTAAACTCTGCAGCCACAGCGACGCGCGGACAGAAGCTGGTTGTAACGGCTCAATTAAACGCCACCGACGGGCAGCCGCTTCAGGCCGTTGTACCGCTGGAAGTGACGATTCGCGACCCGCAGGGCAGAGTGGCGGAGCAAAGTGGTTACTACGGCGCAGCCAACGGCAAGCTCACTTTGACGTTGGATATTGCTCCCAATGACGCGCTGGGGCAATGGCAAGTGGAAGTGAGCGAGCGGTTGCTCGGTCAGAAAACGAAGGCTAATTTCGTGGTAAAATAGAAAGAGTAACAGGCGGAATTAAGAAACGGGAACCCGATTTTAAAACTGGGTTCCCGTTTCGTCTTGAAGAACCACGCGCGTGAGCAAGTGGATTGTCTCACCATTTTACTTAGCTCCGCATCCATTGGCTTGGCGAAAGACCCATACAGTCCACTCGCTCACGCGCGTGGTTCCTCAAGTTACAACTTAACCCTAAATAAACAAGCGATTCCCGTTATGAATATCAACCTTCAAGAGATCTACAACCGCTTTGCCGCCGTCTACGAGAGCAACCGCGACCTGTTCGATGTCAGTGAAATTTTCAACCAATTCTATGAAGAACTGGGTGCCGATAAAGGCCATCTTCTCGATTTAGGCTGCGGAGCCGGTGAACCGTTTGCGCGCTGGTTTATCGAGCGTGGCTGGCAGGTGACCGGAGTCGATTTCTCCTCGCAAATGCTGGAAATCGCGGCGCGCACCGTCCCGAAGATGAAGACGGTCGCCGGAGATATGACCGAAGTCGATTTTCCCGCAGAATCTTTTGACGCCGTGATCGCAGTCTATAGCCTGTTCCATGTGCCACGCGAAAAACACCCGGCTTTGTTCCAAAACATCCAACGCTGGCTACGCCCCGGTGGAAAAGTTCTTTTCACCTACGCGACACAGCATTACACCGGCCAGCCGGTGTTCGATGGCACCAAGGAGTTCATGGGCGAACATCTGTTCTACAGTCATGATGAACCGACAGTTCTCCAACAGCATTTGATGCAGGCGGGTCTTAAGGTAACAGCGTTAGACGAACACGAAATCGGTGGCGAGACATTTTTATGGGTGACGGCTGAAAAGGTTTAGGCAACCGCGACGAGACCTTTCCTGAGTGGTAGGCTGAATGAGAGTCTGAGCATTGAGTTCAGGAGATGGAGCAGGAGCGCATTTACCTTTAATCACGATTAGGTTATCTATTTGTGTCACGGAATCTGTAGCAATCCATACCCAGAAGTCAACTGAGGATGGGCCTTCTATCCTGTTACGCGCGGCCTTTTGATTGCGCCCAGATGGTTGTGCCAGTTCGAGATATAGTCGTGTTCCTTCAATGGGATATGCAGTAATATCGTGTAAAACAAAATCCGTTAGCGCCCCTTCAATTTCTACATCGCTTTCCTCTAACTCGTGCTGCAAGACAAGCGCACTTACACGAAGTTCTGCATTTTGCAAAAGCGCGCTTTGGGAAAGGGAATTTTGTTGCTCAACGGAAATTGGAGGTTGAAGGGTCATCACATCGACTTGAACTCCATTGATATATATTCCTGATTCCTCTAACGATTTATTCCAGGCAGCTTTATCTTGCATAATAGAGTTCCTTCATTCTTGAATTATCGTTTCAATCGTGAAAGAAACTTTTTGGTAAGCCAAT
>DAITOV010000151.1:0-10827 GCA_036833945.1 Abditibacteriia bacterium
ACGTGGTGGCTCAGGCCGGGGAACTCAACAAATTCCAGAACTGGAAGAAACCGATTCTTACCGATTCCGGCGGCTTTCAGGTTTTTTCTTTAGCCAAGCTGCGCAAGATTACCGATGAAGGCGTGCATTTTCAATCGCCCATCGATGGCTCCAAACATTTTTTTACCCCCGAATCGGTGATTGCTTTGGAAGAAAAGCTGGGGCCGGACGTGGCGATGATTTTGGACGAAGTCGTGGCGCATCCTTGCACCTACGATGCAGCAGCCAAAGCCATGCATCGCAGTGTGGCCTGGGCTAAGCGGGCACAGGCGGCACGAACCCGCGAAACGCAAAGTGTGTTTGGTATCGTGCAGGGTAGCCTCTACGATGACTTGCGGGTGGAATCGTGCCGGGCTACGGCAGAGATTGGTTTTGACGGCTTGGCGATTGGTGGATTATCTGTTGGAGAGCCGCCGGATGAGATGTATCCCATTGTCGATTTGTGCTGCAAAAACTTGCCGCAGGAGAAACCTCGTTATCTGATGGGAGTGGGAACGCCGCGCGATTTGCGCGAGTGTGTGGCACGTGGTGTCGATATGTTCGATTGTGTTTTGCCGACACGATTGGCGCGGCATCATGTGGCAGTGACTCGTGAAGGGAACCTGACACTACTACGCGCACGCTTTAAAACCGACTTTGCCCCGTTAGATGAAAACTGTGCTTGCCTGACATGCCGGGAGTATTCAAGGGCTTATATCCACCATCTTTGCCGGAGTAATGAGATTAGCGCAGCACGTCTTCTGAGTTGGCATAACTTGCATTACTACCAGGAAATTATGCGAAATTTAAGAGCAGAAATTCTAAGCTAAGCACCCAAAAAGTGTCAAATTTTGTCATACTGTATTTTGTTAAGTTGCGATTAGTTAGATATCAATCAGTCGATACAAGCCGATTGTGAATAGAATCAGCAGGAAAGCTTATGTCAAATATTCTTGAATCCAAATTGCCGGGCGTTGGTCACAAATTTCAGATCGAAGCTACCAGTGGGGATAAGCTCACCATCGTCATTCATGACGACGGGCGGCGTGAACTCTACCATTTCACGAATGGCACTCCCAGTCGTGTGGCGTCTTGCGTGACCTTGCAAGACAGTGAAGCGCGGCAAGTTGCCGGCATCATCGGCGGACTCACCTATGTGCCCAAAGCATTGCCGACGGCGGAAATTGTGATCGACGATTTGCTGCTGGAATGGTTTGAAATTCCCGAGGGCGCTTATTGTATTGGCAAGACTATTCGCGATTTAATGGTGCGAACGGTTTCCGGGGCTTCCATCGTTTCGATTATTGAAGATAACGGTAAGAAAACCATTAATCCTGAAGCGGATACCCTGCTTAATGAAGAAGCAACCTTGATTGTTGCCGGAGATCGTAAAACCGTAGAAACGCTCAAACATCTCTTAGTCCACGGACGTAAGTAAACCGACGAAAGTATTTAGCCGTAACAACTTCTTTTTTGCCGCCTATGGATCATCTTGTTTTTGAAGTAGGGCTTGCCCTCGTTCTTGTTGCCGGTGCCGCTTTGCTTTCTGCACGATTAAAATTTTCAATCGTGCCGTTTCTAATCGTTGCCGGCATGATCGCAGGACCTCATCTTCCAAAAATAGGACTCGTAGATTTTACTTTCGGTAAATTTGTTGATGGCAGTTTCGTTCCTAACGAAGCCGGGCAAGCGATTCAGTTCATGGGAAGGATCGGCATCCTTTTTCTGTTGTTCTACCTGGGCCTCGAATTTTCAGCCAGTCGCCTCATTAAGTCGGGACGCTCGATCGTCACCGGAGGCATGATTTATATTGGTCTCAACTTCACGTTGGGACTGGTTTATGCCTGGATGCTGGGTTGGCCGTTTAAAGAAGTTTTGATTGCCGCAGGTATCACAACCATTTCCTCGAGTGCCATCGTTGCCAAAGTTTTGGTTGACCTGCGGCGCACGGCAAACCCGGAAACGGAAATGATTCTCGGCATTACTATGTTCGAGGATGTCTTCCTCGCCATCTACCTGTCCATCGTCTCGGGTATCGTGTTGAGTAAAGCGGGTTCTGTCATTGGTGTGATGTTGTCTGCAGGCAAGGCCTTGGGCTTCATCATCGGTTTGATTTTAGTAGGCCGCATGTTGACGCCATATCTGAATCGCGTTTTACGGATTTCTTCCAACGAGATTTTTATCTTTGTGATATTCACGACACTTTTCGTGGTGGCGGGTTTTGCTGAAACAATCCATGTGGCGGAAGCGATTGGTGCCTTATTGATCGGTTCAGTGCTGGCGGAGACCGAACATGCTGAGCGCATCGAGCACATGGTGGTCCCGTTCCGCGATTTCTTTGGTGGAATGTTTTTCTTTAGTTTTGGCTTGAGTGTCAACCCTTTGGCTCTGGGGGGCGCGGTCTGGCCGGCGCTCGGTGCAGTCGTTCTGACTCTCATTGGTAACGTAACAGCCGGTATGCTGGCTGGAAAAAGTGCCAAACTTTCACCGCAAGAATCGTTTAATATCGGTTTCTCCATTGCAGGCCGTGGTGAATTTTCTATCATTGTGGCCAACCTGGCCAAAGCCGGAAACCTCATGCCGATCATTCAACCATTTTCGGCATTGTATGTTTTGATTCTGGCGATTCTGGGACCGTTGCTCACTAAAGAATCGGAGCACATCTACGATTTCGTGACTAATATGCTGAGTAAGTTTCAGCGTTCAAAGCCCGCATTACCTGAAGCAGCCGATGATAACGGTTGAAGAGTTACAAGAATTATACACATCGTTTAACACGCAGTATTTTGAAGGCGCGTTACCACCATGCCGCATTCAGTGGTCGCGCCAGTTGACGCGCGCAGCGGGCAATATCGACGTCCGTGCCCGGCTCATCAAATTGAGCGTGCCCATTCTTGAAGAGGCTTTCGAGCAAAATAATTTATTCGCATCCGAATATTTGGTGTGCGGAGTGAGTTGCAATAGCAGAGATAGCGCAGTACGTGAAATTCTCAAGCATGAGATGATTCACCTCTGGCTTTTCGAGCAGAAACTGCCCAGCGGTCACACGGCATTATTTCGAGCCAAAGCCAGGTCTTTGGGTCAACCCGGTATCCGGCATGATATTGCCTTACCCCCCCGTAAATCCGGCTGGGAATATTCCTGCTCTTCCTGCCAGGCAACATTTGTGCGTCGCCGTCGTTATGGGCGCGCCGTGGCTTGTGGCAAATGCTGTGACAAATGGGGTAATGGCCGCTTCGACGCGCGTTTCAAGCTCAAAGGCCGTCGTCTGGCTTAATACATTTCCTTATCGCCGTAAAGAGTCTGGATATAGGCGATCTGGCCGGTGTGATAGTTGAAATTCCAGCGCGGGTAGTCCATCATCTCAGCCATGGTAAAATCGCGCCCACCTTCGTAAGGTAGCCATTTTGTTTCCGCGAGGCGTTCTTCGGACAGGCTCCGATAGAGAGTAAAAAGTTCTTCAAGGCGCTGTTTGCATATCTCGTAACAATCGTCTGGCGTTTTCCATTGGTTGGCTTCGGCGCGGGCTTTTGCAGCATCTTCTTCCGTCCATTCGGAGAGATCCTTATTATTGATGGTATCGAGCGCCCAGGTCGGGCAAACCGCTAATTCGCGGCAGATATCCATTACGGAACGCCCGCCATCTAACGGCATCCAGTCCCACTTGTCTGATGGAACTTTATTGGCATAGCGAAATGATTCTTCTGCCGCATTGCGTGTCACTTCGATGACATATTCTTTCAGATCCATGTTGTTTTCTCCTCCGTCAAAATGAGACGAAAAAGCTATCCAGCCGTGAGATGGCTGTCGGGGTAAGACATTGAGGGGTGGTTGCAGTTATTGGGGCACTGTTGTTTGAGAGGTGTTGTTGACGTCAGCCGCATCGGGCGGGACACGATTTTGAGCCGAATAAATAAACCAGCCAACCACGACGATGGCCACGAGAATTAACGGAATAATCACGGTGGTCATGCCGAATGCCGTCACTTTTTTCTTTTCTTCTTCGCGTATTTCGTTCATGTCAATTACATGAGCAAAACTTTTGCCAAGAGAAAAAAGATTCGTTAGTTGCGGTCAATTTTTGTCGTTAAAGTTTGCGGCAGCGCATGGCGATGTTATAGCTCATCTTGCCAAAACGTAAAGAGAAATCCCAGGCCCGCAGGGTGCGTAGCAGCCTGTAATCTTGCCAGTAAGAGCGCTTCTTACTAAAAGCGTCGATGGCATTTTCAAAGCCGTAGAGGAGCGGGTAGAGTAGCAAACCGCCGTAGTAAACCTCTTCGATTTGCCACTGATCGCCCAATAACGATTTGAGCTGTCCAGCCGAGTAATGGCGGTGAATATCGTAGCGGAAGTTTTCGTAGAAGCGCCCACCGCCGGGTTTGGGGATTTTGAGCTTGCGAATGGTGTCGAAAGCACGGTTGGTGACATTATCAGGATCGAGGAACCCGAATAATCCTTTGTGTGGCGTGGAAACCAGCAGAGTTCCACCCGGCTTCATGACACGATGGATTTCTTGTAAGGTGAGCCTATCGTCGCGTGTGTGCTCAAGAACCTCGGTAATCATCACCGCACCAAAAAAATCGTCCGGGAAAGGCAGGCTTTCGCCATTAGCCATCAGAAAATTGACATTGGGAAACTCGCTTTTGCCCCAGGACAGGTTTTTCAGGTTATGGTCGATGCCGTAGGCCGGTTCGCATTTCTTAGCCAACCATTGCGTGTAAATGCCGTTGCCGCAACCGACATCGAGAACGGGACCGTTTTCCGGTAGCCAATCGTAGAGCAGGGCGTAGCGATCCATCAATCGCTCGCGGTAGGTGACGGGAGTGGACACGTGGAGATTATAACCGGAATTCTATAGGCATACGCCGGGTGTAGCGAATTGAAAGCGGGGAGAACCGGTTGTTTTCCACTTGTTATCCTGCCCGACAGTAGAATGATCGAGAGTGAAGCGGGCAAAAGGATAGAACTTGACGTGACCGTCGAGGAATAACAAATTGCCACCGTCGAGATGAGCTTTCGTCAGCGAATCGGTGGAAGAGGAATTATTCTTAGCCCAAAAATAAGCATCGTTAAGGGTTTTGGCTTCGTCAACCAGAAGAACGATGTCCGAAACTTCATCCACTGCCGCCGCGCTTTGGCCGCCAAGTGCGCAGTTCATGGAGTAGGACAGGTGTTTGTCGCTGCCGTTTTCCGTGGAGGGACAAATATAGACTTGAGCGTTCTTTACGTAGGGGTATAATGCACCTTGTTCGGCATAGGCGCGTCGGGGAGATTGATACGTAAAAGATGAACCCGCCCCTTCTTCCGCTAACGCTGTAACTGCATTCGCATAGTTGGTTGGCGTGCCGCCCTCGCCGCCGGTTACCCAATGCCCACCATCGGCCCAGGCCTGCTTTTGCCCGGCAAAAGGATAGCGCTCATCGTAATCCTGAATGTACTGCGCAAATCCCAGCCCTAACTGTTTCAAGTTCGACTGGCACGAAGCCCGGCGGGCGTTTTCTCGCGCCCTGGCAAAGACGGGGAACAGGATAGCCGCGAGGATCGATATGATAGCTATGACGACAAGCAATTCGATGAGGGTAAAGCCTTTGCGCTTGATATGCATAAACATGACATAAGCCCCGAAAAAAATATTTTCGGGGCTTATAGAAACTGGTCTCTTAAAAAAGTTTCGCTAGAATAGCCTGTTTTTTACGGTGCTTCACAGCTTCCAAACGAAGCAAGAGAACCATTCCAAAATCCGTTTACGCCGAATGAACGGTCGTAAAAACGCGGGCTGCCTGTCTGGCGAATTTTATTGGCACGCCCTTCTGTGGAGTTATCCAATGGGTAAGTGTTGTAGCCGTAGAATTTGGCATGATAATCGGCAAACAGAATATTGCCGCCGTCGTTATGCAGGCGGGTCAATTCATCGGTCGAACCGGCTGCATCGTCGGCATACCAGTAGCCATCGTTGTTCTTATCTTCGTCAATAAGCAGAATAATTTCAGTCGGAGAGGTGATGCGAGTATCGTGAATGCCGGTGAGGGCGCAGTTCATCGAATAGGAAAGCCGCTTTTTGATGCCGTCGTCATTGGAAGGGCAGATATAAACCTGGGGGCTTTTGACGTAATTGTAAATAGCGCCGCCTTCCACATCGGCGGTGGCTCCCGTCACTTCAAAATCGTTCAAAGTAGCCAATTTGCCGACGCCCGGGTTGCTCAAACCGTCGTTATTACCCTTGACCCAGTGGCCACCGCTCACGCCGTCCGGCAATTTCGTGCCGACCGGCTGCCCCAGGCCACCCCATTTCTGGAACTGTCCGGCACCTGGATAGCGTCGCCCATAGTCGGCAGTGTACTGCTGGAAAGCCATCCCCAACTGTTTCATGTTGGAGAGGCATGACTTGGCGCGACCGTTTTCACGAACACGTGCCAGCGCAGGGAACAACAGTGCTGCCAGAATCCCGATGATAGCCACGACCACCAAAATTTCAAACAGGGTGAAACCGGCTCGTCGGTGCCTCGACCGGCATCCGGAGGCGGGGAAGCGGATATAATGATGCATGAATGCTCTCCAAAATTTATGATTACAGCAAGTTTGCTATTATTCTACCACGTAAAGGACACGATTAAACCTTTAACGTTACTTGATATAATCAATTTATGAGTGATGCGACCGGTCGCATGATTTTTGCCATGCTTTGCCTGTTGGCGATGATAGCCATTACAGGTGGCGGAGTGCTGGAAATTTTACGCTTCAAACGAGGCGAAAGCATGTTGCGGCCCGGCCAACTCGGGCTGAGGCTTTTCTCGGCGCTTGTCTGGCTCATTCTGCTGGGTTCGTTGGCCTATGGCGTGATGCTGCTTTGGCCCACCGATGCGGCTTCGGCACGTAAATTTGCCGCAGTTATCAGCGGTGCGCTCTTTTTGCTGTTTATCGCGATCTTCTTACTGGCCTACGATGTCTGGCAAGTGGGGCGGCAACGTCGCTTGCAAGAACGCACCTTCCAGCGCAATCTGGAAGGTTTTGCTCGTGAGGAAATCCAAAAAATTCAAACTGATTCTTCGCCGTCCTCCGGTGATAATAAATAACCTATTGTGAATAAGAATGCGCCGGTATTGGCCGGTGATCAGCAGTGGATGCGCGCCGCACTCGAACAGGCGCGGACTGGATTGGGATGGACTTCGCCTCGTCCTTCTGTCGGATGTGTCATTGTGCGCGACGGAAAAATCATTGGCGGCGGTCATACCACTCCTGGCAACGGTAACCCGCATGCGGAAATCGTGGCGCTCAGCCAGGCCCAAGAACGCGGCGAGGAGACACGGGGTGCAACGGCTTACGTGACTTTGGAGCCGTGTTCGCACTTCGCCACTACGCCGCCTTGCACTCAATCGCTCATCAAAGCCGGAATCGCTCGTGTTGTGGCGGGAGTGCGTGACCCGAACCCGGCCGTAGATGGGCGTGGTTATGCCCAATTGCGTGAGGCGGAAATCGAAGTTGTCGAGAACTTCATGGTCGATGAATGTGCCCGCGTTCACGATCAATTTCTCAAGCATATCGTCCATCAGGTGCCTTTTGTCACGCTTAAGTGCGCGACATCGTTGGATGGCAAAATCGCGCTGCCCTCGGGTGAATCGCAATGGATTACCGGGGAAGCAACACGGCGGCGTGGCCATATATTGCGACACGAACACGATGCGGTGCTGGTAGGTATTGAAACGGTGCTGCAAGACGATCCCCAGTTGAACGTGCGTCTGGAAGGTAACTGGAAGCAACCGGCCAGAATCGTTCTCGATTCCCACGGGCGTATGCCGCTGCATGCCAAGCTGCTGCAAGATACCACTGTTCCACTCTACATCGCGACGACCAGCGCCATGACGGAGGAGAAAAGAGAAGCACTCGAAGCACGCGGTGCAAAGATCGTTGTCTGTTCATCCAACAATGGGCGGGTAGACTTGGATGAATTGATCCGCACCATATATCATCGCGGGGTTTACAGTATCTTGATTGAAGGCGGAGCGAGTGTCGCTTCCTCCGCTCTACAGGAGAACCTGGTCGATAAAATGGTATGGTTCATGGCTCCCATCATCATCGGCAAAGGCCGCGATTCGTTAGCGGAATTCACGCTTTCTCGTTTGGCCGATGCCCCTCGTCTGCGCGACGTGCAAATCGAGCAGATTGGTGATGAAGTCATGTGGAGTGGATATTTTTAAGTGCATACGCACACTATGGAAACGCTGAAATGTTTACAGGTCTAATTGAAATAGTCGGGAAAGTTGAAGAAATAGAAGTTGTTGGCGATGCTCGTCATTTGAAAATCGGTATTAACGATAAAACTTATCTCAGTGATGCGCAAATTGGGGAAAGTATCGCCGTTAGCGGAACCTGTCTGACGGTGACAAGCTTTGGCGACGATTACTTTGTGACTGAAGCTATCGAGGAAACCCTGCGGCGCACCACCATCGGCCGTTTACAGGTTGGCGATAGCGTGAATATAGAGCGGGCCTTGAAAGCCAATGCCCGTTTGGGTGGGCATATCGTTCAAGGCCACGTCGATGGTGTGGGAGCGATCGTCGGCGTGCGTGAAGAAGGCGAAGGCTGGTGGGTCACGCTTGAGCCACCGTTGGAACTGATGAAGCACATCGTGGAAAAAGGCTCGATCTGCATTGACGGCATTTCCTTGACCGTGGCCAACGTAGCATACTCACGTTTTAGCGTGGCTTTAATCCCTCATACCCGTGAAGTGACAACTGCTGGTAGCTGGACTGATGGAAAGAGCGTAAATTTAGAAGTAGACGTCATTGCCAAATACGTGGAACGGTTGATGGTTTGGCAAGCGAACGCCTCTTAGCAGTTATTATGGAATTTTCAAAAATCGAAGACGCGATTGCAGATTTTCGTGAAGGCAAGTTCGTGCTTGTCACCGACGATGCTTCGCGCGAAAACGAAGGCGATTTAATTATAGCGGCGGAATTTGTCGATGCGCCTGCGATCAACTTCCTGACCCGGGAAGCACGTGGTTTGATTTGCATCTCGATGGAAGGCAAACGGTTGGACGAGTTGAATCTCGGACCGATGTCGGCTGCGAGCACCGATCGCCACGAAACTGCGTTCGTGATGAGCGTTGATGCGCGTCACGGCACCACCACCGGCATCTCGGCGGCAGACCGCGCCGTGACGACCCAGGTGCTGATCAACCCCAACACCAAAACTGCCGACCTCATGCAGCCAGGCCATTTGTTTCCGCTCCGTGCCCGTGAAGGCGGCGTCCTGGTACGCGCCGGGCACACCGAAGCTGCGGTCGATCTCTGCAAACTGGCGGGCGTTTATCCGGCATCAGTCATCTGCGAAGTGCTCAACGAAGATGGCGATTCAGCCACTTTGCCTGAGTTGATGGCCATGGCCCAGCAGCACGAGCTGAAAATCATTTCCATTGAAGATCTCATTCGCTATCGCCGCCAGCATGAGAAGCTGGTGCGCAAAATTTCCGAAGCGCGGTTGCCAACCGCCTTTGGCGAGTTCCGCGCGGTTGCCTATGAAAGCATTCTGGACGGCACGCCATACATTGCGTTGGTGAAAGGCGAAATTCGTGAAGACGAGCCGATTCTGGTGCGCGTGCATTCGGGCTGCCTCACGGGCGATGCTTTATTGTCTCTCCGCTGCGATTGTGGTGAGCAGTTGCATACGGCGATGAACCGCATTGATGAAGAGGGCAGTGGCGTTTTGCTTTATATTGCCCATCACGAAGGTCGCGGTATTGGGATTCTAAATAAGCTGCGCGCCTATGCCCTGCAAGATGAAGGTGCCGATACCGAACAGGCCAACCATGCGTTGGGCTTCGCGGGCGATGCGCGTGAATATGGCACCGGAGCACAGGTTCTGAGTGATCTCGGTGTTCGTAAAATGAGGTTGCTCACCAATAACCCGGCCAAGCGAGTAGGGTTGGACGGCTATGGGTTGCATATCGTCGAACGTGTGCCGTTGCAGCCGACTGTTCATGCCGAGAACGAGAAATACCTGTTGACCAAGCGTGATAAAATGGGACATCTGTTGGAAGAAATTCAGAACTGATTATGAAAGTCTACGAAGGCCAAATGGCCGTAAACGATTTGAAGGTTGCCGTTGTCGTGTCCCGTTTTAATGAACTCATTACCGGTAAATTGCTCGAAGGTGCCAAAGACGCTTGGCGTCGCTGTGGGGGAGTGGAAGATCGCCTGGACATCGTTCATGTTCCCGGTGCTTTCGAGTTGCCTATTGTTTCGCAAACCTTGGCCCAGACCGGTAAATATGACGCGATCATCAGCCTGGGTTGTGTTATTCGCGGCGCTACCGACCATTATGATTACGTTTGCTCACAAGCTGCGGGGGGCATCATGAAAGCCGGTTTGGATACCGGTGTGCCGGTGATCTTCGGAGTGCTCACCACCGATACACTTGAACAGGCTTTTGAACGCTCCGGCAGCAAAGCTGGAAACAAAGGCGCAGAATCGCTTTTGGCAGCCGTTGAGACTGCCAATGTCCTCAAGGCGATAAAATCGTAAACCCCCTATTCCTGTAAAAACATTATCGGTACCGGCATGGAATTTCGTTCATACGAATATTCCGTGTCGGCGCGCGTCCGCTGGTTAATTTTTTGTGTAGAGCCGGTATTTCCAGTGGCATAATTAGAGAATGAAAATCTATCCCTCCAGGTCTTTGAAAACATCGCAAAAGTTGTGGGCGGTCCTTTTATCGGTAGGGTACAGTCTAACGGCGGGGAGCGCAGCCCTGGCATTTTCCGGGGAAGACCCGGTATTTGGCAATCCCTGGCATCACGAACAACTCTCC
>DAITOV010000152.1:0-10489 GCA_036833945.1 Abditibacteriia bacterium
ATCCTCTCGCAGGTCGCCAACGGCTCAAAGCAAAGCGATAACGATTATGCCGCCGCCAATCGCACCCCGCGTTTGGTTTACAAAGGCACCCGCTTCTCCGCGCTGCTGGCCCAGAGCGATGCTACTGCCAAAACTGAAGCGCAGACCGCTGCCGCTGCCCGCCGTTCCAGCATTTGGGCAACTATCGCCCGTGCTAAGGAAGACACCGATTCCGACGGCAACGGCCCCGGTTTCGACACCCGTGCCACCGAATACCAGGTTGGTTACAACCGCAACATCTCCGACCGCACCGTGGCCGGTATCTCCATTGGCAAGAGCGACGCCGATATTACCATCGACGACCGTTCATCCAGGGGCGACCTCGACACTACCTCGATCGCGGCTTACTTCCGTCACGATAACGACGACCTCTACTTCTCCGGCTTGCTGTCTTACAGCCGCCACAACATCGATTCGCGTCGTTCCCCGAATCCGTTTGATACGGTGCGCGCCGATTACGATGCCCGCACCATTGGTTTGTGGGGCGAAGTGGGTAAGAAGATGGAGCGTGGCAGCCTGAAGATTGAGCCACATATCAGTCTGAAACTCTCCAACACCAAGCAGGATGCTTTCAGCGAAGATGGCTTTGGCGGTCTGGATGTGAACGCCGAGAAGTACAACACCCGCCGACTGGGATTGGGCGTGCGCGTTGTCTCCAACAGCGCCACCTCGAGATTCCGTCCCTATGGTTTCGTGGGCTACGAACGTGAATTCGGCGACCAGCAAGCCGAACTCACCAGCAGCGTGGCTGGCCTCTCCTCCTTCAACGTGAAGGGTTCGCAGTTGGGCAAGAACATCTGGGCGCTCCGCCTGGGCACCGACGCCCGCATCAGCGACCGCTTCTCCGTGGTCGGTGAAATCGGCGCTGCGTGGCGTAAGAACCAGGATTCCCGCTATGTTTACGGTGGCGTGAAGTATGGGTGGTAAACGGCAGGTGTAAGGTGACAGGTGATAGGTGATAGGTGTAAGGAGGTAACCGGGCGTTGAAGAACCGCGCGCGTAAGCAAGCCGGACGAGGAGGAGCATGACGCTTATCCCAAACATCCATTGGTCCTGGCAAGAAGCCACTCGCTCACGCGCGTGGTTCCTCAACGG
Source organism: Abditibacteriia bacterium (assembly GCA_036833945.1). Taxonomy (GTDB): domain Bacteria; phylum Armatimonadota; class Abditibacteriia; order Abditibacteriales; family Abditibacteriaceae; genus DAITOV01. The sequence continues at coordinate 1,135 of DAITOV010000152.1, forward strand.
CAGGTATAAGGTGACAGGTGTCAGGAGGCAACCGGGCGTTGAAGAACCGCGCGCGTAAGCAAGCCGGACGAGGAGGAGCATGACGCTTATCCCAAACATCCATTGGCCCTGGCAAGATGACAAACCCCGGCCACTCGCTCACGCGCGTGGTTCTTCAATGGCAACCCGCTGCCCTGCACGACTGGTTGCCTCCTGGCACCTGTCACCTATTCCCAACTGTCATAATGAAGCCATGAGAAAAAAAATCGCCGGGGTTTGGGTGGGTTTATTAGTGCTGGCAGCAAGCGCAGTGGCGCAAGCACAGACGGTTACGCCGGGGAAATGGACTCCGTGGCAGCTCAAGTTCACGCAAGACGGCAAACGGTTGATGGCGTCGTTCTCTTCCTCTTCCCAGAATGGGGTTGCCAGTTGGGATGTTGAAAACGGGCGGTTGCTTTCGCAAAACATAATCCCTAAAGCAGGGAAAAATTCCATCGCATATTTCTCCCTCTCGCCCGACGGCAGTCTGCTAGCCAACGCGACAGCATTTAACGACGATATAATGCCGACCATCCACAATATTAAAACCGGCCAAAGAGTAAGCACCCTGGAGACTCTTCACGAGTCTGTCTCGTTACCCAGGTTTTCGGCTGACGACAAACTTGCTTCCGGGTGGAGCACTAAGAGCGTTAAAAACATGTTCGTGCCACCATTACGAGACGTAATTACCAATCGTATCTGGAGTACCAGCACCGGCAAGCTAATTTCCCTTTACGAGAGCAGTGGCCCCGATGAGCTGTTCGACAAAACGCTTTTCCCGGCCGATAACAGCGTGGTGGTGCGCATGGGTGTGAATAAAAACGCGCAAAAACAAGAGCGGCGATGGATTGTCGTCTTCGACCGCACCACCGGCGAAAGGCTGGCTTCCAGTTTTCTCAAGGATGAAAGTATCTACGGCTACGAACTGTTCGAGGATGACGATTTCCAGGATTACGCTCTCTCACCCGACGGCCACACTCTCTGTGGCAGTCCCTTTAAACGCGCGGAGACGCCTGAACAGCTTCCGTTGTGGAACACCCGCACCGGCGAATTGATAAATTCATTAACGTTACCTACGGACACGGCAGGCTACCTCTCTCCCCGCTTCTCGACCGCTGGCAGCCAACTGACCATCATTGGCACGAACAAAAACCACAAATACTGGAAACAAGTCTGGGAAACCGCCAGCGGAAAAAAACTCAGTGAAACGAGCCTGCCTTTTGGCGTTCTCTCCGCCTCTACAAACTGGGTGAACCCGCCTCCAACACCTCACGATTACAGCACCCAGCATTTTGCCCGTTTCACGAATGAAGGCTCTATCGAACTGTTTTCGCTGGAGAGTGGGGAAAAGGTGAGGGAGATTGAGGTAGAGCTTAGATTTTAGAGCTTAGGTTTGGATAGGCGAGGGGTTTTGTCGAGGCTTGTTAGCTCACGTAGAGGACGCAGAGAGATTTTGGAGTGCGGTGACTTGTCACCGCGAGGGTGTAATCGCAAGGTTATCGTTACAATAAGCGCCGACACAACGCGGTGACAAGTCACCGCATTCCATATCGGGCCGCTCAATGCGTGGCTTTAGTGTTGCGCTTCCACAGGTGCAGGGTTTTGCCATCGCGATAAACGATCGACTGGCCATCGGGCATAAATGAAACAAAGAGCGCCGGTTTTTCAAACCGTAGCGAATCGAGCAGAGTGCCCTTTTGCACGTCCCAGAGGAGCAGCTTTGCGCGAGGATACCCAGAGGAACCTTTTCGCTCGGTGACTGAACTAACCAAATATTTGCCGTCCGGGGAAAAAGCCAGAGTGAGAACAAGTCCCTTCGCGACTAACGACCGGGGTTGGAGCGCGTTTTTATCGGCTGTCCACAGAAAAATTTTCCCCGACACATTGGCCACCGAGGCAATGGTTTTTCCAGAACGGGAAAAAACCGTTTTTGACATCGACTCACCGAAGTCATATTGCTTAACCAGGCGAGGGGCTTCCACGGTTTGCTTTACGTCGATTTCAAAGAGACGAGCCGAAATTAGCTCCACCATCAGCAAACTCTGCTGCGGGGTGAAGGCCAAAGCTCCAACAAAGTTTTCCAACCTGACCTCACGAACCAGCTTGCCGGTATCGCTTTCCCAAATTTTGACAGAAGTGCGATGCTGTCTGTCCGACTTCAAATACACTCCGGCCGCCGCCAGCCATTTTCCGTTGGGTGAATAGGCGACTGCGGTGATGTTACTGTCGCCGCAGGTCTCCTCCAAATGTATTAAATGACTGGTAAAATCCCACAAAAAGAGGTCACCGTTATGCCCTCCTCCAAACAGCCGTTTGCTATCGGGCGCAAAGACCATTTCGCGGGGCTTGGGGGTTTTGACCGGAATCGGATACAGCGATTTTCGGGAAGCTACATCCCATATTCTCACCTCGCCCGGGCTGGCACCACTGGCGATGATTGAACCGTTGGGCGAAATTGCAGCTGCGGATAGGAAGTCGTCATACTCGACCAAAACCGACGACCGCGCATCGGGTTTAGCTGGCGGATCGTGCTGTGAACACCCGGCCATATTGAGTAAAGCAGCCATAACTGCAACCACAAGGGAAAGTCGGCAATTCATAAGCGATTTTCACATTATTGTATGCACAGAAGAGAATGTATCGCATCGCCAGACTGGTGTGCAAATATCACTTCCACCCGATTGGAACAGTCTTTGCCCACACTGCTCTGCAACGAACACGAATAAAGGAACATCATGCGCAAAGGCAAAGACTTAATTGGAATGTCGGTGGTGGGGCAAAGCGATGGGGCCAAACTGGGGCGGGTGCGCGATTTGATCTTTGATAGCGATGCCAACGAGTTGCTGGCTTTGGTGCTGAGTGAGAAGGATTTATTCGGCCTCATCGACGCGCAGATTGTGCCGTGGCATGAAGTGCGCAGCCTGGGCGGCGATGTGATTCTGGCCACCGATGCCGCTTCCGTGCGCAAACTGCGCGACGACGACAAGGCGCGCGAGCTCGCCACCCGCGAAAACGTGCTGAGCGGCACGCAAATTCTCACCAGCGAAGGCAAGGAGCTGGGTACGCTGGCTGATATGGTGATCGACGAACAGACCGGAAGCGTGCTGGGCTATGAAGTCTCGGGCGGCCTGGTAGCCGATACGCTTAAAGGCAAGCAGTTTCTGCCCCAGACGGCGGGGCTGACAATTGGCGATAACGTGGCGATAGTGCCGCCGGTGAGCGTGGAAGAGCTGCGGCCGCTGCCGCGCGTGGAGTGATTTACCGCAGAGGACGCAGAGAAACGGATGTCGCCACAGATTGACACAGATTTCACAGATGGGGTTTGGGATAACAGTGCATGCCCGCCTCATACCGAATGACGAGGTGGAGCGCTGCAATGGCTTGGGGAAAATCTCTGTGTAATCTGTGTCAATCTGTGGCTAAAAAGGCTGATAAATCCTACTTTCTTCTTACCAATCTTTGCGCAAAGCGATCGAAAATACTCCCCACAATATAGCCACAGCTCACTAACAGGAGAAGGTTGAGTAGCAAAGCGCAAGGATGCGTTTCGTCGCGGCCAGCAAAGCCGCCGACTTCGCGCACCTGAAAAGGATACCCCCAGCGCACAGTGGCATCGTAGTATTTGTGCAAGCCCAGCACGCCTTCAAGGCCACCCGTGCTGTTTTGGTGGAGGGAATAGAGGTTGAGAAGCGCGAAAGCCACAACGACCAGAATGAAGCCAACCTGGAAGGGTTTGGAGGCTTGGATAGAGATGATTTTCATACTTTTCTGGAGTGCGGTGGCTTGTCATCGCAAGGGCGTAACAGTTACGTCTCCCTTATTATGACACGCCGACACGGCGCGATGACGAGTCACCGCACTCCAAAAAAGCCAGCTTTCAAGAGGATTCTTTTGAATTAGTAAGTTCCTTAATCATGCTGGTAGCGCGTGCGCGAAAGCCATCATTTTCGGGGGCCAGCTCCAGGTAGCGCCGGTAGGATTTCACGGCTTCGCGAGCATCGTTGGCATCTTTGGTGTTTAGCCAAATTTGGTAATAGACACTCCCCCGGCCGGTGTGGGGGCTTGGCCTGAGCGGATCGGTGTCGATGATATCTTGGGCATAGGCAATCGCCAATCGCCTGTCAACCTTATTGGAGCCTATCTTGAGGAGAGTGAGAAGATAATATTTCACTTCGCTATCGTTTATGTTGTGCTTGAGCAGTTCTTCCCCAACCTGGCGCCATTTCGGTTCCGAAAAATTGCGCATTCTTTCCAGGAAACGTATTCTCGACCACTCATACGAATTGTAAAAGACTTCCTCTTTGGGATATTCAAATTTAGGGTCTCGAATACGGCGCTTGTTATCGACATAAGCCCAGCCGTATCGCGAGAGGAGGTCGTTTTTATTGGAGAGCGTTTTGAGTTGTAGAAGAGGCTCGACCGGAACATTGCGCCTTCATCGTTTTCAATCGCGTTGGCAGCTTGCCTGATACGAAGATAGTCAGGCTCCGAGTCGGGCCAGTTGTGAGAGAAAGCCGACTCCTTTTCTTTATCGAAGGGCGATGGTTGGCGCGTAAAGGAAAAAGGTGGCCGCCCACTTTCCCGCGTTAAGAAACTATTGAATGCCCAGACGATAATAACGAAGGCGCAGAAGGCCAGACCCGTTAACGCTGTGGTCCGGACGTGTGGATTCTTACTCATTGCTCGTGCTGATTTTCTGTTCGTGTTTTGAAGTGCGGTGACGAGTCGTCACGAAACATGACAATACCGTTTTCATTATTATGACACGTCAGCCCCTTTATATTCACGAGAATAACGGCTGGGAATTGAACATTGAACGTTCAACGTTGAAAGTTCGACGTTTCCGACTTCTGCATTCATCATTCTGACTTCTGACTTTATATAATAAACGGCAAATATCGTCGGATGGGATAGCCAGCAATGGGAATTTTCGGCAAGCTTTTGGGGAAGGGAAAAAACGCGGCGCAGACCGACCCGCGGGAAGACCCGAACTTGATGCAATTTTACGATGAGTATGGGCGCGAGATTTATTTCACCCGTGAGCAATGGCGCAAAGACATTTTGCCGGGCAACCTTAAAAGCAACTGGAACGATGCCGATGCTTTGAGCGGACTGGTTGTGAGCGCCCTTAACGATGGCTTTGCCGCCGACGTGCTGGCGGCGGGGGAGCAGCTCTACCGGTTGGATAATGGTTCGGATCGGGGCACCTGCATCTATGCCATCGTGCTGATGCAAAACAACCGGTTGCAAGAAGCCGAGAAGCTGTTGCAGGACTACTTGAAAACCCACGGCGACGATGGCGTGCTGCTCACCAACCTGGCGAAAGTCTACGACGCCCAGGGGCAGCATGCAGAAGCCGAGGCCACGCTGTGGCGCGCGCTGGAACTGGACCCTAACCAGGAAAACGGTTTTGGCTGGTATGACGCGATTCATCGCGAACGTGGCGGCGATGCAGCCGCGCTGGAAGCGCAGCGGCGAGTGGCGGCCTTGCCGGGAAGCTGGCGCGCGCAACTGTGGCTGGCGCGGGCAGCGCTGGTTGATGGCAATATGGCACAGGCTGTCGAATACTACCAGCAGTGTCTCTCGCGAACTCCGCAACCGGTGCCTACCGACGTGCTGATGCAAATCAGCGGCGACCTGGGCAACAACGGACGCCTGGCCGAGATTATCCAACTGGTAAAGCCGCATTTCGACCCGCTCGTTCACGGGCTGACGGTGGGAAATAATCTCATCAAAGCGCATATCGACCTTCACCAAATCGACGCCGCGCAGCAGATATTGGAACAGCTCCATATCCAGAAACGGCCCGATTGGAAAGAGTATCTCAACTTCTGGGACACCGAAATCGCCAAAGCACGCATAGAACCGCCCACTCCCCTGCCCGACAGGCCCCTGGAAATGGAACTCATGGTGATTGAAGGCCCGGTGTGGCTTCCGCAATCATCGCAATTTACTGCACTCTTCGGAGAGAAGCCGCAGAGCCTGCCCGTGGTGAGCTTCCTGGGCAGCAGCGCCGAAGTGGCGAACGCCCCCGAGCAGGCAGAGCGCCAGTTGGCCGATGCGCCCGGCCGCTTGAGTCGTTCCCTGCCGCTGTTTCTGGCCGAGCGGGTAGAACTGGGCATGCTGGCACGCAGCGCGACTTTTTTTCCCACCATCGCCGGTGAGGGCGGCGGCTTTATCCTGGCCGGAGCCGCCTGGGACGATGAGCAGGCTCTGAGCTTCGTGAAGAACTCCGGCCCCAGCGATTACGTCGTGCTCACCCACCTGCAATGCACCAGCGCACCGTGGACGGTGCAGGTGCGTGTGCTGCGCACCGCCGATGGCGTGTGTATCGGTGAGCTTTCAACCGCCTGCCCGCCCACCGACCCCGGCCCGGCCGCGCTGCTGCTCACGCAAGAGCTGGCGCGCTGCCTGCACGCCAGAACGCCCCTCCAGCCGATACCGTTTCCGGCGCGTTACCAGGCACCGGCCGAGTATCTGGGCGATTACCTGCTCCGTCTCGAACAGCTCCTGGCCGTGCGCAACGCCGCCAGTCGCCCGCCCAGTTTCAGTTCCCTGCACGGCGAACGCGAAATCATCGACGGCAACTTGCAGCTCTGCCTGGCCTATCCGGAGAATGTGACGGTGCGGGTGTTGTTGTTGCAGACGCTGGCGTATATGAAAAAAGTGAAGCCGGAGGTTGTGGAGGAGTTTAGGGAGAGGGTGGAGAAGTTGGAGAGGGAGTATGCTCTAGCCGAACTGGTGTAGGGAATTTTGCAAAGAGAATTGGATTCTTTAGAATTTTAAACTAAGATTGTTAACAATGCTCTAATTACCAGTAAACAACACAAAATCTATTACATATTCATTAAATAATAAAATGCACATGCCTAATTCTTTTCTACATCCATTCCGAATAGACGACGCGACATTAAATCATGCTGGCAGTAAAACAAATAGCAATTTCCTAGAATATTTTTCCACACCAGGTCTATGTTACAAGACAATTAACCCCATCATATTCACTCATGCATATACACTACTGGGAACAAACTCCCAGCGATTTACATCTGATTTAAGCTTATATCTTGCTACGGTCAGATGTTTTTTCGAACGTTATGAATCACTCACGGAACTGCAACTACCTAATTCAGCCAACGCAGACGCCAAGAAACGGTTGTCTGAAGATTTAGGAGTTGCTATGGCGGCTTATTTTATGGTCGAATTTTTTGATATCAGTTGGGATACAATAAGTCAGATTCCTGTTAACTCAAACCTTTCGAAGAAGCGCCCGGATTTTCTAGCGTTTACACCTTCCCAGGAACAATATCTTTTTGAGGCAAAAGGTACGACTAATATTAAATCTATTGAAAATATTCTTTCAAAGGCATTGGATCAAGTCAAAAATTATCCTTCAAATGCTGCTGCAAAAATAGCAATCGTGACTTATCTTAGTTCCGACAAACGCTTCTTTCCTAGCCATACTTTTGTTGTAGATCCTCCCGCTTCTATACCCGACTTCATAACCCCAAACATGGACAATTCTCGTTTACTCCATTTCGAAAAAGTTTTACAATTTGCCGGTTTCCCAGAAACGGCGAGTCTCTATTTGAAAGAACTGTCTTCTTTTTTTAGAGAACAAAATCAAACAAATTCCAGAAAGTATAGAAATGAAGAGAGCAGTCAGCGGCTCATGGACAAATTTAACGAAGAACGCGAGCGTAACGATAAGTCAGATATAACAATTGAAGATATAGAGTTTATTGGTAGATATATTATTTCAGAAGACGCAGATTTGAAATTATTTTTTGGAGCTTCACGGAAGTCTCTTCTGGACGGCCTAAGATTTATGCCTTCAGAGTTCACCATTCAAAATTTGCAAAGGAACGAAGAAGACATTTACAGTATTTTCACAGATGGAACGATTCTTTATGCAACGCGAAGAGCATGACTATTCATGAGAAAACAAATAAAGGACACTGGCACGCAGAAACAGCTCTCGCCAAACTAGCCGATTATCCCATGCCTCTCTGTTCTTAGAAAATAGCATTGAGACATCCACTCCGATATACCAACCTGTCCGAGAATATTTTTTGGGGGAAAAGTAATCAACAAAAAATGTCGGTGGTAAGCTAACGGTGAGGGGGGCAAGTACATGAGTGCGGAAGGCTTTGATCTTTGATGAGGACTGAAATAAGCTGTTTGGTTTCATCCTACCCAAAAAGCCAGGCATTCCCCCCGTCCCCACTCGGACACCAATACTTACACATTCTCGCTTCTGACCTCATTTCAGCTTCAGTGTAAAGGTTTGGGCACGGCTGGAGAGTTTTAATGGCCGGTCGGGTGGGTTTTCTATTTCGCTCTGCACCGTGAATTTGTAGGGCGTGTTCAGGCGGAGGCCGCGCACTACGATTTCGTGGCGGGTTTGGGGCTGCGAGGGTATTAAGGTTGGGGTGACGGCCTCGACCTCGCGGGCAGCCTCGCCGTGGAAGATGACGCGGGGGCACAACGTGGGGACGGTGGTGGTCCACGCAATAGAGACGAAATGTTGACGGTCTCTTTCCTCGCCATCGCGCAACGGTGCCTCGCCTATATAACGCACTTCCACCGTGCGCAACTCGCGCAACGCCTGTTGGCTGATGCGGGCTACTTCCGAACGGGCATCTGAAGTCAAGCGGGATGCATACACCGCATCGCGGTCGGCGGGGGCCATGTGGCCGGGTTTGAAATGCCAGGTTTTGAACTTTGCTTTGGCGAGCGGCATGGAGAACTGCCAGTCTCCCGACCAGCGCTCATTGAGAGCAGCGCCGCGGGTGAGGTCGCTGCGGCTGAGTGCTTCGAGCACATAGCGCTTGGCTTCGGGGTGCCAGAGGATTTTATTGTGGGTGGCCGGGATGACGCGCGACTCTTCTCCGATAACAGCCGACCACACCGGAACCAGGCCGTCTGAATAGTTGATGGCCGAACGGGGCCGGTGCTCTAACCCGAAATAGACGAACCAGGAGGGCGACAGAATGCGGTCGAGGGCCGTGTTCAAATCGATGCCCAGTTGATAGGCGTTATCGTTGCCTGCGATGGCGCCGTAGGCGATGCCATCGACAAACGGCCGGGCGTTGAGGTGCCCCAGCCAACGGCTATTGACGGCGAGCACCTCCATCGCGGGCACGCGCACCGGCACCGGGATGGTGTTATTGACATACCAACCCAGCCGCTTCAGGCCAATGCGTTTGCGGCGCAGGCTCACCGCTTCGGGAGCATCGGGCGGGGCCGGGTCCACGGGACCCTGGGTTTCGTTGACAAGGTTGGCCACCGGCACGCCGCGCCACGGGCTGGCGATGGTGATGAGCTTTCGCACGTT
>DAITOV010000152.1:10499-10754 GCA_036833945.1 Abditibacteriia bacterium
GATGGGGCACTGGTCCGCCGCAGAAAGGGCGCTCCTGAAAGGAAAGCCTTCGAGGAAAGAAGGAGGCAAATCGTAGAGATCTTTTCCGCCCGGATAGTTGGAGTTGGTATACCACAGGCGGCTGGCGTGGCTGAGATCTTCGCCCACAGCAGAATGCAGCGCGTTCGAGCGGAGATACCAGCGCGAAATGACGCCACCGTAGCTGTGCGCCACGATATCGACACGCCGCGCCGCAAAGCCCTGTTTGTGGCGCTT
>DAITOV010000153.1:0-10731 GCA_036833945.1 Abditibacteriia bacterium
GGCGCTACCGTTTGCACTGATGCGGTCTATTGGCAATAAGTAAAAAGAAGTAATTCATGACGAAAACACATACTCCTTCAACCGTCGAGACGGCGGAAATTTCCGAAACTCTGGCAGCGCAACCGGCGCGACATGTCGTGACGTTCCGGTCCTTTTTACTGGGATTGATATTCTGCTCGCTGGTAGCGGCTTTAAACTGCTGGTTAGCAACGGTCTATAACGCCCACATGATCGGCGGTATCCAGATGCCGTTCGTTTCGCTGGCTGTGCTGCTGGTTTTCATTCCAGTGGTTAATTTATCGCTGCGCGGTTTGCGTGATGTCCCTTTTGTGGGACCGTTCACCACAATGGAATTGGTCGTGCTCTACAGCATGATGCTCTTTGGTGCACTTCTTTCCACGCCAGGATGCGATAATGTCTTTTTGACCACCGGTGCCACTCTGTTTTATTTTGGCTCGGCTGAAAACAAATGGGCGCAATTCTTTTACGGTCACGTTCCCTCATGGTTTGCACCGGGATGGGACGGTGTACGTTTCCAGGCGGAGGTCATCGAGCCGCTGTATCTGGGCGGTTTGTCCTGGGCCGATATTCCCTGGCATGCCTGGGCTGCCATGCTGACGGCGTGGAGCATCTTTCTGGGTTTTATCTATGGGCTACTGTTCTTCACTGCCTTACTGTTTCGTAAGCAATGGATTGAGCGTGAGTCATTGGCATTCCCATTGGTGGAAGTGCCATTGCAAATGGTGAAAACCTCCGCAACGGACGGCACTACGCCGGGTGCGGAGTTCTGGTCTAACCGCACCATGTGGTTGGGCTTGGGGGTGGCGTGTTTCATTCACCTTTTCAAGGGCATGAACGCGGCCTTTCCTGATTGGCCAATTTTCCCGGTGAACGCTTTCAATTTCATCGCTATTACCTTCACCGAGCGTCCGTGGAACGTTATTCCAACACTCAAGGCCGAAGTGTTTTTGGGCGGCATCGGTGTTGCCTATCTGCTTACGCGCGAACTGTCTTTTTCGTTCTGGTTCTTTTTCGTGTTCTTCCTCCTGCAAACCGTGATGGGCGAGATGATAGGCTTTCCGGCCGCCAGCCTCAATAATCCCGGTGGAGTGAATTTCATCGTATCGCAAACCACCGGTGGCTGGTTGATGATGGCGTTGCTGCTCATCTGGGCGGCGCGTGAACACTTGGGCCAGATAACCATTGCGGCCTGGAAAAGTCAGGCGGGAGAGGAAGACGAACCATTTTCCCCCCGTTTCATGGTGCTGGGATTTCTCTTTTGTTTTGCCGGACTTCTGCTCTGGAGTTGGTATGCAGGCATCAATCTGCTCATCGCCCTGGTGTTTTTCGGTATATTCACTCTCACGTCATTGGTGTTGGCCCGGGTGGTTATCGAAGGCGGTTTCATGTTTCCTCAGGTGCCGTTTTCTCTGTTGGGAACAATGGTGACTAATACTATTGGTTATCAAGCTATTGGCGCGGCCAGCCTGACCAAACTCAGTTTTATTCAACCGGTGGTGGCTTCGGATATGCGCACCAACATTCTCCCGGCGCTATTGGGAGTGATGAAGTTGGGTCGTGAAGTCGGCATCGAACGCAAACAACTGCGCCGTTTGCTACTGTGCTGCCTCATGGCGATTGTGACGACGGTTGGTGTCACGATAGTAGTGTCGATAGCTTCGCTCTATGCCAACGGTGGCTTACAATCTTACAACTGGTTCGCTTCGGGAGCCGCAACCTCCAGTTTCAAAGTAGCAGCCACGGCGATGCGCAATGAGCAATCGATAAATCCCTTGAATTACGGCTGGATGGCGCTGGGGGGAATGGTTGTGTGGGCCATTATTGTTGCACGAAGCCGCTTCCTGTGGTTTCCGCTGCACCCGCTGGGATACCTGATGGCGGCGGGCGGGCCAATCAAACGCCTATGGTTCAGCTTCTTTGCAGGCTGGTTGATCAAAACCCTGGTTATGAAATATAGCGGTAGCGATGGCTATTTGCGGTTGCGTCCCTTTATGATTGGGCTGATTCTGGGCAATGCGGTTGCGATGATCTTCTGGATGCTCATCGGTTTCTATACTGGCTCGCAAACGACCTACTGGCCAGCCTAACCTGTATGACAGGTAGTGCCAGACAACTGAAAATTTAAAAGTTACCGCTTTCGATAGGCGGCGGGACTGGTTTTGAAGACGCGCGTGAAAGCATGGGTGAATGCCTGGATGTTAGCATATCCGGCGCGGGCCGCGATTTCCTTGATGGGAATCTCGGGGACTTTGACCAGATTAGCTGCTGCTCTGCTCATGACAGTTTCGAGAATATATTGCTGGGGCGTTTGGTGGACGACCTGGCGAAAACAGCGTGCAAAGTAATCCGGTGAAAGCCCCATTTCCCCTGCCATACGTTTCACATTCCACTGGATGCTGGGGTTGTTTTGTATCTTTTCCAGAAGCGGCAATAGATTGTGGCGAAAGTCGCCCGTTTCGTATTCCTCTTCCTGTTGTGGGTGTTGGTCGATAAGTTCAACGAGGCAAAGCGTCATGGCAGCGATGATGTGCTCGCTGGCTAATTGCTTTTGAGTCAGGTTGCGTTGCGCCATATTTTCAATGCCTTGGCGCAGGAATTCGGGCACGGTGAAACGCTGGAATTTCGTGCCCAGAATCGGCCACAGATGAGCACCCAGATGAAACTTAAAAGAGCACCAGCGAAACGGATTGGCGCAATTCACCCCGTGCCAGAACAAGGGCGGGATTATCCAGGCGTCGCCCGCTTGGGCGATGAGATCCGGGGCGTCTCGGAAAGTGAGGGTAAATTCTCCGCCCAGTATGATGTCTAATTGATGGCAATGATGGAGATGAAGACCATTCCGATGCCCATTTGAAATGTCGGAATAGTTGTACCAGAAGACGTCGGTAATCACGGGTTTGCTCATGTCCGGCTCGACACGATAAGCGGCGGGATAGGGACTTATAGGTTCGATTTTCATAGTAACGCGGATTCAGACAATAAATAGCCGGATGGAGTCAAAGTATAGAGCGTTTAGCCCATCACTGAAATGGGTATATTACTGAGAGCGAAACCGTTTCCGTTTGGAGGACGTAATGAAAAACAGGTCATCCCTTACTCACTATCACCGAGGATTTACGCTGATAGAGCTTCTTGTCGTTATTGCTATTATTGCAATATTGGCATCGATTCTCTTTCCTGTTTTTGCACGCGCCCGGGAAAACGCCCGGCGTTCGAGCTGTGCCAGCAATCTCAAACAGATTGGGTTGGCAACGATGCAGTATGTGCAGGATTATGATGGTAAATATTTCTGGCGTTGTTATGGTGATGCGACTCATCCTAACGCGCCAGTCACCGTAGACGATTGCCGCACTTACTGGGGACCGAATGGTGTTACTGGCCCAACCTCGGGGTTTCTCCAGCCTTATGTGAAAAACACACAAATTTTCACTTGCCCCAGTGGCAATGCAACTACGGCTTATCCTTCAGGTTACGCATATAACCTGGTGGCTGGTGTGCCGTCTGGTTACGGGCTAACCATGCTTACGGAATCGAATGTAGAGCGTGCTTCTGAGATGATCGCTTTTTACGATACGACATGGGCTTTACAGGGCTATCCTACAGCCGCTAACTCTTGGGATACGGGGCTCTGGAACTCCAATTTCTGCCGGAAACCAAGCACTAATTATGAAAATTGTACTGCTGAGGATAAGCACTACGGTCGGCACTTGGACGGTGCCAACGCTTCCTACATGGATGGTCATGTGAAATGGCAGAAAGTCTCTTATTTCTACAATGGCGGTCAACTCAAACCTGTGTGGCAAGGTTGGTAAGCCCATTCATGCAATGGCAATGTTTTTGCCCGCAAATAAACCCTCTTTCACACAATATTATGTTTACAATTGGATAACGGGTGGTATAATGAACCAACTTTGTTAACCGGTTAAGTCATTCGGAGATGAAAACGTTAAAACAATGAGCAAGCTTCATAAAGGAACTCAAGCAATATGAAAAAAAGCGTGCAACGACTACTCACTTTAGCAGTATTGGCCGGTTTAGCCGGTAGCACGGCGCAAGCACAGGAAACCAAAGTACTCTCACTTAACAGTGCAGAGGGAATCCGTGCGACAATGGACCAAACCCCAACGCGAACTGTGACTGTCGAGCAGGGCACCGGCAACAGCACTGACGGTGACGGTGCCTTGCGCGTGAAAGGCACCTCGATTACTCGCGATGGCAACCGCTACTTTGGCATCATGGTGCCGCTGGGCCGCACCTGGGATTTAACCAAAGCCCGCTTGGCTGTCGATGCCCGCACCTCCGAGCCAGGCAATACCGGTGCATTTTATGTCCGGGCCTATAATCAGGGAGAGACACAGGCAAGCTTGTCGTTTGCTTCGTGGAACAATCGTTTAAAAACCGATTGGAACACTTTTCATTTCCAGTATGGTGGGCGAGGTAGCGATTTAAGCTGGGAAGCTGCCGTCGTCGGCGACCGTGTTCCCAATAAAGTCGATCGCCTGGAGTTCATTATTGGTACCGGTGAAAAAGGCGTGCCGATTGATTTGCAGATCGACAATCTCCGTCTGGTGCCGCCGATACAGGTTGTCGCTGACCTAAGCGAACCGAAAAAATTACAGCGCAATATTCCTGTGGTGGAAAATGGCAACGCTGTGGCGACGGTATATCATCCCGATAGTGCTGCCGGGCGCGCTGAAGCGCTGCGTATTGTGGAAGCGGTAAAAACGAAAACAGGGGCTACCTTGACGGCACGCGTGGCAACCGAAGCCGATCGCGAATTCAAGGGCAATGCCATTCTCCTAGGCAATGCGACGAACAACCCGGCTTTGTTCCTCCTTTATACCCGGCATTTTACGCCGGTCGATGCTCTTTGTCCGGGTGCGGGCGGTTCGTTAGTGCAAACCGTTCACGATCCTTTTGGTCAGGGCAATGGTGCCGTTGTGGTTGGAGCTTCGGATGACGCCGGACTCAAGGCTGCAGCAACCGCCTTTATTGCCCAGTTGCCCCAGGACTCCGGTCGTCAACTGAATTTTGCCCGGTTATTCAAAGCGGATTACGGTCGCGATTTTCTGCGCCGCTATGGTTGGGCTGCCCAGAAAGAACCGGCCAATCGGTATGAGCAAGGGGTGAAAGCGGCCAACGATGCCCTGAGCATGGGACGGCATACTTCCATTGCCGGTGAATTGCGCCAGGTGGCGCAGCGCTATCAACTGACCGCCAGTCCAACCGAGGCGCGCCTGTTTGTGGCATTATGGGATATCTATGTTAAGAGCGCCGTTGCCGATCCCAGTAAGTTTGGCGGTCCCTGGGGCTTCGACAGCGATTTTCCTTCCTATGAAGTTGTCAGTGGCTGGGACAATATCGAAGAAGATGCGGCGATCACCGATGAGGAACGCCTGCGCGTCACCAAGTCGATGGCACGCTGGTTGACCGAAGCGGTTATCCCCAAGACATCTCCACGCGGACGTAATGTCTTGTTCAACCACCAGACCTTTCCCGGCCTGGGTGTGCTCCGTGCCGGTCTTTATTTTCAGTCTGGCTATCCCAAAACCACTGAAGGTAGGGACTGGTTGGCGCAAGCCGACCGGCTCTTCCAAATACAGCAAGAGTATTTCAAGCCTTACGAAGATTGTAATACCTATCAGTGGCTGACGACCGGCCATGTTTTGCGCTATGCCATTGCGCGTCCTGATTTTACGGTGTTCAAAAACGGCAATGCCGAACGTATTACCGATTACGCAATCGCCACTATGAACAACCTGGGTTATCAGGTTCCCTACGGTGATACCGGAGTTTGGTCGGGTTCGTCTTCTGAAAATGTGCCTTTGAGCATTACGGCGTTTATAACGGGAAACCGCGCTGCAGCGTGGGCTGCCGAGTTGAAGAATTCGATTCGCGGCTCGCATCTGCTCTATAATTTCCAGCAGCCTTATAAAGAGCCGGTGCCGCAGAATTTTAACGGTGTGCAGTTGCAGCCGCTCGATCCGGCTTATGCGAGCACGTTTCAGGTCGCAGGCCGCCCGGCGGACAACCAGTTGTTCGACAAGGTGTCGTTCCGTGAACAGTTGGATAAGGAAGCACCCTATCTGTTGCTGGATGGTTTGAATAACGGCGGGCATGGCCATGTCGATGGCAACAGCATCGAGCAATTGACGCAGTTCGACCGTATCTGGTTGGCCGATAACGATTACTTCAAAACCCACGTCAAATATCACAATTCGATGCAGGTTTTACGCAATGGCCAGGCTTCGGCATTGCCGGCCTACGCTGCGCTTTTGGGACACGGGCAGACCGATGACTTTGGTTACAGTCATTCGCGTCTTGAAAACTACTCCAGTTCGAACTGGGATCGTTACATCGTTCGCCTCCGTAAATCCGATGCATTCGTAGTGCTCGACAAAGTGACGGCGCTCGAAGATGGTGAATATCAGTGCCGTTTGCTGTGGCACGGCGTCGGTGAAGCTAAGCTCACCGATGACGGTATGTTACTACAGCAGAAAGGCCCTTCGATGTGGGTGCAGGTCGCTAAAGGCCCGCAGCTTGGTCTTTTGGACGATCGGGATTTGGGCACCAACTGGAGTTCTTATCCTCACGCCGATGCCGTGGTGCGTTCAATGAATGCCACGTCACGTGTCAGGTTACGCAAAGGCGAGCATTATCTATTCGCCACGGTGTTCCATGGCCGCAAGACCGGCACCGGAGAACCCTGGAAACTCAACTTTACACAGGGGTATAACGGTGTAGCACTTTCCAACGGCCAAAATGCCTATGAAGTGCAGCTTGCCGGTAATCGTGTTGAGCTGAAAAGCGCGCCGGGCGTCACCACTTTCGAAAGCCCGCAGAGCACGGCTGTCGCCAAAGGGAGCTTTCAGCCTCGTTCCGGCCTCGCCGCCACCCCAACTGCACCCGCACCGGTGAATCTGGCAGATCGCTACAATGCCCAGGCATTTCGCACTGGCTGGACGCTGAGTCCGGCTCCGCATGAAATGCTTCTTTCGGGTAACAGTAACCAGCCGGGCGCGCTTAAGCAAAAAGCTGTCATCACGGCGAATCCGGCCCCCCAGGCTGGCGGTAATGTGCTGGATAAAGCCTCGGCCAATCAGGTAGAGGCGCTACTGGATGGTGAAGTCAACAACACTGGACAGGCCGTGATGTTTCCGGTCGATCGTGAAGTCAGCCTGGTGCTCGATTTCCACAATCCGTCGCAGGTTTCCAAAATCAGGTGGGATTTGTGGTGGGCGCAGAACTCCAGTCAACGCACGGCCTACTTGCTCGACAATGCCAAGGTCGAACTCAGCAACGATGCCTTTGCCAAAGACATTCGTGCCGTTGGAACCCTGCAAGGCGGCCAGCATCCCGACTGGGGCACCCCTGTGCGCTATGAAGTGGATGCCAAGGGCCAAACCGCCCGCTACGTGCGCCTGACACTTAAACCACGTGCAGGCAGTGCGATTTACCTGGCAGAAATTAACGTGTATGGCAAAGCCGATAAGGCCGATGTCACAGAAGCGGCCTATACCTTCTCGCAACTCACACCGGCACGGCTGCAAAAGAACGCTGCCCCCACACTGTTGGCCTCCACGCGTGAAGGATTGTTGTTGGCCCTGACCCCGGCAGGAAAAGAAGTGTGGAGCAAAATTTTCCCCAATGCGGTAAATGGTGTTGCAGCAGGCGATGTCGATGGCGACGGTGTTGATGAAATTGCCATTGCGCGCCAAGACGGATACACCACGTTGCTGACAGCCGATGGCAAGGAACTGTGGAGCCGCCAGTTGCAGTATTATCGCAGGCCACCGTATGTCAATCTGGTGCGCATGGGCGACCTGGATGGCGACGGCAAAGCCGAGATTGTCGTTGGCGGAGAAAACTGGCGCTTCTATGCCTACGACGGCACAGGCAAGGAACTCTGGCAGTTTGAAACGGTGCATCCCTCACGCTCGGGAGCTATTGCCGACTTGAACGGCGATGGTAAGCAGGAAGTCGTTGCGGGAACGCATTATTACACTTCCACTGTTCTGAGCCATGATGGGAAGCGCGTTTGGGCCTATCGTTTAGGGCCGATTGCCTATGATGTAGCGACGGGTAACTTCGATGGCAATAAAACGCGTGGTGTGGTGTTCGGGGCTGGAGACGGCATCATTCACTACACCGATTCGACCGGGACGTCGCGTTTGAAGTTCGATACCGGTGATGAGGTGCGGCACGTAGCAGCCAGCGATCTGGACGGTGACGGCAAGGACGAAATTCTGGCCGCTTCGGACAACTCTTACCTCTATTGCTTTGGAGCCGATGGCAAGCAGCGTTGGCTGCGTTACCTGAATCAACCGGCGACGGCAATTACAGCCGCCAAAATCAATAATCAGGCGGTCGTTCTGGTGGGAACCAAAGGTGGCAATCTTCAGGCCTACGATGCAACCGGCAAATTGGTGCGAAACACTGCATTAGGCTCGGCTATTCGAGAGATTTCGACCATCGATGGTGGTGCAGTTGTTGCTACCGAAAATGGCCGGTTAATGCGAATCGATTTTTAAGAGAGAGTTGACAGAGCAGTGGCAAAGGCCGCGTGGAATTCCACGCGGCCTTTGCTGTTGTTTGGAGTGCGGTGGCTTGTCATCGTGTTATGTCATAGCACGCAAAGCCTTCGGCTACGCTAACTTCGTCGCAAGTTTCCGCAATTAACGACAAAAGAGGGCCGTTGGCATCAATGTCCAGTTGCCTTCTTGTCTGCTGTCTACCGCCTACTATTGCCCAACGTGATAGGAGATTATTTTGTATAAGAGGAAGCGTTGAAACGCTCTGTGTCTCCCTTCTGTGTAATCTGTGTTAATCTGTGGCTAAAATTTTAGGGTTGGTACTATGTTCTTTGCGGTGACAAGTCACCGCACTCCAAAAAAAACCGGGCTTCGTGAAATTCACGAAGCCCGGTTCTCTATCTGGGAATTTAAATTTAGCTGGCGAAAAGTAAGTAACCCAAACCGGCAATTCCGGCAGCCAGACCGAATTCGAGTTCGAAGCGCTTCCATTCCTTCTCATTTTTTTCGGCGATGCTTTTCCCGGCTGTGCCGATGTTGGGAATCTTCACAGTGCGGAATTCGCCGTTAATCGCCAGGAGCGGGTAGGCGCTTTCGGGAGCGACGGTGGCAACTGCTTCAGTTTCTCCGACATCGATTACGCTACCGCGTGCCACAACGTTGTCGTTGACGAGATATTCGATGCGAGTGCCATTACGCAGACCCTGGCGCACGCCTTTGGAAAGACGGGTTTGATGGCCGGTGGGCAGGGAAACGATAATACCACGCAGTTCAGCAGGTTTGTTCAACTCAGCGACGGCGCGCGAAATGGCACCGTCTACAGCCAGCGCTTCCAGATTGGTTTCGCCGTCGGGATTGCTGTTGACTAATGGCCGTGAATCTTCATTGGCGGTGTAAACTGCTTCGCCATATCCGACCAGGCCACCGTTAGAGAAGTCGTAGAGTTCAACAACGGCTTTGCGGGTGTTCTCGCTGCCATCTACAGGAGAAACTTCCACGGAAACGCCGCGCTGCACCTTTTGGAGACGCTTTTGGATTTCCGCATATTGATTCGGAGCGAAAGGCCAGCGATAGCCGCTGTTTTTTAGGGCTTTGACAACTTTGTCGGACGACATAACCACGTATCCCGGTTCGCTGGCAAAAGCCGCGTGGGTGGCTTTAAGCGCGCGCCAGGCGATGTCGATATTGCCACCGGTATCGGTTGCCGCCACGATAGCGGTCCTGAGGCCATTCGCCCTCACCCGGTTGGTATTGGGAGTGGTGACGGAAGTTTGGGGAGCATCATCGGCCACGGCATTGGTGGTTGCAAACGGCAACAGGCCAATTCCCAGGCCCAGGGCGAGAGCAGACAATTTTACTGCGGAAGCATAAGTTGGATGATGCGAATTGCGGAGCATGGAAGCTCTCCTTGTAATTAGTTTGTACTCTTTGGACGAGATCATTGGCATTGCATGTCAATAGACTTGAAATGTTGCCTCATTATAAATCTTGCAATTATCGCTGTCAATTATAATCAGAAGTCCGTGGAATTTATACCTCATATTCCAAAAAAATTCGCCATATATCGGCCAAAGTTGATAAATAAAGTACCTATATTATGATGAAGAAACAGCGCACGGTAGAAATTACAAAAAACGCAGGCGAAACGCGGGCGCTGGCACAGGCCATAGCCGATCGTCTGCAGGCCGGAGATTTGATCACGCTCCAGGGAGAACTCGGCGCAGGAAAAACCACATTCGTTCAAGGCCTGGCGCGTGGTTTGGATGTGCCACAAGAAGCGACTTCACCGACTTTCGTGTTGATTGTGGAGTATGAAGGGCGTTTACCCGTCCTCCATCTCGATGCCTACCGCTTGACCAATCGCAGCGGTGAGCCGATTTGTTACGATGCTTTGCGTGATGCGGGCGTGCTCGATCTGCTCGAACGTGATGACGCTGTCAAACTCGTTGAATGGCCCGAACGCATTGTCGATGCCTTGCCGGTGGCGCGTTTTGCGATATCGATTACGCTGGCTGAGGCGGATGACGAGCGTCAGATTGAAATTATCGAACGGATTGAGGCAACAGCGTGAATATTTTAGCATTGGAATGTGGGGCCGATTTCTGGGGTGTGGTGCTGACGACTATCGACGATACAGCCGAACATGCCAACGATAAGGGATGTGTGGAAACATTGGCCC
>DAITOV010000154.1:0-10707 GCA_036833945.1 Abditibacteriia bacterium
GCCCACTCTTCCAGGCGCTGGTAGCGGGCGATGGTGTCGCCGCCTTCGCCGGTCTTGTGGCCCTCGCCACCGATGAGCAGCATCTCGCCATCGGGGTGGGGATGGGTGCGAATAGAATAAGCCGAGTCCGAGCGGATGAACATGCCGGGCGGGGTCGGTTCTTCCACCCGCACGGCCAGCACATAGGAGCGGTGCGGGTGCAGGCGCGAGGTGTAGAGCGCCTTGTCGTTGAGCGGGAAGTGGCTGGCGATAATCACGTCGCGGGCATGGATGGTGCCATGCTGTGTCGTCACCTCGCAAGGCTCGCCCTGGGTAATTTCGAGCACGCGCGTCTGCTCGAAAATGTGGCAGCCGTCGCCGGGAATCTCTGCGGCCAGCGCCAGCAGATACTTGCGCGGGTGGAACTGCGCCTGGTTGTCGAAGCGCACGGCGGCCTGCACCGGAAAGGGCAGGGGCGTGGTGTGGGTGAGCGTCACAGGCAGGCCCAGCTTGGCTGCGGCATCGGCTTCGGCCCGGAGTTGCGCCACTTCATCAGCAGCCTGGGTATATGTATAGGCCTGGGTGCGCGTGAAATCGCAGTCGATCTGTTTGCGCTCCACCATGCCCGCGATAAATTCGATGGCGGCCTGGTTGGCATCGGCATAGGCGCGGGCTTTTTCTTCGCCGAAGTTATTGATGATGTGGTCGTAAATCAAGGTGTGAAGCGAAGTGACTTTCGCGGTGGTATATCCTGTGACGCCCTGCACGATGGAGCTTGCTTCAATGACGGCGACGGTTTTTCCGGCTTCCTTGAGCAGCGTGGCCGCCGTGAGGCCGACAATGCCCGCGCCCACAATGACGACATCGACCGTGAGGCCGCTTTGGAAGGCGGGGTAGTGCGTGGACGGCGTGGTATCGAGCCACAGTGAAGTGGGTTTGCCCGGTAGGGAGGAAGAGGCCATATTTGCTCCGAAGATGGTTGCGTTTTGTGTTCTTTCCGTTACACTGGCGCGCGCTGTGCCAAAGTAATGCCGCCCTTGGGGCGAGCTTGGTACGATGTGGCACATTATGTGCGACAAACCGAGATGGTTTTTGGAGGTGCTTTATGTGTGGACGCTACGCGGTACACGCCGATGTGGAAGAGTTGATTGAACGATTTAAATTGAAACTGATCGAGGCCCAGGTGGAGCCTCGTTATAATATCGCGCCGACGCAGGATATTCCCGTCGTGATTGAAGCCGAGCAGGGGCGAGTGCTCAAATCGCTGCGCTGGGGGTTGGTGCCGCGTTGGGCGCAGGACGTTGCCATCGGTAACAAAATGATCAACGCGCGCGCCGAAACGCTGGCCGAGAAGCCTTCGTTTCGCACGTTGCTTAAAAGCCACCGCTGCGTGATTCCGGCCAGCGGGTTTTATGAATGGAGAGGCGAGACGGGGAAGAAGACGCCTTATTATATCCACCGCCAAGACGACGAGTCGTTTGGTTTTGCGGGGCTGTGGACGCAGTGGCTGGAGAAGGGGAGTAGCAAGCCACCGCTGCAAACTTGCACCATCATCACCACGGCGGCCAACGAACTGATGCGGCCCATTCACCACCGCATGCCGGTGATTCTGCTGCCTGAAGCGTGCGCGGAATGGCTCAACCCCGATAACGAAGAGAACGAGCAGTTGGCCGAACTGCTGGTGCCCTATGCGAAGAAAGACATGGAAGCCTACCGTGTTTCGCCTGCCGTGAGTTCACCGCAAAATCAGGGTGAGGAGTTGACTGAACCGGCAGACGAAGAGCCGCAAAGCCTCAGCCCGCAGTTGGCGTTTGATTTATCGTAGGTGTATTGAATGACCTTGGGCTGAAAGAACGCGAGGCCTGTGGCCACGCTAACTGCGTCGCAAGTTTTCGCGATGAACGGCGAGAAAAGGTGGTTGTCGGGAGAGTAGAAACCCCTTCCAACGCATTGTTGGAAGGGGTTCTTATTTAAACCGCGATGGCTAACACTTGCCCCGGCGCGGCAGAGACGACGCGAAACTGGTGCAGAGTTCCGTGCGGTGCCCAGGCGGCATCGCCGGTTTCGAGTTGCACCCGCGCGTCGCCGATTTGAAATTCGTAGCGCCCTGCCAAAACCAGAAACAGCTTGTCTTTATGGGGCGGGGTAGCTGGCGGTGAATCGTGCAGGGAAGGCGTTTCGATAATCCCTGCCCATAACGTTTGCGAAGCTGCAAACACCCAAACGGCGCTGGAACCGATTTCAAAACATTGGCTTTCACTTTTGCGGATTACCCGCAGGCTCTGGTCACTCGAGGAGTCTCCAGAGCCTGCTTTGAAATTGCCATGAACTGCACAACCGTTACCACAGGTTATCGCATACGTAATGCTGCCAGGAATGAAGATGCAATCGTGTGTCTCTAATTGGTAAGAGTCGCTGCCAATTTCAAACTCGACTTTACCTTCTTCGATGAAAAACCAGTGGTAATCGCCATCATCAATCTTCTGCGTGGTGCCTTTGCTCTTGATATCCTGCCGCTTCACCCAGAGCATACCGCCGGTTTCTTGCTCACGCAATATACCGGTTTCATGGCTGCGTATGATTTTAGGTTTCGGCAGTGCATTTAACTTTTGCATGATTCAGGGAAGCTGCGGCAGGTTGTAGGTCAGGGTTTGGCCCTTGAACTTCAGGAGCAGTTGGCTGGCAAAAGCGCCTTTGGGCAGCGAAACGGGGTAGCAAACCGTTGCCTGGCCATCGGGCACCAACACCATGGTTTCTTTGATGGGAGCAAGGTCGATGCTTGTACCCGAAGCGCGGAAGATATTGCCCTGGCCGCGAATTTCCGCACCGGTATCGGTGAGCACGCTCACGCCGAGTGAGTAGGCTGGATGCGCCAACCAGCGTTGCTTGTGGGGGTCGATATTTTTGATAGTGACAAACATCTGCAGTGCATTGTTGCGGCCGCGCCGCACGCCGTCGAAGCGCAGGGAGAAGTCGCCAATGTCAACGAAGTTGCCATCGCCACCAGTAGTACCCTGAACCGGCACGGCAACCGGTGCGACAGGTTCAGGCAGCGGCAAGTTGGAGGCGTTGAACACCAGCGGCTTGCTGTTGCGGCCAAAAACGGTGAGGGTTTTAAAGGGCACATTACCGAGCGGAATATCGAAAAGCAGCATCACTTTTTCCATACCACCAGGCTCGACCGGCAACTGGCTGGTGATGCGTTCGGGTTCTATATCGGGATCGCCACCGGCCTGGTAGAGGTTGCCTAGAGGACGAATGCCCACACCATCGCCATCGGTGAGCACCATATCGATTTCTCCGCCGGTGAGCAGCACGCGCCGCCGCGTGGTGTTTTTATAGGCCGCGACGATCTCGACCTGCTTGTCGCGCGCCACACGCATCGATTCAATTTGCACGCTCCATTCGCCCAGCGGCTTCATGGTGCCGGTAGTGCTGGTGGAAACGAACGGGGGGATAGACGTGCTTTCGTTTTGTGCGGCATAGCCAATAACGGGTATGGTCGCTAATAGAGCGCCGAGGGCGAAGGCGCATGATTTCAACTTAAAGTGTTGCATAGTGTCTCCAAAAGATTTTGAGAAGCATTATGCCGCACCACTCTTAAAAAACTCTGACGCCAGCGGCGAAAACGCGCATGTTTTTTTATTTCGCAAATTTAAAAATTCTTCCGATTTAAGAGTTTGGTGTCAGGGTTTTTTAAGGGCGCAGTTTTAAGATAGGTAGAAATTTCAAGAGGAAATTAATTGATCTACCACCATGAAAAAGACACTCCTTTTTAAACTCGCCTTTGTCTGTGCCACTGCCGCCTTTTCCCCGATTGCGCCTTCCCATGCGCAACCCGAAGACACCCAGGTGGCCGTATTGCTGCACCTTGCACCGGTTCCTGCGCCCGACCAGACTTTGCGCGTTGCTCCTCATGCTGTGCCCGCAGAAGTGGAAGCGGCACTCGAAGCGATCATCGAAGCCGGTGGTCCTAAAATCGAGCGTGGTCATTCCGAAGTGTTGGCCTGGATGGGTCCGACCTACAAACGTTCACGCGTGCCGCAAGTCAAAAAGCAACTCATCGCTTCCCTTAAAAAAACCGGCTGGACTTATGAAGAGAGCGAACCCGAAGCCGATTCGCCCGATTTCACCATGGTGAGCGTGATGCGTGAAGAACCCAAGCGTCAAGCGTTGATCGGCTTTTGGGTAGAAACTGACGATGCGCTGATGCTGGCCTGGACGGAAATGTTGGCTGCTTCTTCCAGCAAGCCAGCCCCAGCTAAGACCAGCACTGCCAAACCGGGTGGCACGCCAACTCGAAGCGCTGCTGCAACGCCTGCCGGAGCCAAGGTCATCAATGTGAGTCCCGATGAATATGTGGTCAATGCTATGAAAGGCACCAACCCGAAAATTCCCGCCTTCCCAGCTTTAGCCCGCAAACCCAAAACGGTGCGCGGTTACGTGAAAGACCATAACGGCAAGCCGCTGCAAGGCGCGGTAATTGGTGTGCGTTCTTCGGGTGTTGGCGGTGCGCAGACGAGTGCCACCGGCAAAACCGATGCACGGGGTTACTATGAAATCTTGGTGCCGTGGGGCGCGGCTGGATTCTATGCGGCCGGTTACATTTGCGATTGGGGCGATGGCCGTGCGCCGCTGGGATTGCGGCCCGCCGATGGCACGGCCGATGAGTTCGCCACGCCGCAAGGCCACGTTGAGAACTGGGTGCTGCTGCCTTACGGTATTGCTTCACGTAGCGATGTCCAAGACAATCCCAAATATCTCAATGCCTACTTTGGCGGGAGTGTGACACTCACCTTTCACGATGAAAACTCGATGTATCAGGTGAAAAAGATTCCGTTCGGTTCGGTGGTGGAAATCACTTTCACTCCCCAGGGAAAGATGATCGATGGCACCACTGCGCCCACCATCATCGTCCGCAAAACCTTGCGTGAGGGCGGAGAGCAGCGTTTGTATGTCAACAACCTTCCCATTGCGCCTTACAAGATCTCCGCGAAATTGGCGCAGGGCGGACAGGGCTTGCTGATGAAAGAAACCGGCCCCGAAGGCGGCAAGTCATTCGGCATTTCACCCAAGGAAGCACGCGGCAGTGCGGAGCTGATGTTCCGTCCCTATAACTCGCGCACTGAAGGGGTGACGGCTTCGAACGGGCATTGGAGCGCGGTGGATATTGATATTTCCGGTTGAATATTTATAGATTCAGGCCAAAATCAATCGCTTGTTCAACGCTCATCGCCGCGCCTTCTGTGCGTGCGGCGATGAAAGCGTCTTCACCCAGGCTTTGACGGATGAGGGTTTTGAAATGCTCATAATCCACGCGTAAAACCGGCGCCATGCGATAATTCAGCACTTGCGCCAGGGCTTCCGCCGCGCCCATTGCCATGGCTGCATCAGTGACAAGACCGCGCCTGAAAAGCAGGTAGCTTTGAGCTAATAAAACGTGATTGACGCCCCAGCTAAATGCGGGATTTTCATGGCATATTTCAAAGACTTCATGCAGAGCATTCTGAGCAATTTCGAATTGATTTTGCTCACGCGCTACGAGGCCGACCGTCCAAAGGGCAGCGATTAAATCCCACGGGGCACCCAGGCGGCGAGCGATGAGAATGCTTTCATTTAGCCAGAGACGCGCTGCTTCGTAATGCCTTTCGTAGTAATCCAGGCTGGCCAAGCTGGTGAGCGAAATGGCCAGTCTGCCTTCATCGCAGATACGGCGTGCGATGGCAATTGCTTCCTTATGGGTATCGCGCACACCGGATAAATCGTTGAGGATCAAGCGCGCGTAATTTAGCGCGATCAGCGATTCCAGTAACAGCGAAGCGTCATTGGCTTTGTGGCTGAGTGCAACGGCTTCTTCGCTCAGCGCATGGGAATAGGTGACATCGCCTTCGATGTCGCCAGTCGTCATGGCAAAGCGCACGAAGGCGGCGACGGCGTATACGAAGCTGGCGGCATCGCCGGATTGCCGGGCGCTGTTTAGGCCTTCTTGCACCAGTGCCCGTGAAGCAGCGAAGTCGCTGCCGTGCCAGGCTAAACGACTTGCCCCGCTCAATGCACGTGCGCGCAAGGCCCATTCCGTGGAACTTGAATCGTCGGCTGGGTGTTGTGCTGACGGATTATTCGTTGCATTAATAAACGTCTCAATCCAGTGCCGGCCTTCTTTGAGGTTGAGACGTCTTTCCCAAAAATCTACCAGGGCCGTTGCCAACAGCAAGCCAAGTTGGGCGTCATACTGCCGCGCCCAGTTCAAAGCTGCGCGTAAATTATCCTGCTCGGCATCCAGGCGGCTTAGCCATTGTGTTTGCCTTGGTCCTTGCATCTCACTGGTAGCTTGTTGTGCCAGGTTGAAGAAGTAAGTAAAGAACCGGCATTGCAAATCTTCATATTGAGCGGCAGTGAGCTTTTCCTGTGCAAATTCGCGTAAGGTTTCCAGCATCCGAAAGCGTATACCCTCTTCGCTTTCCACCACACGCACCAGCGAGCTTTCACGCAGATGCGTCAAGGCATCAAGCGCGTCCGGTTCGTCGCACACAGCCTCGGCCGATTCCACCGTCCAGCCGCCGCGAAATACCGAAAGGCGCAGGAAAAATTCATGCAGTTCGGGCGGCAGTAAATCGGTGCTCCATTCGATGGTGGCGCGTAAAGTTTGGTGGCGTGCCGGTACGCCGTGTTCGCGTGAACGCAGCAAATCGGGATGGCGCTCGAGCCTTTCGAGAATTTGTGCGGGCGAAAGCACACGCGCTCGCGCCGCTGCCAGTTCAAGCGCGAGCGGAATGCCGTCCATGCGCCGGCAAAGCGCACCAATGGCTTCTATGTTGGAGTTAGTGAGTTCGATATTGGCGCGGTCGCAGAAGAGTTCAACGCTGGGATAGTCGCTCATTTGCTCCAACTGCGTTCCGCTGAGTGGCGTCGGTAGCGGGGCGAGTGAAAATTCACGTTCGCCGGGCAGGTTGAGCAGCACACGTGAAGTGACCAGGAAAACGACGCCCGGCAGGCGTTCGCGCAAAGCCTGCAAAGGAGCCGCGCCGGTCGCCGCTAATTGCTCGAAATTATCAAGCAGTAAAACCCAGCGCTCTGTTGCCAGGCCGCGCGTGAGTTGTTCGAAAGCCGTCAACTCCGGCGAAGCTGCCCAGCCCAGGGCATCGCGGATGGTGGGGTAAATGAGGTCGGCATCCACAATGGAAGCCAGTGGCACGAAACAAAACCGGGCCGGAATTTCCGGCGTAGTTTCGCGCAGGGTTTCAATTGCCAATCGCGTTTTTCCCGAACCACCCGCGCCCGAAAGCGTGATGAGTTTTTCGCCACGGGTAAGCCAGCCTCGCAGCAAGTCGCGTTCGGCTTCGCGGCCAAAAAAGCGAGTCCATTGCAGCGGCAATTCTGTTTCGGGAGTATAGGATAGGCTACTTGGTGCTGTGAGTGTTGTTTTGGGAACTGCCGGAAGGCTTGTTCGCAATGCGCTCGCTTCTTTTTCACGACGGATCATTTTGGCCAGCCCTCGTGCTGTTTCCGAGGTGACTTCGCCGTTCTTACGCACCCAGCGTTGCAGGCGTTCGTAGCTGCGGAGAGCCGCTTCTAAATCGCCGCTGGCGCGGTGTGCGCGCATTGTCGCTAAAAACCAGTGTTCGTCTTCACCGAAATAAACCATTGCGCGCTGTGCCAGTGCCAAAGCGCTTTGGATATCGGTGTCATTCTCTGCGTTTTCCAATGCCTCTAACCGGGCGCAAAACGCAGTCCGCGCCTTTTCTTCGTATGCGGTGGCCAGCAGCGGAAACGGCTCATCGTGAAATCCCGGTAAAAACGGGCCATGGAAAATTTCAACCGCGCGCGCAAAATCTCGCTGCACCAATGCTGCTTCAAATTCTTCGACATCGGTAGTCACAGCATGGGGTGTAAGCGAAATGCGCTGACGATCGGCAAGGAAGATATCTTCACCCAACTCGCGTCTCAAAAAAGAGAGTGCTACAGAAAGCGAATTACGCGCGGTTTCTGGTGAAGTATCGGGCCATAGTAACGCGCAGATACTCTCCCGGCTCTGGCTGCCCCGCAACGCCAGGAGTGCCAGGAGCGCGGCTGTCTTTTGGGTGCGCAGCCGCTCGATAACTTTTGGGTTATCTTCCCCGTTGCCAATTCTTGTTATCTTCAGGCCGCCAAAATAGTTGAGACGCCACACGCCTTCATTTCCCATATAATAGTCGGCTTTTTCTTCTGATACGCCAGCCACTTTTCATGTTTACTGTAGCATTATCTCATAATGCGTCGGCACATTATATGCTCTGAATTGGCAAAATTTAGAGGCATGAATGTGCCAGCAGTACATTTGTTGTCCTTTATCCGTCTGGAAAAATCCCGGTAAGTCGATAACAGCTTTTCTGACACAATTTAAGAGAGATAATTCATGTTATTTTGGGTGAAGATTATTACCGATGTCGTTAATATTGGATTAGGTTGTATTATCCTTTATTGGGGCGCTCATATTTTTTCGGCCCTGCGCCTTTCCCTTCAGCAAAACGCGGTTCGTTTATTCCTGGCCGCAGCACTGCTCTTTACTTTACACGAAGCGCTGTTCTTTCTCCCGAACCGCGGCGAAGCCATCCATATTCTTCATGAAATTCTTCAGACCGGTTTCATCGGCTGTCTTTGTCTGGCAATGAGATCCATTGTGAGGTCGCAAAAAACCGAGATCAACGATCTGCACCGTTTGGCTGATATCGACCATCTCACCGGTTTGGAAAATTTAACCGCTTTTCGTCGGCTTGCACTTCAAACAATTAAAAGCCAACAGAGCGCAGAACTTAAGAATCCCGACGGGAATTTACTAATAGCGGTTCTTATGATCGATATCGATCACTTTAAGTGCTATAACGATGACTACGGCCATGAAGAGGGTAATATTGCCCTGCAAGCTGTCGCGCGCGCGATTCGCCTCACGGCCCGCACAACCGATTTGGTGGGTCGTTATGGCGGAGAAGAATTCATCGTGCTCATGCTTCTTACTCCAGCAGACGCCGTGGCAACTGCCGAGCGGATTCGTTCTGCCGTTGAGTCGGAATGCAATCCCGAATTTAATTCGCTAATCCGCAGGCAAATTACAGTCTCGATTGGCTTGGCCGTGCCACGATTAGCTTCTGGTTCTGCCGAAGGGGCGCTTGATGAACTTGTCAAGGTGGCCGACTATGAGTTGTATCGAGCCAAGCGCGAAGGGCGTAATCGTGTGAGTGCTTCTGTTGATGTATGAAGAAAACAGAGCCAAGTTGTTACAGATACTTCTTCTTTAGGCCGAGTTTTGCTTGGAAACGGATTACATTCTTGAGTTGTAATCCTTTTTTATAATAGAATGTGAAATTGTCTATCTGTTTTGCAGGTAATTGGTATGGGTAGTCTGTAAATTCAGGTGAAATAATAGAAAAAGCAACGTTTGATATACAATAAGGAATAAAAAAACATAAATTTATTCTGAAACAAAAATTAATCCCATGTGTCACATAGGGTTAGGTGTTTATTTGTTGTCGTTAACTCATTAATTTGGAGCAGTTGCTACATGAATGGACGTAAGAAAGCGTTTACCTTGATTGAATTATTAGTCGTCATTGCTATTATCTCAATCCTCGCGGCAATTCTATTTCCCGCCTTTGCGCGCGCCAGAGAGAATGCGCGTCGTGCTTCATGCCAGAGTAACCTCAGGCAGATAGCCCTTGGCGTAATGCAATATACGCAAGATTACGATGAACGCTTCATGCCTATTGGCGGTCCGGCAATGCGTATTCCTTTTCGTCTGGACCCTTATTTGAAAAGCCGTCAGATATGGCAGTGCCCCAGCAGCACTTGGGAAGCCGATTCGTGGGATGGCACACCTGGTGATGGTGAAATCAGCTATGGATTCAACGGAATGTGGCTTTTTGACCAGTCGACAGCCGCTGTCGTCAAGAGTAGCGAAACGGTGCTCTACACGGAAAACCAATATCAGGGTGGAAATAGCGGCTTTAATTCAGCCTATCCCCGTAAAGGTTATCCTGGTTATACATTGGGCATCCCCATTTATCGTCATCTGGAACGTGCCAATGTCGCCTTCGTCGATGGTCATGTCAAAGCGATGAATTTTGCGACGTTGGAAAAAGAAGAAGCTACTGAAGATGGGCAGACACTGGATCCGGCAACCGATTATGCCGTTCTCTGGAACAGGTTTTAAAGAGAACTGCGGCGATGAAAACGGATTGCATCCATAAGGTGCCATCCGTTTTTCGTTTTTGCGGTGTGCAGTATCCTAATAACCATATGGCCGAGCAGACATCCGATTCACCAAGTTTTAAAACACGTTTTTCCTGGCCACATGTCGTTTTAAGTATGCTGGGCATGGCAATCTCACTTTATGCCTGGCGATTGCATTCGGTCATCAAGGCCGGTGGCGATTCAGGTTGTGGCTTCAGCGATACCATCAACTGCGATAAAGTATTGGCCTCTCAATATGGCGCTTTATTCGGCATTCCACTGGGTGCTTACGGCCTGGCATATTTCGTTGTGGTGTTGCTGGTTTCGGTGACTACCAACCCACGAGTTTCATTGCGGCAAGAAACGTGGATGCGCTTTCTGGTGTGTGGTGCGGGGATGTTGGGAACTCTGGGACTGTCTTATATTTCTTATATCGTGCTCAAAGCAGCCTGTCCGGTATGTATGGCAACCCATGTTGTGGTGCTATTGAGCTTTTTGACGGCGCTATGGCAGTTTTTGAAG
>DAITOV010000155.1:0-10691 GCA_036833945.1 Abditibacteriia bacterium
CGGCTTCATCCATGCAGAGCTGGCCCTTGAACAGCCCGGTATTGGGCGTGTGGCCAATGGCGATGAAAATGCCGTCGAGTTCAACTTCGCTTTGCGAACCGTCGCGCAGATCTTCCAATACTGCTGCTGCGACAACTTCCTTATCGGCGAAAAACTTGCTGTTTTCGGCTAAGGGGTGTGGCTTACCTTTGATATCGACAAGTGTGCGATTGAGCAGGAATTCGATTTTCGGATTTTCCTGCGCACGCTTGAGCATGATCTTGGAAGCACGGAACTCTTCGCGGCGGTGGACGAGGTAGACCTTATCTACCAGGCGAGCCAGGTAGCTGGCTTCTTCCATCGCCGAATCGCCACCGCCGATGACTGCGACAGTTTTATTGACATAGGAGTGGCCATCGCAAGTGGCGCAGGTCGAGACGCCGCCGCCCTGGCCGAAGAACTTGGCTTCTGCCGGAATGCCGACGGTTTTGGCCGCAGCACCGGTTGCGATGATGAGGGCGTGCGTCTTATAGGTTTTACCGCTTTCGGTTTTGAGCGTGGTGTATTCGCCGGGAGCGGAGCAGAGGTCGATCTCGGTGACGAACTCTTCCACCATGCGGGCACCGAAGTGGCGAGCTTGCAGCTCCATGCGCTTCATCAGGTTGGGGCCGGCCAGACCTTTCACATCGGCAATGGCCTGGGTTTCGGCATCGCCATAGATGTTTTCAATGCTGCCCATATCGACGCCGGGCACTTCGATACCGGCGGGGAAGTTTTCGATGTCGCTGGTATACATCAACTGGCCGCCTTTGATACGCGAGGTTTGCGGATCGAGGTTACCGGCAATGAGAAGAGGATTCAGGTTGGCGCGCGCCGTATAGAGAGCGGCTGTAAATCCGGCCGGGCCTGAACCAATGATAATAACGTTTTCAAACTGGATGTTTTCGGAGGTAGTTTCGTTGGCACTCATACATAAGAGTACACAATAAAATCCACCTTTCGTATAGGGGTTGCAAATAATGTTAGACGAACACCGTCATGTCGCTCACAACCGGTTGGGTGGCGCGTTGCAAATCGTTGTTGCGTAGCGAAATGAACTTCGTGACCATGCTCGATTGGGCCAGCAAGAAGGTCTCGGTTCCCTGTGCGGCGCGGCAATCGCTCACCAGGATATCGACGCATTCCAAGCAGTGCAGGGCAGCGCCATATTCGTCTTGAGGCTGGCGAAGTGTGCTGCGGGTGAGTTCCAGGCCTAAAACCCGTTCCAGGAAAATCCCGTCGCGCCAAACCCGGCTGATATCTTCCCAGCGCAATCGCAGATTATCGATAGTTAATTCGTCGATATCCACGCCGTAGAGTGCGCAAGGGAGGGCTGGTCCGTTTTCGCGTCCTTTATAACCGTGGTGCGAGAGGGGAGAGGGAATTGCACTGTGGAATTCCAGGTTTTCTGTGCCGCCTCGCACGTTCCATTGAATATCGTGTAAAGCGAAACGCTGCACCTGCACCAGATCGTTACCGGCAATTTGAGCCGCAGAATGAGCGGTAATGCGAAAGCGATTGAAACTGATGTCGCGAATGGCAGCCGGGCTTGTTGCCTCGTCGCCCACCCCCACAGTAAAGGGGACATCGGCGTTGAGAATGAAATTAAGAAAATGAATATTTTCAATACAAGTGCCGTGTTGCGAGTTTTTACTTTTACGATAGAGTGAAACTAAAGAGATGCCCCGGCTGGCCTCGGCGATAACGATGTTGTTGAAAAGGCAATCCCGAATTTCTCCATCGCCCACCCCCACACGGATAGCATTGCAGGGAGTGCTGAGAATACAATTGTCAACAACGATATTCTCACTGGCAATGGCCCGCTCTCCCAAAGCATTTTTATTGGCGCGAATGGTAATGCTGTCGTTGCCCGAACGGATAATGCAGTCGCTGACGGTGACGTTGCGGCAGCAGTCGAGGTCGATGCCGTCGCCATTGGCTGTTGCCGGTGGGTTTTCAATTTTCAGGCCGCGGATATGCACGTCTTCGCAACCGAGCAGGAAAAAAGTCCAGTAAGGTGCGTTCAGCAGCTTCACGTCACTGGCGTTGACATTTTTGCACAGGCAGAAGAAAACCATCTGCCCCGGCCGCCATTCCTTAATGGGATAATTACCCGATTTATAACGATAGGTTGCGGTTTTGCCCTCCGGCAATGGCTCAAAGAATGCTGAAGAATTGCCATCGATAGTACCGTTGCCTGTGATGGCGATATTTTCGGCCTGATAAGCGATAATCAGATGCCGCGCTGTCATGTTTTCGGAAGGGAAGGCGAGATTCTCGGGGAAGATGTCTTCGGGGTTGTAATCTTCCACATCGGCGCTGGCTTTGAGCAAGGCACCGTTTGTCAGGTGGAGTTCAACATTGCTTTTTAAGTAGAGCGTGCCGCTGAGGTAATTCCCTGCGGTAAGCACCACGCGCCCGCCACCCGCTTCGTGGCAGGCATCAATGGCTTTTTGCAGGGCTTGAGTTTCTTTGACCAGACCGTCTCCGACAGCGCCGTAATCGCGGACATCGTAATGAGTGGTAGGCATGGGGTTGGTTTACAGAAATAGAATCTATTTCCAAAAGAGTTTGGGTTTATAATATAGGAAAGTTGGCCCAAAGGGAAGAGATAATGAAGAAAAATGGAATTGGTTTGAGATTTTTGCCGATACTTGCTTTGGCGGCATTTCTTGCATTTTCGGTGCCGGGAACAGCTCAGCCCGATTATCAACCGAGTACATCTGCGCGGTTAAAAGTGCAACACGTGCGGGCGGCAATCATGTTTTGGTGGCTGACCGGTGAAAAGAATGCGCAGGAGAAGCATCTCGACAGCCAGAGTAATGGCTTTGCCAAATCGCTATCGGGGTTAAGAAAACTGGCTTTTAACCCTGCGGCAAACGAGCTTACTGCCACCGGAACGCCTGAAGGCATTGAAGCTCTGCGTGAGGTGCTGAGGTTTTTAGACCGGCCAATTCGTAAGGTCGAACTTCAAGTGCAGGCAATTGAAGTTGATGAGGCTTATATCGAACAAGCCAAATGGTTCGCTCACGTACAGAAAGCAGCCATTCATGACAGCGACCAGTTTCAGTTGTTACTCAAAGCGGCAATAGAACAAAAACAAACCGGAGATATTCAAACTCACCGCGTAGAAGTCCTCAATAATTCAAAAGCCACGTTAAGCGTCGAAGAGAATGCCCTTTTGCTGGGTTGGGAAATGGCGCTGACTCCTACCATTCAGAATGACGATACGGTCACTCTTTTTTGTTCGCCACAGCTCAAAACGACCAACAGTCAATTGATAACTACCCTTGCTAATTTGCGTCAAAAAGATACGGCATTGTTTGGAACCCAAAGGCTCGAACAGCCCGGACGTGTTTTACTTTTTGCGATAACTGTTCTCTCTGTTGCACCCCAGCCCGAATAACCGGCGTTCTTACCGCTCTTGTGCCGCCAACGCAATATTATGCCGGTGCCCGGCAAAAGTCTCCGAGAAACGGTGACGCTTGAGCTTGGGCGACCACACATAGAACAAATATTTGGTTGCTTGCGGGCGCGCAGCAGCTTTGAGGCTGGCCAATCCAGGATTGCAGATAGCACCCGGCGGCAAGCCATAATTCAAATAGGTATTGTAGGGCGAAGGAAACTGATAATGGCGGCGTAGCACGATCTGGTGGCTCTGGTCGCCCTGTGCCAGTGCGGCTTGCTGGATGGCATATTGCACACTGGCGTCGCACTGCAGACGCATGCGAATGCGCAGGCGGTTGAGCAAAACCCCGGCAATCAGCGCGCGCTCGGAAGGCACATCGGTTTCGCGTTCGACCAGTGAGGCCAGAACCGTGATCTCTTCCAGAGTGAGCCGCTTATTCATGTATCCGGTGGGAAACGGCTGCGGTAGTTCTTTGATGATTTCCTGATAGCGTTTGTTCAGTCGCGCAGCGATATCGGTGGCGCTGGAGTTAAGCGCCAGCCAATAGGTATCGGGAAACCAATGTCCTTCGATAGCGTGCGAGCCGTGCCCGGCCGGGTAGGCCAGGGTGCGCAGGTCGTTAGCGGTGGCAAAGCCGTTTTGCGAGAGCCTTGTCGCCATCTGGTGCGCAGTGAAGCCTTCGGGGAAAGTCACTTTCTGGTGCGTGGGGCCGCGCTGGAAAATTTCGGCCAGGTCTTGCGGACCGGCGGTTTCAGGAAGCTGATAGCCTCCTGCTTTTACGGTTGTGAGGTTTACTTTTTGAGCGGCTTCTTTAAAGGTATCGGCGTCGCGCACTTTTTTAGTGGCTTGCAGCCGCTTCGCCAGGGTATCGACGCTCCATTCCTCCGGCACGCGGGCCAATGCTTCCGTCGTCGGGATTTTGGCCCACAACCAGCGGCGATGCTGCTCTTGCTTCCAGTAAAAAATACCGGCAACTGTTAATAAAACGACAATAAGACCGGCGACGATATACGGGATTTTCGACTTCAAAAAACGTCCTCACTTTCAGTTGGGGAATGAACGGTGTCCGGCGATGTCGCACGCAGTTTGCGGGCATCGAGAAAATCCTGCAAGATCACGGCCGCAGCGCGGGCGTCGATGCTCTCTTTGCCCCCGGCCTGCCGGGCATCTTTCTGGGCGATTCCGGCAGCACGCAGGTTCTTGAGCACTGAAGCAGTGGAGAAGCGCTCGTCCCACCAGGTGATTTCGATGGGGCTGCCGGATGCTTTCAAATCTTCCTGAAGCTCACCGGCAAAGGCGCGGGTACGCTCTTCCATTTCCCCCGCCTCGCCGCTGGAAGTTTTGGGCAGCCCCAGCACCAACCCGGCGACTTCCTCGCGGGTGATAACCTCCAACACCGTTTGACGCAGACGCTGCGCGTTCGATTTGCCGCTTTTGCGTTCGAGGGTATCGAACGGCAAAGCGAAAGTTTCGCTGTCATCGGAAAGGGCTAGGCCAATGCGTTTTTGCCCGTAATCTATGGCTAAGAATTTCATAAAAAGTTTGAAAAGTGGGGTTAAGTATCCTATGCTTCAATCCATCATGTCACGTTTGAATATCGAGCGCTCCCAGGCGCTCTATGCACAAGGCCTGGAACTCATGCCGTGGGCCAGCCAAACCGCCAGCAAACGACCGACCGAATATGCCTTTGGTGCCTTCCCGATTTACATCGAGCGTGGGAGTGGCGCTCATGTGTGGGATGCCGATGGCAACAAATATATCGACTACATTTTGGGCCTGGGGCCGATAACGCTGGGCTACTGCTATGAGCCGGTTGATAACGCCGTGCGCGCCCAGATGGAAAAAGGTGTGATCTTCGGCTTGCCGCACACTATCGAAGTCGAAGCCGCCCAGGCCATTGTAGAAACTATTCCTGGCGTGGATATGGTGCGCTTTTTCAAAACCGGTGCGGAAGCCACCTCGGCAGCCGTGCGCGTGGCCCGCACCTTCACCGGGCGCGATATCGTGCTGCATTCGGGCTATCATGGCTGGCTCGATAGCGTCAACGCCACCAATCCCCAACCCGGTATTCCATCGCAAATGCGCGAAGTGCTGCATAGCTTTGCCTGGAACGATTTAGCCGGGCTCCAAAAGCTTCTCGAAGAATATTCCGGGCAGGTAGCCGCCGTTATGATGAGCGCCGTCTCCTATTTTGAAGTGAGCGACGGCCAATATCTGCAACAGGTGCGTGAACTTTGTAATCGTCATAACGTGCTGCTCATTTTCGATGAAATCGTCACTGGCTATCGTCTGGCGTTAGGTGGAGCGCAGGAATATTTCGGTGTAATTCCCGATTTAAGCTGTTTCGCCAAAGGCATCGCCAACGGTTACCCGGTCGCAGCACTCTGCGGCAGACGAGACGTGATGACGGCGATGGAGAAGGTTACCATTTCGAGCACCTACGGCGGCGAAGCGCTATCGCTGGCGGCACTGGTGGCGTGTGTGCGCGAATACCGTGAGAAAAACGTGACCGAGTTTCTGCGCGCGCAGGGGCAGAAACTCATGGACGGTCTCAACGCCGCTGCCAAAGCCCACGGTGTAGCAGCGCGTTGGCTGGGCTACCCCTGCATGAGTGCCTATACGTTTGAATACGACGATGCCGAGCTCAACCGCCACTGCGTCACCTTCTGGCTACAGGAATGCGCTAAGCGTGGTGTGCTCTTTCGGCGCGGCGGCTTGAACTTCATCACCTTTTCGCACGACGATGCGGTAATCGAAGAAACCGTCGCCGTGGGTAGCGAAGTGCTTAGCTTACTAAGCCAGGCCATCGAGCGTGGCGAAGTCGCCAGTCTGTTGGAAACCACGGCTGAGGTGCGCGGCCGCTATGAACAATAACTTTTTTCCCGATATGACGACATTGATTGATACAACCGCATTTGTCGGCGATTACCCCTTCCGTGGCTTTGGTTCTACCTCACCTCAAACACTCAAGGAACGAGCCGGGCAGTATGGCGTGGGGCAAGCCATTGTTTCCTCGTTTCAAGAACTGTTTTGGGAGAATAACTTCGATGCTACCACGCGTCTGGCCGATGAACTGCGCGGCGATGATTTCTTCATCCATTTTGCCGTGGTGAACCCCACCTATCCCGGCCAGCTTAAAGCCCTACCGGAATTGGTCGAACAAACCGGCATTCAGGGTTTGCGTTTATTGCCGAATTACCACAACTATCGGCTGTGGGATACCGGTGCGTTGGAGCTGTTTCAATTAGCCGCGCAGCTCGATTTGCCAGTGCAAATCATTCGCGAAATTCAAGACCAACGCATGCACTGGATGCACACCGTGCCACCGGTCTCGAATGCCGATTTCGATTGGCTGTTTTCGGCGCTGGGCTCACAGGAACTACCAGCTTGCCGCTTACTACTGAGCGCCTTGCCGTTTGCCGAACTTACCCGCTTAGCGAGTGTTCTGCGCGATGCCACGACGGTGTGGGCCGACCTCTCCCGCGTGCGTGGCCCGGTGTTCGCAGTGGAAAAGTTAGTGAACGACCACAAACTCGAACGCCTAGTCTACGGCACCCTGTGGCCGATTCAGGTGATGGCGGCCACCTATAGCCAGGTCGAAGATGCCGCTATTACCGATGAGCAACGCGCCGCTATCTTTGCAGGCAACTGCCAACGTTTTCTCAACTCTTCTCAGGCTTGATATGTCTCTTACCACCGACCCGATCATCGATATGCACGTCCACCTCTGGGAGCACAGCCTGGAGCGCGACAAACAAACCCTCACCGGCATGTTGGAACGCTACAACATCGCCTGGCTGGGCGTGATGCCGCTGTGGGGCGGCCATTACCCCACACCCGAGCAAATGCGCGCCGGTAACCGCACTGCGGTGGAATTTTGCCGCCAGGACCCACAGCATTGCAAATTCTACGTCACCGTAAACCCGCGCCACAGCGCGCAGGCGGTCGATGAAGTGAAGTGGGGCATCGAAGAAGCTGGGGCGGTGTGCGTGAAAGTGTGGGTAGGCGCCCGCGCCGACGAGCCGTGTATCTTCCCGTTGGCAGAGGCGTGCATCGAGCACGACATTCCTTTGCTGCTGCACAGTTTCCATAAAAAAGTGGGCCAACTCGCCCACGAAACCGATGCCCAGCACGTGGAGTTTCTGGCGAAACGCTATCCCGAACTTAAAATCGTGATGGCGCACCTGGCGGGCAATCACCTGTGGGGCTGCGCCCACATCGCCGACTGCCCGAACGTGTGGAGCGATATAAGCGGCAGCTACTGCGAAACCGGCACGG
The DNA here is from genome assembly GCA_036833945.1 of Abditibacteriia bacterium. GTDB lineage: Bacteria > Armatimonadota > Abditibacteriia > Abditibacteriales > Abditibacteriaceae > DAITOV01. Next base: position 7,706 of record DAITOV010000155.1, read on the forward strand.
TGGAAAATGCGGTGAAAACGCTAGGCGTGGAGCGGGTGCTGTTCGGCTCGGATGCGCCGGGGGCGGATTATCTGGTTAATGTGGCGAAGTTGGAAGAGGCTGATTTAACCGATGAACAGCGGCGGATGATTCTACATGATAATGCGGCGAGGTTGTTCGTGTGGGCAAAATGAGAATACGAGGATAGGGGCCGTTAATCACCTCTCTGTGTGTGCCGTCTGCTTCGCCGTCTCCACAAAATTCATCAACGCCGAATGCGCGTTCTGCGGTGACCACGCTACGCAATAACGATAAAGCGGTGTCGGCGCAGCCAATGGCACGAACTGCGCGCCGACCGGAGCCAAACGCTGGAACTGCGCGGGCAGAACCGTTACCCCTAGTCCCGCCGCGACATAATTAAGCACCGTAATCGGCTGGCCACTTTCATCGACGACGTGGGGCGCAAACCCTGCCTGCTGGCATAGCACTAAAATCCACGGGTTATAAAGCGGCGCGCTTTCGCGTTGGGCGAGGTAGAAGTTTTCGTTAGCCAAGACGGAAAGAGGCAAGCTGGCTGGGTGCTGGGCGAGCAGGGGATGGCCTTCCGGCAGCACGGCCATGAGCGCTTCTTCGTCGATGGTGACGAGTTGCAGGTCGGAGATTTCGGTGGAGAGGCCCAGACCGATAATGCCGACATCCAACTGCCGCGCGTTGAGCGCTTCGATCTGGCGGGTGGTATCCATTTCGGCTAATTCTAATTGCACGTCGGGGAATGCCTGACGGTAGGCGCGCAGGATGCGTGGCACGAGCGCGTGGCCCAGCGAACCCACAAACCCCACCGAAAGCTTCCCGGCTTTGCCGTAGCTGATGCGGTGGGCGGCCTGAGCGGCGTCTTCGCTTTCGCGCAAAATCTGGCGGCAGCTTTCCAGATAGAATTTTCCAGCCGCCGTGAGCGCGACGCGGTGGGTATCGCGTTCTAATAACGTGGCGTCGATGGAGCTTTCTAGCTGGCGAATTTGAGTGCTGAGCGCAGGCTGGCTGATGTGCAGCCGCTCAGCGGCGCGCCGGAAACTGAGTTCTTCAGCAACGGCCACGAAATAACGCAAATGACGAAGTTCCATAGGAAAAGCCTGTTGGTGATAATCGAAGGTTATCACGGTAAGAATAACAAACTTCTTCTCGCAATGGGCAAAAGCGGGGTAAGATTTAAGGCAGAGGCGGTGCAATTCATGGCGGATATTTACTCTCCTTACGGTCGCGTTTTTGAAGATTTCAATGTCGGTGATACGATTCACCACTGGCCCGGCCGCACTATCACAGCGGCGGACGACACCATTTTTAGCTTGCTGAGCCTCAACCAGCACCCGCTGCACATCGATGCCCATTACGCATCGCAAACTTCGTTCGGCCAGAATGTTGTTAACGGCACGCTGGTGTTTTCGGTGGGTGTGGGCCTGACCGTCAACGATATCAGCGGCGCGGCGATTGCCAACCTGGAATACGAAAACGTGACGCACCTGCTGCCATCTTTCCACGGCGACACTCTCTACGCCTCGACCGAAATTCTCGATAAGCAGGAATCCAAAAGCAAACCCGACCGTGGCGTGATTTACGTTGAGACTTCTGTCACCAACCAGCGCGAAGAAGTAGTACTCCGTTTCCGCCGCAGACTAATGGTCCCCAAACGCGCCTTCGCCCCCCGCCCCCACACTCATAAGTAGTTTTGATTTTTGAGTTATGAGTTTTGAATCAACGGCTCCTAACTCAGAACTCAAAACTCATAATTCAAAACTATCGAAATGAAGCCTTTAGCTGGATTACGCATTTTAGCTGTTTCGCAATATGGCGCAGGGCCGTATGCCCATTTGCACTTGGCGGATTTGGGGGCCGAGGTCATCAAGATTGAAGACCGCAGCACTGGCGGCGACGTTTCACGCGGCGTGATTCCGTATGCCGAAAATGGCGATAGCCTCTATTTTCAGGCCTTCAACCGCAATACTAAGGGCATCACGCTCGATTTGAAGTCGGAAAAGGGCAAAGAGCTTTTTCGTCAGTTAGTTGCTATGTCGGATGCTGTCTTCAGTAACTTGCGCGGCGACGTGCCGCAAAAGCTGGGGTTGACCTACGAGCAGTTGAAAGACATCAACCCACGCATCGTATGCGCTGCACTCACTGGCTATGGTACCAGCGGCTCGATGCAGAAAGAACCGGCCTACGATTATCTGTTGCAGGCAGTGCTGGGGCACATGTCGCTCACCGGCGAACCAGACGGGCCGCCCGCGAAGTATGGGCTTTCCATGATCGATTTTTCCACCGGCATCATGGCAGCGTTAGGGCTCATGGTTGGCATATACCAGGCGCGTAATACCGGCGTGGGCTGCGATGTTGATACCAGCCTGTTCGATACTACGGCTTCACTGCTCAACTATGTAGCGATCTGGAATTTGAACAAGGGGTACGAGGCAAAGAAAACCGCGCAGTCGGCCCACCCCAGCCTGGTGCCTTCGCAACTCTTTCCCACCAGCGGCGGGCACATCGTCATCATGTGTAACAAGGAGAAGTTTTTCTTCATTCTTTGCGAAGCCATCGAAGCGCCGGAGTTGGCAGCCGATCCGCGCTTTGCCAATTTCACATTGCGTCTGGAAAACAAAGAACTGCTCATCGGAAAGCTCAATGCGATTTTTGCAACTCAGCCCACTGCGCACTGGCTGGAAGTGTTGCAAGGCAAAGTGCCTATCGCGCCGGTGAACACCGTTGACGAGGCAATGCAGCACCCACTGCTGGCCGAGCGCGAGATGATCGTAACTTTGGAGCACCCCACGATGGGAGAAGTAAAGACGATGGGCGTGCCGATTAAGGTTTCCGGACATGAGCCGGAATATAAAGCTGCGCCGACAATGGGTAGCGATAATAGTGAAGTATACGGCGAGCTGTTAGGCCTGAGTGAAACCGAGTTGGAAGAGTTAGCAGCGCAAAAGATTATCTGATTTGCAGGATAAGGAAAATA
>DAITOV010000156.1:0-10688 GCA_036833945.1 Abditibacteriia bacterium
GAACACATCAATACCTTCCAGAAACTTCGCTCTTTCGCCGATAAAGTCGGGGGTGGCGAGCCGTTGGAAGAGGCTGAATGCGATTATTTGCTGGCGATGCAAGAACGCGATCGTTGCTTTGCCAATATCGATGTTTCGTTGTGGAAAGAGGTGGAAGTTCCGGCGGGATAGAAGAAACTTCAAAGAGTTTAGTGTGGCATGATTATCATGCCACACTTCATACTAATCCTGAAAATTAACATCCTCCTGTTGTGACCAAGAAAACAGAATTCAGGAAACAGGAAACCTATTCTTGAGATAAGCAGTTTGCTTTTATCCTGAACAAAAAGCTGTGTTCTGAATCCCAGTATTCGCGAGGCTGACGAGCTTATTGGATAATCGTCGCCAGCAAAGTCCGCTCGCCTCCCTGTTTCCTGTATTCTGTCTACCTGCCGGAGAGCAAAAGAATTTCTGGGATTGGCATTAATCGTTCCACCACTTTTTCAATTTAACGATAGTGTCGCGAATATCTTTGGCCTGTTCTTCGCCGGTGGTTTCGCGCTCGATAATCAGTTCACCATCAAAGCCAATCTCCTTGAGCCTTTTAATGAATTGAGGGAAATTCACTTTGCCCAGTCCGGCTGCGACTTCTTCTCCTAATTCGTTGCCGTTCACTGGATAGAACCCGTCTTTCACATGGACGTTGGTCACATATTGACCAAAGACATCCAGCGCGTCGATGGGGTTGGCTTTGCCATACATAATGAGATTGGCCGGATCAAGGTTGATACCCAGGTTGCCGGTGCCGATGCGCTCGATAGTGCGCAGCAATACTATGGGGGTTTCCTGCCCTGTCTCAAACCAGAAGCCGAGATTTTTCTCAGAGCAGTAGCGGGCCACCTCGCCGATAGCTTCCACCACCGGCTCGAATTCGGGATCGGTTAAATTCTCCGGGATAAAGCCACAATGAGTAATAATTGCCGGAGCACCAAGCCAGGCCGCGAAATCGGCCCAACGCTTGAGCACTTCAATGCGCTCGGCGCGATATTGGGGTGGCACCAGTCCCAATGTTGTGGGGCCTCCGGTAAAATTCCACTCGGCCGGACGAGGCAACCCGGCCCATACCGCGCAAACGCGCACGCCAGCTTCTTCCGCGTTGGCTTTCACCTTTGCGGCCACTCCGGGAATGCAGAGTTCCCGGTTCCAGCAAGAGAGCTGGCAAACATCTAACCCGAATTCACGGACGTGCGAAAAGTAATCGCCACCGTCGTTGAGCCTGTTAACAATACCGATTTGCATTTTTTGGTCTTAGGTCTTAGGTCTTGGATCTTTGATCTTAGATTACGGTGAAGGTGAGTGTTTTGGCATGGCTCTCACCGCTATATGAGAACGGCAAACGTGAATGATGAACGGTGGTTGCCGATATTCAGCGTTCATCATTCATTGTTAGCTCTTCTGTTCTTCGTGAAATTGGGGAACTTCACCGGCTGTCCGCCCAGGGCGATTGATTGGGCCGAAAGCGGAAAAACGCTGCTGAGCGTGACTGAATCGTAAACATCTATAGCCGGGGGCCGCTTTTCCTGCACGGCGGCGGCGAACTCCTTTAACACGAAATATTCTCCCAGTGTGCTGGCTTTTTGAGCCATTCCGCCTTCATTGCGCCAGGCCGGATGTTCATATTGCCCGGCAAAATTATTGAGCGGCTGCCAGCGAGCGTTAGCTGTCCCGGCATCGCCCGAATCAATCCACAGCACCGGCTCCTCCCAGACTTCACGCCCCGAAGCGAAAGAAGCCTTGGTGCCCTGTAAACCATAGTGCATGTAGTTCCACGGGCGGGGCGAGGAGAAATCGTTGCGCATATAGATGACGACTTCGTTTTTGGTGCGAATCAAAGCCAAGGTTGAATCGCCCTGCTTCCAAAAATCGCGATTCGAGCCGGGATGTTCTTGCCCCAGGTTACGGTTATAGTAGTCGGCCTGGGCGGCCGATTTCGAGGAGATGGAGATGATGTAATCAAAAAAGTCACTGCGATTGATGTCGAGCCACTGCGCCACCGGCCCCAGCGAATGGGTGGGATAGTTGATGCCGTCGTAATCTTTCAACAACTGGCCACGCCAGGCCAAGCTACCATCGGGCAGATGGGTGGCACTGCGCACATCATGAATATAGCCGCATTCGGCGTGGGTCAATTCCCCGAAAGCACCCTGCTCCACCATATGCTGAATCATCATATTGACACGGAGATAGCAAAAGTTCTCCGCCATCATATAAGTCAGGCCGGTTTTTTCGACCGTCTCGACCAGTTCCCAACAGCCTTCGATATCCAGGGAAGCCGAAACTTCACTTAATACGTGCTTACCGGCATTGAGAAAGGCCACCGACTGGGCCACGTGTATTTGCATGGGCGTTGCAAGGACCACGGCCTCAATATCGTCATTGGCAATCACCTCTTCAATGGTGGCGTAGGTCTGTAATTGCGGTGCCGCTTCCTTCCATCGTTGCCGTACTTCAGGGTTAGGGTCACACACGGCCACCAGTTCTACATGAGCAGGGAGAAAGGGCACAATCTGACGGTATACGGTGCCACGACTGCCACCGATAACGGCTAATTTAAGAGGAGAATGTGTTGACATATAAAAAGTTCCTAATTTTATTTATAATTATGTAAATTACACATTTAAGATGAAAGACGTTGGCTTGTTATTGACGCATCATAATAATGCGATCGACATAAATCGCGGCGACGTTGGGATTATCGACGGGTGCGACCCAGAAATACATCCCATCGCTGAGCCTGGTGGTAGCTAACTCAATCTGAAGGTATTTCTCATCACGCACCCGCGTTAAAGGAAGCTGCAGCGCCCCGGCACTCACTTTATTGGGTACATCGTAAATACCGGCTTGAATGCCGCCCCCGCTATCAGGCGCACCCGGTGTTTTTTCGATTCGCGCAATGGCAACTACTTTCCATTTCACATCGCCCAGCACCTCGTTGCCAATAACACCCTTGAGCCGCATTTTCAGCGCCCAGGCATTGGTGTTCCCGCTAATGCGGGCGGCTTTGCCCCCCGAAGCATCGGCATCCGGCACAACCTTGCCGTAGGCCGGGGAAAGGTCGAACTCTTGCGGCTGAAAATCAATCACATGCCCAGCGGGTTGGCCCTGAGCGAAAGCAGGCAAGACAACCGGCACCACAGTGGCCGCTTCCAGCCGCGGATATAATCCCTCGATGGGCAGTTCCTCCCCATAATACCTTACGTCCCGCTCCGCCATCGCCTTTTTCCAGTTGTCCAGAGTTTGCCCGACATTCTCTGCGCCTAAGTAGGGCTTGCCTTGAAGAGCTGCGAATGCTTTATAAGAACGGCTGCCCAGCATCCACATCAAATCGAGGGTGAGCCGTTCGGTTTCGACTCTTTGTTTTAAGACCGCATCGGTCTTGACAGCTTCCCCAGCCTGGTCGAATAACTCAGTCGCCTGGTTCATGACATCCAGCGTGAGGAATGACAGATCGCTATTGAAGGTAGAGAGCTTGCGTTGCCCGCGTGGAAACGAGTTGTCGATGAGTTGCAAATACTGATTTAAATAAGGGGCGGCCGCGCCATAGTAACCCGCCATGAACTCCTGTTGCAGTTGGTTCTGATCAAGATTCGGGTCCCATAGCAGTTTGCTGATGAGGTAGGTGCGTAGCGGCACGAAATCGCCCACGTCATTTGTCTGCGAATTGCCCTGTTGGAAAATGCCGGTCACTTTATGCGCGGCAAAGAACCGCAGGTCTTCGCCCAGTGTGCCCAGGTTGGGATGAGGAGCCAGCATGTTGTTGAAATTGGTGACGTAATTCCACACAAAAAGTTGGTTCGATATTTTTTCCCACTTCAACAAATTATCGCGCGCCGCGCTGTTCTTCTCGCTATTGAGCGGCTGGCTAAAGTCGGCATTGATGGGCGCCAGGCGCACCAAGACGTTCCTGGCCGGCACGATGGTTTTCGGCGGGTCTTCACTGTAGAGATAAGCCAGCGTTTCTACCAGGAAATCCGGGTATTTTTCCTCGATTTTTTTAGCCACTGCGTTAACGAAAGTGAGCAGCGGTGCCGCGGGCGAGCCTTCTTCCTTGATTAACTTTTCGGAAAATTCATCGCGGCAGTACCCGGCAATGTTATCGTTTTGCGAAATGGAGATGTAGCCGGCATTGGGATTCTTCTCGATCCACGCCAGGGCCTCCCGGGTAATGGCTTCTTGCACCTGCGGATTGCCCAAACATAAATCGGTGGTCTGGGGTGCAGGCATGGATGAGGCTTTGGTGGCTGGTTTATAACCGTTCTTGGGATCGCTATACCATTCGGGATGCTCTTTAAAATACTTCTCGACCGGCAAAAGTTTGCTGAAAGTATGCACCCAACCCAAAATTTCATAATGGCCGCCCCAGCCTTCGCCCTGTGGCTGGCGGTTGCCGTTCAAGCGCATCATGGTGGCATATTCCGCATCGGAATACGTCGCACTGGAATTCTGCTGGCGATAGGCGAAAGGCGGCGTGTAATTGGTCTGGCGCGGCACGATCTCCAGGCTGCTTTTAGCCGGAATGCTGTAAGCCCCCGGCCACCAAAACCGGCAGCCCGCTTCTTCGAGAAACTGAAAAACCGCATACAGCGCGCCACGCGGCCGGTCGCCCGCCAGAATCAAGTGTTGGCCCACCGTGTGCATCACGATGCTATCCTGGCCCATATTATTCCAGTCAATGTTTTTGACTAACGACCTGGCGCGCGTACTGTTGCCCACCAGAACCTGCGGTGTATCGGCACTCACTTCTTTCTCGACCTTAATCGGTAAGGTGGCTTTGGTCATCTGCAAAACATACTTCTGCAATTGCTCTGCGGCGGTTTTTTCCGCCGGAATGGCATCGGCAGGAATGACGATAGAATAAGCACTCTTTCCACCCTGAACCAACACCGCAGCATGGGAGAATTTAATATTCAAATTGAAAGTAGCCAATAGCAAAAGGGTTAGAGCAAAGGAAAAAGGTTTAGTGAGCATAAGATAAAAAAGTGAGAAGTCAGAATGCTGGAATGGTGGTTTGATTAAGCGGTTTGTTTTGGCCTTAAACTTTATGCTGTGTTCTGGATCCCCGCGTTCGCGAGGATGACACCAACGCCTGGTTGCCTCTCCTGTATTCCGTCTACTGTCTACCTCCGTTCCCTACGTCATCATTCATCGTTAAGGCAGTTCCGGGTTCCACGCCGGTTGAGCGGTATTCACCGCGCCGCGAATACACACCGAACTTGAACCGCGAGGAAACCATTTGGCATGACCATCGGTAAAATTGATGGTGCCGCCCGCCAGGTGAGGCCAAACTTTGTTGTAATAGGCGCTGGCAGGGTTCTGGAAGGAGCCGCAATATTCCGTGCCGTTGGCATAAAGCCCGTAGTAGATGGGGTAATCCATGGTCAGCACGATCTCGGCCGGGCGGGTAATCTGGGCCAGGCCGATGCCGTGTCCTCCGGCAGAAACCTGGCTGATCAGGTTATTGTAGCCATAACTAGGCGAGCGCGGCGTGGCGGCCTCTTCGACGAAAGAAGGGCAAACGAAAACCTGAACGTTATTGATATACGGGAAAATGAGATCCATCCAGGTCACGTAGTTGCCCAACACCCAGGTCGCGCCGCCATCGAAGGATAGAAAGCGACCGCTGGGTTTGGAAGGGTTGGCATCGACCTTATAATCGACCGGCCGTAAACGCCAGGTTCCTGGAATTGCAGGTGGAAACTTCTCGTCGTAATCCTGCGTGTATTGCATAAATCCCAGGCCAATTTGCTTAAGGTTGCTCATGCAGTTGGTCCGGCGCGCATTTTCGCGGGCACGGGCGAATACGGGAAATAGAATGGAAGCCAGTATTGAAATAATAGCAATAACAACTAATAACTCTATCAGCGTAAATGCAAAACGCGGTTTTTTCGTGGGGGGCATACGTTTCATGATTGGATTCCTACCCATCTAAAAATGACATTAGATTAATTATACCCCCGCTGAAATTAATCTAACCACCATTTACGGCTCACAACAATCAAAATCGAACGGTTTTTGACACCGCGCCTGTTGGCGGTAAACCGATGGCGTTTGGGAAGTGTGCCGCATGAACACAGTGCGGAAATAGGTCGGTGTCTTGAAACCCAGGAAGTTTGAAATCGCGCTGATTGTCCACTCTGAATCGCGCAGCAATACTTTGGCTTCCCGGATGCGGTATTGCGTGAGGTATTCCACAAACGACTGCCCGGTTTCCTGGCGCATTTTGCGGGCAAATTGAGTGCGCGAGAGATACATCGCCTGCGCGACATCATCAAGCGGAATAGGCCGATTGATATGGCCGCGCACATACTGTTGCAAAGCCGTGAGAAAATCGTCGGACTCCCCCACATTTTCCAGAGGCCGTCCCACCGGTCCGGGATGGACATACTCTCCTACATCCATTAATCGTTGCAAAACACGGCAAAAAGCAGTGAACGTCATGTCGGCCACGTCGTTGGGCAAAGTAAAATTTTCACGCAGTTCGGTAATGACGCAAGACAGCAAAGCAGCCAGGTGGCTGTTCTGAAAAAGGTAATTTTCCTTGTAGATATCCCGTGACAGTTCCGGAGCCGAATGGGTGATGATGCACTGCACCGCGTGCGGGTGCAAGACGACGCTGAGCAGTTCACAATAAGAACCTTCGGCATAGTAGGGCTGCTCCGCCCCGTTGGCGGTGGGGATACCCGAAGGTATCACAATTACCGTCCCTTCCTCGCACAAAGCCAGGTGATTAGCCAATTGAATTTTCAGGACGCCTCCCAAAACGCAGTAGATTTTGGGATATTCCATTTCGATGAGATGATCGGCGGGCCAACTCGCTTTAAAGCTGCGCCGGTTTTTATACAAGCGCCGGTTTTTAATGATGACGCGCGGCCCGTTCATGGGCTTATCGAAGAGTTGCACGCCAACCGGCATTTGCACAGCGCGCATGTGATAGTCTGCAACCACATATCGTTGACCGGCATGCTTCCTGGGCCAAAGCAACAATTTATGCTGAAGATACTGTTGCAGCAATGTCATATGACGGCTCTTTTATGAGAAGTATCGCATTAAGTCCGTAAATTTCTCCCCATCCTTTACGCTGGATAGATACATCTATTTGCGGACTCTTAATTATACTGCGCGCGTCAGCATACGAGTTCCGAATCAGGCCATTACGTTTTCCCAGGCGTATCTTGGAACTCCTCTTCCCGAAAGAGGGCCTGGTTCATAAATGCAGCGTCACCACTCCATCCTCCACGCTCACCGGAAAAGTCTCCACACTCGCCTCTTCCTCATCACCGTGAGGGCATGACTTCTCCACGCTCACCTCATAGCTGCGCACCTTCACCTTGTGCGGATTGAAGATCGACTTCCCCGTGGTAATATCAAACTCCCACCCATGCCACGGGCAGCGGATGATTTCACCCTCGCGCGCATAGAGATACTCGCCTACTTTGGAAGGTAAGGTCGTCCCGGTAATTTTGCCACGGCATAAAGGGGCGAACTGGTGCGGGCAAATGTTGCGTAGTGCATAAAACTGCCCATGCACATTGAATACGCCAATCGACTTGCCATCGACTTCGATAATCTTACGATCCCCGGGAGCCAGTTCCGAAACGCGACACACCGGGTAATCTAAAGTTTTGGTTGCCATAATTGCTTTGACCTCACTGAGTTATTCACCTTGGGCATCGGGGCGGGCGGGTAAGCCGTAGAGCTTGGCGGCGGTATCGTAATAGATGCTCTGCTTCACGGCATCGTCGAGCGGCGGCAAGGCGGCATGGGGGTTATCGAAGTCCCAGTGCGGGTAGTCGCTGGAGAACATCACGGTTTTCTCGGCCTGGATCATCTCGAAAATCTGCGAGAGGTGACGCGGATTATCCGGCTCTTCAATCGGCTGAGTGGTGAGCTTGATATGGTCGAGGATATATTCCGAAGGCATGCGCTTGAGCCACGGCGTGCTGGCGCGCAAACCCTTAAAGTTCTTATCCATGCGCCACATCAGATGCGGCAGCCAGGCGATGCCGCCTTCGATACACACGAACTGCAGTTCCGGGAAGCGTTCGAACACACCTTCGCAAACCAAACTGTTGACGTGGGCCATGTAGTTGGTGGGCAAGATGTTGTGCCATTCCATGTAGCGGGTCACAGGGCCAGACGGCGTGGGATAGCCAGCAATACCGCGCCCTTCCGTACCCGGGTGAATAGCAACCGGCAAACCGTGGCGCTGAGCGGCTTCGTAAATGGGATAAAACTGCCTCTGTCCAAATAAAGTGCGGCTGGCACTGGCCATGATAACTTGCACGAAACGCGGGTTGGCACCGTGCTTATCAATTTCCTTGGCCGCCGCCAACGGGTCGGTATGGTTGATGACAATGCTGCCGTAAAAACGGTCGCTATAGCTGAGCCACTTTTCCACCGTGAATTCATTGTAGGCGGTGGCGATGTCGTTGCCGTAGTCGGGGTCGCAATGAATCGAAACCGCCAATGCCCCCGAACCGGTGAGAATGCCGTAGTTAATTCCGTAAGCATCCATGTGATGCTCCATCAGGAAATCGGGGTCAGAAGCCGGAGCGCCGCCCGATGGGGTGACAGCATCCAGGCGCGAACCGCCACGTGCCGGGGAAGGCGAAAAACAGTTGTTGGGTAACTGAATGCGTCCCAGCCAATGGCTCGGCAAAAACTTGGTGACTTCCTTGCCATCGGCATAGGTGTTGTGAATATCCGTATCGACGATGTGAAAAGTTTTCTTGCTCATGCTTAAATATTATGAACCGCGATAAACTGATTTTCACGAACTGCAAATGATAGTTATAAACTTTGCGTGATATTTTCCCGATTAAGGTCATGGCCCAGACATTTTATGCCGTAGAACGCCTCGATAGCCCGTTTCGCACCATCGCCGAACGCTTGATGTTGCTGTCGGGCGAAGGCCGCCCGGTGCATACCGGAATGCGTAAATTAGTGCTGATTCTGGGTGGTAGTTGCCTGCATTCCTTCCCCGGTGAAGAACCTTGTCTACTGGAAACCGGCGACGTGCTGAGCGTGCCCTGTCGCGCCCGCCAGTTCTACCAACCTGAAACAGAGGGAGAAAACTCCCGGCTTCATAATATCGTGCTGCTATTCGATCCGCTTCTCCTGCCATTGAAAGAAGGGCCACCCGCGGCCAAACAAGACGACGATTTCGAGGCCGGAACCACAGCAGAGTTCATCGAGCGCTATTTTGCCACCAATATCCACTACAAGAGCATCCTGAACGCACAGGCACTGGAAAGCGTGGCACAAATTCGACACGAAGCGGGGTTACGTTTGCCAGGCTACCGTTTGCGTATCTCCGGGCTTTGCAGCCAACTCATCGTGCAGTTAGCCCGCAACATGGGAAACGGAGAAACCGCCCCCATATTCGATGGCCCGCCGCGCGGCGTTTTTCTGGTGAGCTGCGCCAAGGAATACTTGCTCCAAAATTTAGCCCAGGAAGTGCATTTACAAGATGTTGCCGACTACCTGCAAGTGAGCAGCGGTCACCTGGCTCGCATTTTCAAGCAAGTGGCCGGACAATCGCTCTTTGCCTATTTCCGCCAGTTGCGGTTAGAGCAAGCCAAACTGCGTTTGCTCGATACGCAGCAAACCGTCACCAGCATTGCCCAGGATTGCGGTTTTAGTTCCACGACCCTGTTCTGCCGCAATTTCAAGGAATATACCGGCTCCACTCCCCTGGGTTATCGTGATGAATTCGGTAATCGCACCGAACTGTGAACGCCTTTGGTAGATGGTAGGTAGTAGACAGTAGATGGGATGGGTAACCGGACGTGAATAATCCGTTGAAAGAAATTTAGCCACAGATTAGCACAGATTAGCACAGATTACACAGATGGGAACGGCAGAACTTAGAGTTTAGGCGTCTCGCTCTATCGTGCCTCCCCTAAGATCTAAGATCCAAAAAAATCTGTGGCTAAATTTAAATTGCGGAAACTAGCGGCGAAGCTTGCGTAGCCGTAGGCCTTGCGTGCTATTAAACCGGGAAACGAAATTAAGTTGTAAAATGATCCTGAGTTGAGATGAACATCGCCACGCCCGCCCCACGGGCATCACCTTATGTGACGCCCATTGCCAATGCGCTCAAGCACATTCATTTTCGCTTGAGCCGCGATGCCGATGCACGGCTGATTATCGCCGCGCCCACGGTGCGAGAACTTAAAAAGCAAAACCTACCGCCCCATATTCGCATCACTCCCAACAAACGTCACGGACAGCGCGTGGCAGAGCGGGGACGCAGGCACTATCACGAAGCCCATCAACGCTTAGCCCGCTGGCCGGAAGATGCGCTGATGGAAAGCGCGGTGTTCACCCTCACATACGTCATTGCTGGTGACGCCGATTTGCGTATTGCCGATTATAATCTTCACTGCAAAACCGGAGACATGGTGCTGTTTCCGCCCGGCACCCCGCGAGGCGACGGCAGCCATGCTCATTACGTGGGCGACCCGGCCGGGAAAACCAGCGAACTTTTCTGGGTCGATCCCCTCAACACCACCGGCAGCGGTTTACGCTGTTGGATTTGCCGCTCACAAGGCACCCTGCACAAATCGGCGGGGGAACTGGGAAGCTTCTGGATACCACACCGCTTCAGCGCCCAGCTTTTCGAAGGACTGTGCGTCGAAGCGCAGAAC
>DAITOV010000157.1:0-10663 GCA_036833945.1 Abditibacteriia bacterium
GTGCTGTAATTTGCATCGCGGACTCCTATAGGAGGTTAGTTTACAGGATTGGTATAAGATGCCCCGGCCCTTCCACTCGCTCACGCGCGTGGTTCTTCATCTTGTAAACTGCAGGCACGAGTCGTTCTGTATTTTTTCGTTATTCACCGTTCATGAATCGGCGCACTTACCGAGAATTCCCGACCAGAAAATTCGTTTTCCTCATTCCGTTGCTGCTCGTTTGGATGCTGGGCAGCTCTCTTCATGCCCTCGCCCAGGGTGGCACGCCTGCACTGGTAACCAACGGTTCATCGCAGGAAGTGGCGGCCATCAACCAATTGCTTTCCCGGCTCGATGCCTCCGTCGCCGGGCGCAACGCCGATGCGCTGCGTTTTTTCGGGGTGGAAGGCAACGCCGGTAACACTTCGCTTCAGATATCGACCCGTGCCACCCACATGGCGTTTTGCCCGCAGGGGGCGCTGGTGCGCCAGACTTATCAAATCAACAGCTCGCAAGGCAGCCTCACTTCCGGGGTTCACGAGTTGTGGTTTATCCGCGCCGGTGAAAACTTCCAGTTCACTACCAAACGCTGGGCCGCCCCGCCCGATGCCGTGGTTTCGCTGCAAGAAGCCGCCCGCGAAGAATGGAACCGCTCGACCAATGCGCGCAGCAGCCCTTTGTTGCAACTGGTGGTGGCAAGGCGCGGCGGGCGCTGGATCGCCCTGCGCCGCTCGCGTTGGGAAGGTGCGATACTCGATGCCCCCGCCCTGGCACAAACCGCCCAGAACCAGCGCATTCTGCCCGGCAACACCTTCGACAGCAACTGGATGCAGGCTGAAATGCGAAGTGCGCCCGGCGGCGAACCGGGCACCGGGCACTTTATCTTCCAGAAAAGCCCCTCGGGCTGGATCGGCATCGATATGGCGTGGGAAACCGACCGCAAGCTGAGCGCGCCTTCAGACGCCGCCGCCCAGGCCCAGCGGCAGGAAATTTTGGGCGAAACCTACCTGCAAGCCAGCGCCCACCGCGCCCTGGGCATCGCACTGGGGCAGATCGGGCTGTTCCAGGAAGCCGCCGATGCGCTGGAAAAAGCCCAGTTCCTCGACCCCAACAGCGTCGATGCGAACTTGCTCAAACAGGTGCAGGATGCCCGACCGCGCGACCCGGAAAACCTCGCCGTGACCCAGCTTGAAAACGAAGCCCGCGTCGGCCTCGACCCCCAACATCCTTCCTATGTGGTGACCGCGCTTTCGAGCGACTACCAACGCCAGCCCACCGTGCTGCGCGCCCTGCGGCTGGGCCAGGAATACTCCCGCCTGGGCGACGACCAGCGCGCGGCTACCTGGCTCAATAGCGCGAAACAGTTGGCGAACCAGGGCGGAATGCGCGATGTCAACAACTCCGACCGACAATGGATTCAAGTCCTCTCCGAGCACCTCGAAGAGCGCCGCGAGTTGGCTCCCATTAAGCCTTCCAACACTATCCGCTCGCCGCTGTTCACGCTACGCTGCCGTCTTAATGACCCGTCCACGGTGCAGGTGCTGGCCTCGCTCGAAGCCGCCCAGCACACGGTGTATGCCGATTTCGGCATCCCCATGAGCACCACCGAAGTGCTGCTATGGCGCACCCAGGCCGAATTCCAGAGCTACGTCACCCGCTTCTCGGCGCAGGGCCATTCCGAATTCGTGGCCGCGCTCACCCTCACCAAGCTCATCAACACGCGGCAAGGGCCGGTGGTGCTGGGCGAAGAGATCAACGTTTTCGCCGAATCGCGCACGGGAGTTTTCTCGACCGTGGCCCACGAATACGGCCACGTCGCCGTGCGCCAGCTTTCTCACGGGCGCGACGTGCCAACCTGGTTCAACGAAGGCGTCGCCACTTCGGTGGAAGGCGGCTACGACAGCTACCTCGAACGCGTGAAGAACGCCGCCGGTAGCGGCCGCCTGCTCACCATGCAGGAGATGCTGGAATGGAACGTCGACGGCCAGCGCGCTTTCCTGGCCTACTCGCAGGCCAACTCGCTGATCGACTATATCGTGGCAACCTGGGGCAAGGAAGCGATTCTCAATATTCTGCGCCGGATTGGGAATGATGAAAAACCCGACGCGGTTTTCCAGAGTGTGTTGGGGGTATCGCAGTTTGAGTTGTGGAACCGGTGGGTGCGGAGTGGGATTCAGTGAGGTTGACGCAATATAATTGAATTATCTGACATATTTGTTAATTTGGCGGAAATGGTATCATCCGCAAATTTTTATTTTTAAAATGATTTTTTAAAGCCTCAGTATATAATTCAGAGACTTGGGGCGTTACAATACGTAATAGTTCTTTACCTGATTGTGTAAATGTTGGCCCCGCCGCCTTAGGATCAAATTTAGTATTTGTTTGTTTTAGAATCTGTTGAAAGCACCATTGCTTGCCCCCATACTTAAAAGGAATGACAGAATTATAATCCGCAATACAAGGCAAGTAATACCCTTCCATCTCAATTGGCATTATCAAACCATACTCTATTAATATATTAAAATTGGCTAGGCTTAATCCATAATTACCTAAACCATTTCTAAATGCACTTAAACCAAAAGTAATAATTTTTGCATCTAGTATTTCCTCTTCGTTGGAGTATATGGACAACGATAATGAACAAGCTAGTTTGAATAACTCGGCCACCTTCTGATCCATACTTCCTAATAATCTAATCGTCTTAATCGAAAAAGCACCTGGACGTTGAATTTCGCCTGCCAGAATTCGCCCAAATAAGAATTGCATCTCATCTGAGCTTTTAGAACTAACCTCCCTCTCAAAATCATTTAACCATTCATCATTAATTGAGGGAATACTATGTTCCTTATCATTTGTAACTTTCTGCTCAGTAAAATCTTGCTTTAATTTTTCAGCCGCAACTTGACAAACTCTATCTTTATTTATTTGCTCGCGAATAATTCTCTGTGCATATTTATCAGACGCTATATGTGCGTATTCTGGACTAACATTAACTTGTGAGATAATCTGAGAAACTGTAGCCTGTGTAATTTGAACCCTTGCTTGGGTTTCTGCACGTTTTTGCGTCGCGAAACCCTCTAAATGCGCCACAGGTATATCCACTAAAGCAGAACAAAGTTGTCCTAGTGCTTTAAAAGCATTCCTACGTAGTGGTGCAGGAATAGAGTAACCTGACATAAGGTCAGTAACACCATCAACTATTGGTTCGATAGCGTTATTCTGTAGAGAACCGTGTCCGTCTTCATTTATATCCATGTGGCACTCCATTATAGATTTATGTCCAGATTATGTCTGCTCATACAATTTATGTCAATCAAACCTTGAGCATCATATACCTATAGACTTTACATTCTGAGCTATAATAAAAATAAGTTCATGCCTGAGCACCTCGAAAAAAGCATTTTCTGCTCCGCGATCATTTAGGAAACACACGCCTGCCGATGGGCACGTGAAATGGTTGAAGCCGGAGAATGTGAGTAATAATAGGAACGGACAGATGACCTTTGCCAATCCATAGGAGAAAACATGTGCGCTTACTTTAGAATTCTCAGCCAGTTCACGCTCAGTCTCATGGTCGTCATTCCTTTGGGAATGCTGCTCTTTCCATCAGTCACACGCCCCCACAAGTCACCGGCGGAGCAATGCCAGACGAATTTAAAACAGCTTGGGCTGGCGATGTTTCAATATACCCAAGACTACGACGAAAAATATCCCCTTGTGAAAGTCAATGAGAAGGGAGTTTCTATATCGAACCCGTGGGGTTGGGCCGATGCCCTGCAGCCATATGTTCCTTCGTCTACCGTTTACCACTGCCCGTTAAATCCTCAATATAAAAACAAACGTCGCCCGAACAGCCCCAAATCGTGGGGCTATACCGATTACTTTTACAATAGCCGTCTCTCAGGAGTGAGCCAGGCCGCAGTCGAATCTGTTGCTCTCACTGTCATGCTCGGCGATGGCAACGATGGAACCGGCGGCACCAGTGCGCGCTACAGCCTGAGCGCATTGCCGCCAAAGTGGCGCACCGATAAGAAGTCACCCAGCCATCGCCACAAAGGCGGTGCCTATTACGGTTTTGCCGATGGGCATGTTGCCTGGTTCAAGCCCGGTGTCATTAATACCGACCCAGCGCGGTATGAACATGTGACGTTTGCGGTTACGTATTAATAATCTATCAAACAAGTTTTATTCTGCCTTTTGGTGTAGGACGAATACATTTGTTTGCGAACCCAGAGCGTGAGCGACGGGCACGATTTCTTTGCTTCACGATGAAACCCTGGTTGAATACCCTCCTTAAAGCTGTCTCGTTCGTAGTTATTCTGGTGCTTGTCGGGCTGATTCTTTTTCCGATTTTCAATCGGGGTAGAGATAGAACAACAGGCTCATGTCAAAGTAACCTTAAACAAATGAGCCTGGCCATGTTCCAATATACGCAAGACTGAGACGAAAAATTCGCACCGGTAAACCTCAAAGATACTAATATCAGTGAGAACAATCCGCTCGGCTGGGCCGATACTCTTTTTCCCTACCTCAAATCTCATCAAATATTTTGGTGCCCGACCCAACTTGCAAGCCCCGTGCGCAACAATGAACTGAAAGCGCCCGCCGACCGCGATTACACCGATTATTTCTACAACCGCCGGTTAGCCGGGCAATCGCAAGCTGTCGTCGAAGCCGTCGCCCTCACTATCCTTTACGGCGAAGGCAACGATGGCACCGATGCCGCGAATGCGCGCTACAGCCTGCATGAACTTCCCCGGCAATGGCGTACTGATAAAACCTCACCCAGCCACCGTCACCTTGAAGGCGGAAACTATGCGTATACCGATGGGCATGTGAAATGGCTGAAACCCGAAATGGTGAGCGTGAAGAAAGTCATCGGCAGCAAACCCGGTGAAGTTACCGCCACCTTCTCAATCGACTAAACTATCCGCCGGATTTTTTTGAAAAATGGCTATTTTACCGATTCGCATTTGGGGCGACCCTGTACTGAAAAAGCGCGCTGCCGCTGTTGACCGCCTCACCACGCAAGACAGGAAACTGATTGAAGACATGATCGACACCATGAAGGCTGCCGATGGTGCCGGTTTGGCTGCGCCGCAGGTGGGCGTGAGCAAGCGGATTTTCGTGTTCCGCATCGACGAGGATATTCACGCGCTCATCAACCCTAAAATCACCCGTCGCGACGGGCGTAAAATCGGCGATGAAGGCTGCCTTTCCATTCCCGGCGTACAGGGGCGCGTGGAACGCGCCGCGCGCGTCACCATTACCGGGCGCAACGAAAAAGGCAAAATCGTCACCTTCAACCTGGAAGACGGCGAAGAACAAGGCCGCGCCGCCACTTGCGTGCAGCACGAACTCGACCACTTAGACGGCATTATGTATGTCGAGAAGGTCGAACCCGATACGCTATCGTGGCTCATCGAAGCCGAAGATGAGGATGGGGAAGAAATCATCGAGCTGCTCGAAGCCGAGCCGGAAGAGATTCTCCAGGCTTATAAAACCCGCTTCCTGCCCAAGAATCTGCATATCAGCCCGATGCTGAAAAAGCGGATTATGCGGGGAGTTTAGAACTAACTTTGAATGATGAATTATGAACGATGAACCGGTAATTCCGACGTCTTTCATTCATCATTCAGTATTCATAATTCATCATTCAAAATTAAGCCTCTCTCAGTCGTGCGGAATCTCTTTCCCGTGCGGGTCGGTGGTGGGGTTTCCGGCGGCTTCGTCGATGGTCGCCGTGAGCTGCGGTGTCAGGTGATGCTCCACGCGGTCGGCGGGTGCGTGGGTATGGTCGGACGCATAGCCTAAACCGCCCAGGTAGCTCTCGTAAACCCGGTGCCGATGCACCAACTCCTGCGCTTGCTTCCGGCCAGATGCCGAAAGGACAAAACCGCCGTTTTGGGACTGTATCAACCGTGCCCGCGAAAGCTCTCCCAGTAAACGCCGGGCCGCACCGGTTTCGATTTTAAGCATCGCCGCCAGACCGAAGGCATCCAGAGACGGGCTTTTTTCCGTTTCACCGGCCCGCCACAACGCCTGCAAGGCGTCTTCACGAACCACGTTCTTGGAAAGCGCGCGCTGCGCCAACCGTTTGGTAACCAGGCCGTGGCGTGGCGAGAAAAAGAACGCCAGCCCGAACAGCCCACCGGCCACCACTGCCATCGCACCGGCTGCCGAGGCGTTGAGCCATACCGCGATCACATAGCCCAGAGCCGCCGAGATAACGCCGGCCAGCGCACCCAGCCAGAGCATGGTTTTGAGGTCATCGGTTAAGAGATAGGCAGTCGCGGGGGGCACCACCAGCATGGCGACCACCAGAATCGCGCCCACCGGCTCGAAAGCGCCCACTGTGGTGATGGAGACCACGCCCATCAACAGATAGTGCATCAGCGTGGCGTTGATACCCAGTGCAGTGGCGGTTTCGGGGTCGAAGGAGACGATTTTCAGTTCCTTGAAAAACACACCGACGAAGCCCACCACCAGAACGCCGACCACCAGCATTTGCCAGAAAGCGATGGGGCCGTAGTTGGTGCCGTTGATGACGAGCGTGTTCATGGTAGCGTATTCCAGCACGCCGTGCAGCACACAATCGGTATCGAGGTCGATTTTACTGGCGTATTTTGAAATCAGAATCACGCCGATGGCAAACAACGAAGTAAAGGTCACGCCGATGGCGGCATCGCTGCGCACTCCGCCGCTACGCGAAAGCACCTGCACCAGAAACGCGGTGATGATGCCGAACGCCGCTGCGCCAATGAGCATGATCCACGAACTGCGCGAGGCAGTCAGTAAGAAGGCCAGCGCAATACCCGGCAACACGGCATGGGAGATGGCATCGCCCAGCATCGCCATGCGGCGCAGCACCAGGAACGAACCGACGGTGCTGCACGAAACGGCGACCAGCGAACCGATGAGAATAATCCAGAGAGCATCCATAATTACCGGGCTTAAGCCGCCCCAGCCCCCTTTGCCAGACGCGGTTCATGCCCGATTTGGCGCAGCATGGTTTCGAGCTGTTCAATCGCTTCAGGCGGCAGGAAGTGTTCAACGGTATCGGCATCCCTATCCACCGCCACTGCGCCCAGCGAGGTTTCATACATCAAAAACATTTCCCACAGGCGATGGTTGCGCGTCACCCGATGCGCCTCTGCCTGTCCGGTTTCGGTGAGCTGCCAGCCATGCTCGCGCTGCCTGGCCAGGCCCATTTTCTCCAACTGTTTCAGGGCACCACCGGCATTATGGCTGCGTTTGCGCGAAAGCTCATCGAGCGAGACCACATCGGTTTGCAGCCCCTGCGCCTGATGGTTTTCGAGCACTTCATACCAGTCGCGCAGCAGGTTTTCGCGCTGCACTTTTTCCCGCGTACGCCACACCCGCCACACCCGTGCCACTGCGCCCCGGCGCGGTGCAAGCAATACGGAAAGCACAAAGACAAAAGTGGCAGCCATCACAATCATCGGTCCGGTGGGCAAACCTTGCGAGGCGGGTAAAGCCGAAACGATGGTGCCCAGGACTCCGCTGCACCCACCAAAAAAGGCGGAAAGCAGGATCATGGTACTGAGCCGGTCGGTCCAGAAGCGGGCAGCAGCGGGCGGCGTGATGAGCAAGGCCGCAATCAGCACCACACCCACCGCCTGCAGGCCGATGACGACAGCCGCCACGATCATCAACAGCAGCACGCCATCCAACCGCGCCATCGGCAGCCCCAGCCCGGTGCCAAAAGCCGGGTCGAAGCAAAGCAGTTTCCATTCTTTAAACAGCGCAAACGAAAGCAGACACAAGACGACGGCAATAGCAGCCATCAAGCGCACGTCCGAAGCCACCAGCGAAGCGGCTTGCCCGAAGAGGAATTTATCAAGCCCGCTCTGCCCGCCTGCGCCCGAATGCTGGATGCGCGTGAGCAGCACGACCCCGGCACCAAAGAACACGCTGAGGATAATCGCCTGGGTGGTATCTTCCTTGAGCCGCGAATGGCGCGCCACACCGGCAATGCACCAGGCCGCCAGCAAACCGGCCAGGCCCGCACCCAGCAGAATGAGGCCCAAACTCTTGGCACCGCCTTCGCCCAGCACGCCACGGCTTTGCAGCCACTGCCCCACCAGAAACGCCACGCACACACCCGGCAAAGCGGCATGGGCCAGGGCATCGCCCATCAGGCTGCGTCCGCGCAAGAAGGCAAAGGCCCCCAGAGTGCCCGAAGCAATGCCCAGGAGAGTTGTGCCTAAAAGCACCCATCGAAGATTAGGATCGAGCCAATCCATAGCCTCATTTCCCTCCCCTCTTTTCAAATTGCGCGCGCTTGGTTTCATCGCCCATAATCTCTTCAGCGATGGTCGAAAGCACGGTCAGCTTGCCGCCATAGGTTTTTTGCAGGTTTTCGTGGGTGAAGGTGGTTTGCGTCGGCCCGGAGGCGATAACACGCATGTTGAGCAGCACCACGTGGTCGAAATATTCGCGCACCGTTTCGAGGTCGTGATGCACCACGAACACGGTTTTGCCCTGCTCTTTCAACTCGCGCAGCAGTGTCACGATGGCGTTTTCGGTGGCGGCATCCACTCCGGCGAAAGGCTCGTCCATGAAATAGATCTGCGCCTGCTGGGCCAGGGCGCGCGCTAAAAACACGCGCTGCTGCTGGCCGCCCGAAAGCTGCGAGATTTGCCGGTTGGCAAAACTCGCCATGCCAAGCTGGTCGAGACAGTTCATCGCCAGCTCCTTTTCGGCTTTGCCCGGTTTTTTGAACCAGCCCAGCTTGCCGTAGGTGCCCATGAGAACCACATCGAGCGCATCGGTGGGAAAATCCCAATCGACGCTCTCGCGCTGGGGCACATAGCCAATCAGCTTGCGCTGGGCATCGACGGGCTGGCCGTAAATCTTGATCCAGCCCGAAGCCACCGGCAGCAGCCCCATCACCGATTTCAAAAGTGTGCTTTTTCCGGCACCGTTAGGGCCAATGACAGCGATGAGGTTGCCACCCGGCACCGTGAAATCGACATCCCATAGCACCGGCTTGCGAGCATAGGCGACGGTGAGGTCGTGCACTTCTAAGGCTGGAGGCTGGGGGCTGGAGGCTGGAGGCTGGGTATTTTGACTCATTTGAGTGCCTTTACGATGGTATCGACGTTGTGGCGCACCATGCCGTCGTAGGTGCCTTCGGGGGTGCCGCTTTTGCCCATGGCGTCGGAGAACAGCTCGCCACCGATAACGACATCGTGGCCCTTGGCCTTAGCGCCCTGCACCACGGCTTCGATGGTGCGGCGCGGCACGCTCGATTCCACGAACACCGCTTTGATCTTGCGTTGCACCAGCATATTCACCACGCGCTGCACATCTTGCAGGCTGGCTTCGGTGGCGGTGGAGATGCCCTGCAAACCCTTCACTTCAATATCGTAGGCTTTGCCGAAATAACCGAAGGCGTCGTGGGCCGTCACCAGCACCCGACGGTCGCGCGGGATGAGGGCAATCTGTTTGCGTGCATATTCATCTAACTCGTTGAGCTTCTTTTCGTAGGCGGCCGCGTTGCTTTCATAGGCAGCTTTGTTTTTGGCATCCACCTTAATCAGCTCGTCGCGCACCGCTTGCGTGGCGATGAGCCACATCTTCACATCGAACCACACGTGCGGATCGGGAAACTCCGGCGCAGCGGCAAAGACATGCAATTTGTCTTTGGGAATGCCCTCGGCCACGGCCACGCTGGGTTTGGTGCGCGCCAGTTTCTCCAGGATATCGGCCATTTTGCCTTCCAGGTGCAGGCCGTTGTAGAACACGATATCGGCCTTGTTAAGCTTGCTGATATCGCCGGGCGTGGCCTTATAAAGGTGAGGATCGACGCCCGCGTTCATCAGCGCTTGCACTTCGACGTGTTCGCCGCCGATGTTTTTGGCGATGTCGGCAATCATGCCGGTGGTCGCCACCACGTTGAGTTTTCCTTCGCCTGCGCCGCCCGGCGTGGTGGTGGACTGTCCACAGCCCGAAAGTTGCAACGCGCCCACAACAGCCAGGGCAAAAAATAAGAGTCGTTTCATCATGTGATTTTCAGTTCTCGCTCGCTTCGTGAATTTCAATAAGCACCGAACGCGCCGGAGCCGCACCGATGGTTTTGGGTTGCCCCTTCACCTGCAACTGCAACACGCCTTCGGCAGGCACAGCGCGCAATATTTCAATTTCGCTGCCCGGCACCAGTTCAAGCTCGCTCAGGTGCCGCAACAGTTCTCCGTTTTCATCGCTGACCCGGCGCACTGTCGCCAAAGTTCCGGGGGCGGCATCACTCAGCCGGGTCCAGCCATCGCGCGGCACGGTGCCGTCGAG
This sequence comes from Abditibacteriia bacterium, assembly GCA_036833945.1. Taxonomy (GTDB): domain Bacteria; phylum Armatimonadota; class Abditibacteriia; order Abditibacteriales; family Abditibacteriaceae; genus DAITOV01. The sequence goes on from DAITOV010000157.1 coordinate 10,291, forward strand.
TGCGGGTATGGGCGCGCCGTGCGGGTCGCGGGTGGGATGATTGAGCGCTTCGGCCATTTTGGCCTCCACTTCCTCGCTGAGAATGTGTTCCCAGCGTTCGGCTTCATCGTGTACCTTGTCCCACGCCACTCCCAGCACTTCGGCCAGATAGGTTTCGATGAGACGATGGTGGCGAATCACTTCCAGCGCGATTTTCTCACCGGCGGGGGTGAGTTCCACGCCGCGATAGGGCGTGTGGCTCACCAGCTTCATACTCGCCAGCTTCTTGATCATGGCCGTCGCCGAGGGCGGTGCCACTTCCAGGCGCGCCGCCACCGCTTGCGTGGTGACGGCTTCATCGTCACTGCGCAATTTGTAAATCGTCTTCAAATAA
>DAITOV010000158.1:0-10616 GCA_036833945.1 Abditibacteriia bacterium
GAGCGGGGCCTATTGTATTTTGAGTGGCAATAGCGGCACAGGAGATACCGCCAGCACGGCGACTGGTTCGGTGACGGGCGATACCGCAGACGGCATTTCGGCGGTCAACGGAGAGACTGCTGGTAACTTGCGGGTGAACGTTGCCGATGTCAGTGGCGCACATACCGGCATTCTCACCTATAACGCTGGTAGTGGTATCACAAGTATTACAATCGGCGGTGTGGTCGAAGGCGGCACTGCCGCTATTGATGCCGATTCCAGCAGCAGCCAGGCCATAGAAATCACCAATAACGGCACCGTGCGCAACAGTTCGCAAAGCGCAGCCGGGCTGGCGATTAGCAGCGGTTCGGGTGCAGTTGTCATCAATAACAACCAGTCGCTTTTGGGGGCGGTGACGCTGGGAGACCAGGGCAACACTTTCAACAATGCCGGAACCTGGCAAGTCGCCGGGGCTACCAGCGAACTGGGCGGCGGGACCAACCTCCTCGATAACAAGGCTGGCGGCTCCATTTTGGCCGCCAACGCGCAGGGGGCAGTGACAACCACTTTCACCGGTGCAAGCACCGTGCTGCATTCCGGTTCACTTGTGTTGCAAAACCGCGAAGCCGGTGGTGATATTGCCTATGCCGGAGATATTGCCCTCTTCACCAATGACGGCAGCGGCGACTTCCAATCGAACGGTGGCAGCCTGCATCTCGATACCGATTTTGAAAGCGGCGTCTCCGACAGGCTGATTGTCGATAACGTGAGTATCGTTTCCGGCCCGACGCGGGTTTACGTCAACCCGGTTGGTGGCGTCACGCCTCTCACCGCAGAGGGTATCAACGTGGTGGAAGTGACGGGCGATTCGGCCGATAATGCCTTTGTGCTGGGCAATTCGGTGGGACGTGGACTTTATAGCTATCAACTGGGCCGTGGCTTGAGCGAAGAAACCGGGCAGAACTGGTATTTGCGCGAGAGCGATGAAATGCGCGGTGAAGTGCCGATGGCCGGTGCGCTGACCGTGTTGGCCGGGCGCACTTCGCTGGCCACGTTATCTACTCCCCACGACCGCCAACGTCAGGGCGACGATGCTGTTGATTACTATACTCGCCGCACCGGTACCCGTTTGGTGAGCCGCAATTTCACCTTGCCTGCCGATGAGCAGGTTGCGCGTAAAGGCGTGTGGGGGCGTATCTTCGGGCAGAGCAATGAATTTAGTTCCAATGGCGGCACCGGCGGCGGTTACGACGCCTCACTGTGGGGTGCGCAGGCCGGTATCGACCTGTTGGCTTCGGGTTCGCTTGGCGCAGGTCGCAGCTATGGCGGCGTATACCTGGGTTATGCCACTTCGCGCGGCGATGCCTTGCGGGGCAATAATCGTCTGGGCAACCTGAAAGTCAATGCGACCAGCATCGGTGCCTACTATACCCGCTACCACAGCAATGGTTTTTACTGGGACGCCACCGCGCAGTATTCGCGTTTTTCCGATGCCGAGCTAAAATACCTGGGCGATACCACTAAAAGCGAAGGCTCCAGCTATCTGGTTTCGCTCGAAGCCGGTAAGCAGCTCAACCGCGAAAGTAAATACGTTGCCGAGTTACAGGGGCAGTTGCTGTATCAGAAGACCAGCATCGACGAGATACGCCTCGCGGATTCGACCCGCTTCGACGTGGGGAACCTGAGCGGCGTAACGGGGCGTGTCGGTGTGCGCCTGGCGCGCAACCCGCATCAGGGCGCGCGCGTGCAGCCGTGGGTGAGTGCCAATCTATGGAAGACCTTCAATCAGGACGTGCGCGTGAGTAGCCTGGGCGAATCGGCCACCACTCCGGCAGGTGGCACCACCGGTGAAGTGCAGCTTGGCTTCTCGCTGGTTCCGCAAAGCTCGAACGGTTGGAGTGCCTATGTGGCCGGCGGTTATCAGTTAGAGGTTAGTGGCAGTGAGTATTCCGGTTGGAAGGGGACTGTGGGCGTGCGTAAGGGTTGGTAAAGCCTTGAGGAACCGCGCACGTGAGCGAGCCGGATTGTTTGAGTTTTTTGCTTATCCCGGGCTTTCCTTCGCCCTCGTAAGAGGCTGTCACAGTCCACTTGCTTACGCGCGTGGTTCTTCAGAGCCGCGCCCGAAAGGGTGCGGTTTTTTATTAAAATGATGAGATGCTGAAAATTCGTAAATCAACCCCCGCCGATAGCAACCGCATACTCGACATCTGGCGACGCGCGGTGGACGCGACGCACGATTTCCTCACACCGCAAGACCGCGTTGCTATTGAAGCGGAAGTGGTCGTGTTCATTCCTGAGACTACTTTTGAGTTAGCTGTCGATGATAACGATATTCCTGTGGCGTTCATGCTGCTGATCGAAAGTCATATGGAAGCGCTGTTTGTAGACCCTGCTTATCGTGGACAGGGAGTAGGACGTTTCCTGGTAGAAGAGGCGGTTCGTCGTTATCCCCAACTCACCACCGATGTGAACGAGCAGAATCTACAGGCAATCGGTTTTTATGAGAAGTTGGGGTTCGCGCGTTGTGGGCGGTCGGAATTGGACGGGCAGGGTAGGGCTTATCCGCTGATTCATTTGCAGATGAATTAGGCGATGGCACTTTCCTATTGTCTTTATACCGCGACCGAACGGGTCATCAATTCTTGCGTACTCAGGCGCGACACCTCGATATGGAGGTCGATGCGGTCGAGGAGTGGTCCCGAATTTTTGCCATATAACGGCGGATTTGGGGCGATGAACATACGCAGGCACGGCGGGAATTGCTTCGGCGTTTACCGCACCTATGACCTTCGTAACAATGAACTAAAACATCTCCCTTTGTCATATAAGTTTAGGGAGGTGGAATGAGATTCTTCGCTGGCTCAGAATGACAGATTGCAAGGCCAAGTCTTCGAACCGATATTCTCAATACCAGAAGAGTAAAAATTTATTTTACAGATTAGTCAGTGCTGTCACTTTGAGTAGAGCGCGAAAAGAGCTTGGTTTCCGATAAACGTCGTGTTGCATCAATGAGGAATATAATACGTGTTTTAAATGAAAATCACCTCAACAAATTCATTTGCTTGACTGTTATAATCTTGCCATGCTGTCACAATTGGATGCTTTGGCCGTCTTGGGAGTGGATGCTTACGTTGTCCGTGTCGAGGTGGATGTTTCCTCGAATTTTGCAGGGTTTTCGGTGGTAGGGCTGCCGGATGCGGCGATTCGTGAATCGAGCGAACGCGTGCGTTCGGCCATTAAAAACAGCGGTTTTACCTGGCCCTTGCGGCGCATCACGGTGAACTTGGCTCCGGCCGATACCAAGAAGCAAGGCCCGCTCTTCGACTTGCCTATTGCCTTAGGCGTGCTGATTGGTGACGCCCAGATTGCCAACAAGCATCTGGAAAACTTCGCCGTTGTCGGTGAATTGGGGCTCGATGGCGAAGTGCGTGCGGTTAACGGTGTATTACCCATAGCGATTGGTGCAAAACAGGCCGGAAAAACCGCACTATTGGTGCCACGCGCCAACCTGGCCGAAGCCGCCGTAGTGGAAGGGCTCGATGTCTACGGCATCGAAAGCCTGGCCGATGCCGTTGAACTCCTCACTCAAGGCCAGCGTGAGCCAGCACCCTATGAGGTGCCTCAAAGCTTTCTCGATCAACCCGATGGGGATGTGGACTGGTCGGATGTGAAAGGCCAGGAAACCGTCAAGCGTGCATTGGAAGTGGCGGCGGCGGGCGGTCACAACGTTCTGCTGATCGGCCCGCCTGGTTCGGGTAAGACTTTACTGGCACGTCGCTTGCCCACCATTTTGCCACCGCTCTTGATGAGCGAAGCACTGGAAGTGACCAAGCTTTATTCAGTAGCTGGATTGCTGAGTGCTAACCAAGGGTTAGTCGCACAGCGCCCGTTTCGCGCGCCGCATCATACCGTTTCCCACGCCGGGTTGGTGGGCGGCGGCAGCTATCCGCGACCGGGTGAAATTTCACTGGCTCACCACGGCGTATTGTTTCTTGATGAATTGCCCGAATTCAGTCGCGATGTGCTCGAAGTGCTACGCCAGCCGCTTGAGGATGCTCACGTTACCATCTCTCGCGCTGCTCAATCACTTTCCTTCCCAGCACGCTTCCAATTAATATCAGCAAGTAATCCTTGCCAATGCGGCTACAGGAGCGATCCTCAGCGGACATGCGTGTGTTCGCCCACTCAAATACGACGTTATATGGCAAAAATATCAGGACCACTACTGGATAGAATTGATGTCCATGTGGAGGTGCCTCGCCTGAGCACGCAGGAACTCATGACCCGTTCCATCGGCGAAAGCTCGGCCACTGTGCGCGAGCGTGTCTGCCGTGCCCGCGCCAAACAGGTGCAGCGCCTGGCCGCCGACGGCCTCACCTGCAACGCGCAACTGCGCGCCAAGCAACTCCGCCAATACTGCCGCATGGACGATGCCGCGCAGAATCTGCTCAAAACCGCCATCAACCAATTCAACCTTTCTGCGCGTGCCTATGACCGCATTTTAAAAGTGAGTCGTACCATTGCCGATCTGGATGACTCGGAAAACATTCAGATGTTTCATGTGGCTGAAGCTGTGAACTATCGCACGCTGGATCGGAAGTTGGCGGTGTAAATGTGTAATTGAAATTTTATTTATTATTGACTATGAAAAATTTTTTACAAGAAAAAATTAAAAGTGGATTTAATCGACTCGGTTTACAGGTATCGAAAACTAAGCATGTTCCCTGGGGGTGGATTGGCGAAAAACCATCCGGTGCCTCTTTGCGGCTCTATTTTGGCCCTAACGAAGATGTAGAATCGGGTTATGTGATTTGCGACAAAGTTCCTCATTCAGGGGTTCGTCTTGTCTGTCGACCGTGGGAAATACACTGCTTTACTACCGATGTCGATACGATTCTTTCCAGACAGACATTGGAATATTTAACCGACGAAGAGGCACGCGTTACCCTCACCAATTGGTATAAGGCTCTGCGTGTGAATGGGACCATAGAAATTGTTGTTCCTGACATTACGCTCCATATTAACGAATGGTTAAAAGCTAATTGGAGCGAAGAGGGTTCCCCGGAAGAAAAAAGTCTTGCTCGAAATGCATTCTATGGAATTTACGGTTTGCAATGTGGCAGTGATCCCAAAAAACCAGACTACAATCAAACATATAAAGACGTGAGAAAATCTGGCTATGATGCAGCACGGTTGGAATATCTTCTTGAAGAGAATGGATTTGCAAGAATACAAATCGAAACTTCTAATGAGGGTTACCTGATTGCCAGAGCCTCTAAGATTACGCAGAAAAAGGAACGACAAGTCGCGCCTAAACTTCAAGGGGTCCGTGCCGATCACCGCGCTCGCTATACACTCGCCACAAGATTTGTAGGGGACAATTTTGCTGTAGCAGATATCGCTTGTGGTATTGGATATGGTTCATTTATTTTAGCCCAAGTAGAGCGTATTTCGTCTATATTTGCTATGGATATCGATCCGGGAGCGATTGAATATGCCCACTCATACTACGAGCATCAGAAGATCGAATACCGTGAAGGTGATGTCACTCAAGTTTCGTTAGTTCCTGCATCATTCGATATGGTTGTTTCGTTCGAAACAATTGAGCATATTCAAGAGTATCAGAAAGTATTAGCCATTTTCTTTGCTGCCCTTAAGCCAGGAGGATTGTTATTGTGTTCTTCTCCAAACGAAGAAGTGATTCCATTGGAAGCGATGAATAATCCGTATCATTTTAGGCATTTCACTCCAGCCGAGTTCGAAACCTGTTTGCAGGAAGCTGGTTTTGAGGTTCTTGAACGTTATACACAGACGGACCGGGAAAGCGATCAGATGGAAAGTGGATGGCATGGGATATATAACACGGCTGTTTGTAAGAAACCTGTAAATTGACCATTGCCTGAGTTGAAGTTGGTGAATCTCTGGAACATGGGCTGTTGTGAGAATAGAGGTGAGCTTGATTATTTGATAATAAAAGCATTTTATCGTTTTAAAAAGCAGCCTGAAAATTCAGCGAATCAGAATCGATTGGCTTTTACCTCTCACTAGTCTGTAAAATAATTATTTGCATTCTTTCTGTTTTGTCCGATACTTGACGCATGGCTAAACAAGACTTTCAACTCAGCCCCGCCGATAAAGCACATTTTCTGGAGTTGCTTGGCAAAGGCCAACAGTCTTCCCAGGCATTCAAGCGCGCTACCGCATTACTTGAATTAGAGCGGGGTCAGACTCTGGCGAGTATTGCCGCCACCCTGCATGTCACTTCCAAAACCGTAGCGAGTTGGCGTGATACCTATCATGCCCGTGGGCTGGCCATGCTCAAAGACCGGCCCCGTTCAGGCCGACCTCCTGCTTTGAGTGGTGAAGCACGTGCCCAAATCACAGCTTTGGCCTGTAGTGCTCCTCCCGAAGGTTATGGCAGTTGGTCATTGCGTCTTTTGGCTGAGCAGGCCGTTGAATTGGAGTTCGTGGAGAAGATTTCGCATAGCCAGGTGGGGTTGGTCCTTAAAAAAAACAAATCGAACCCCGCTTGAAGCAGATGTGGTGTATTCCCCGCCTCGCCAGCTCTTGCCCGTCTGGAAGAATTGCTTTGGTTGTATGCCCAAGATTACGGTGCTCGTTATCCTGTGGTCTGCTTTGGCGCGCGGCCCTGCTTCCTGATCGGTGATGTTGTTGACGTTCTCCCCAATTTCATCCCATTTTTAAGGGGAGATTTCCTTGGTTTTGATTTTACGCGATTGGCTGGGCGTGTTGTTATTTAAAGCACTATGCGGGCGGACGTGGTTGTAACCCAGTCTCCAGTCTTCAATGATGATTCTTGCCTCCTTTAAACTCCTGAACCACCCCTGATTGAGGCGTGGCAGAAAGCTGGAAGCCGTGTTCAGCAGTCGCACGGGAGAGCCACGTAAGCCAATTGCCCTTAAGGAATTTAAAACTGATTTGGAAATAGCCGAGGGGCAATGGTCGCAGGTTAGGGTGGGCTATAATCTCGAAGAGTTGATCTTTATCGTGAATAGAAAAATACGGCGGTTTCCGTTTAGCGAGCGTGGGGCATTTTTCAAACCTTCGGTTTTTGGAGGGCATATCCAGCCGGAAAATTTGTTTGGCAAAGGTGCAACATTCTTTAAAGGGCAGTTGCGCTCGCTACGGATTGTGCACGGAACGTATCAGTCCGATTTTTCGGAAAAACTCAATCATTGAAAAAAGCGATTTTATCTCTTTCTCCTGCATGGCAGTGCAAGAGTGGCGGCCTATTCATCAATATCGGGTTCGTTGGCAGGAGCTATTAAGGTTGCGCTGGGTCGGTTGAGATAATAATATCAATTCCCAGCGACCTTTGGCTCGCTTGCTGCTCCACGCAGCGCTTTCAATCCAAAATTCAAAACTCAAATCTACTTTTCCCATGTCTTTTTCAATTCATCACGAAACCCACCAGTTCGATGTCTGCGTCATCGGTGGTGGCGTATCCGGCATGTGCGCGGCCATTGCTGCTGCGCGCGGCGGTGCTAAAACCGCCTTAATTCACGACCGCCCCGTTTTGGGCGGCAACGCTTCTTCGGAAGTGCGAATGTGGATTTGCGGTGCCAAAGGCAAGCACCACAAGGAAACCGGCATTCTGGAAGAGATTCAGTTGGAGAATCTCTACCACAACTCGTCGCTCAACTATTCCATTTGGGATAGCGTGCTCTATGGCAAGACGCACTTCGAGCCTAACCTCACCACGTTCCTCAACTGCTCGTGCCTAGACGCCAGCATGGATGGCGACCGCATCGCCAGCATCACGGCGTGGGAACTGACCTCGCAGACCATGCGCAAGGTGAACGCCCGCACTTTTATCGATTGCTCGGGTGACAGCATCCTGGCTGCGCTCACACCAGCCGAGTGGCGCAGCGGGCGCGAGGCGCGCGAGGAGTTCGATGAAGATATCGAGCCGCAAAACGCCGATGCCAAAACGATGGGCAACTCGCTGCTCCTGCAGATGCGCCGCACCGACGAGCCGCAGAGCTTCGTGGCACCGCGCTGGGCTTATAAATTCACCAAACCCGAAGACCTGCCCAAGCGCATGAGCGGCGTGCGCGGCGGCAATTTCTGGTGGATTGAAGTAGGCGGTTTGAACGATACCATTAAAGATGCCGAAGCCATTCGCGACGAGTTGATGAAGATTGTCTATGGCGTGTGGGATTACATCAAAAACCATGCGCCCGAAAAGGAAGAGTCGGCCAACTGGGCGTTGGAATGGATCGGCAGTCTGCCCGGCAAGCGCGAGAACCGTCGTTTTATCGGCGACCACGTGCTGACGCAAAACGACGTGCGCGACGGTGGCCGGTTTGAAGATATCGTAGCCTATGGCGGCTGGCCGATGGACGACCACCATCCGGCAGGCATCTACTATCCCGGCTCACCGACGATTTTCCATCCCGCGCCTTCGCCCTATGGCATTCCTTTCCGCAGCCTCTATTCGCGCAACGTGGAGAACCTGCTGTTTGCCGGGCGTAATATTTCCGTCACTCACGCCGCGCTTTCCAGCACACGCGTGATGGGCACCTGCGCTCTTCTCGGTCAAGCTGTAGGCACGGCGGCGGCATTGTGTACTCGCGATCAGAGTAACCCCCGCGACTTGAGCCAGGGCGAAAAGTTACAAGAGTTGCAAAACCTGTTGATGGATTACGATTGCTGGCTGCCTGGGCTTACCCGGCCGGTTTCAGCGTTGGTGGCGGGTGCCACACTTACCGGCGATGGCGATGATGTTGCGGCCTTGCTCGATGGCATCGACCGCGATCTGGAAGACGAAAACCACGCCTGGAACGCACAGCCTGGTGCAGCCGCGCAGTTCTCCTGGCCCCAACCGGTGGAAGTGAAAGGCGTGCGTCTGGTGTTCGATAGCAACCTGGCGCACACCAAGCGCATGCCGTGCTCGTTCCCACAGGGCGATAATAATCGCGTGCCGGGTTCGCTGGTGAAGCAGTTCCGTATTGAAGCGCGCGATGAAGCCGGAAACTGGCAAACGGTACTTCGCGAAGACGATAACTACATGCGTCTGGTCTGGCAGCCGCTGGATGTGAAAACCGACGCTTTGCGCTTAATACCCGAAGGCACCTGGGGCGATAAGGTAGCACGCGTTTTTGCCTTCGAGCCGACGCCGCATTGTGCGGTGACGATTCCGCAGGCGTATGAAAGCCCGTCGTTTGCCGATACGGTAGCGGGATTAGCACCGGAAGATTTAGCCCCGCCGGAGAACTTGGGCGAAGAAGAGCGGGTTACGCATAGCGCATAACTGAAGAACCGCGCGCGTGAGCAAGCCGGGTGGGCGTCAACTTCTTACCAGGGCCAACGGGTGCCGGGATAGGCAAAATGCCTGACATACCCGACTCGCTCACGCGCGCGGTTCTTCAATATGCTCAACTCCGAAAATGCGCTGTTGCGCGTTGCAAAAGGTTGCACCTTATGCTACTTTAAAAGATAAGAGGTAACTGATATGGCGACGACAACACAAGGCATCAAGTTGGACGAGACGACTCGACAGCGGCTCAAAGAGTTGGGTAAGCTCAAGAACCGCACGCCCCATTACCTGATGAAAGCAGCGATCGAGTCTTACCTCGACCGCGAAGAGCAATACGAGTCCGAAAAACGTGAAGATCAGGAACGTTGGGAGCGGTATGAATTGACTGGCGAAGCGATTTCCCACGAGACCGCCACCGAATGGTTGAACAAATTGGCACAGGGCAAGGCGGCCAAGTGTCCGAAATAAAATGGTTGCCGGAAGCTCTTGCCGATATCGAAAGACTCCATGAATTTTTAAAGCAAAAAAGTCCCGATGCCGCTGTGCGCATGGTGGAAACCATTGTCACGGGTGTGCAACTCCTTCAAAATGCTCCTCATGTTGGGCGTCTCATGCCTGACGACACCGGTCGCCGCGAACTTTATATGGCTTTTGGCAGCGGTGCCTATGTTTTGCGCCATAAGCTTGAAGGTGAAAATACCGTCGTTATTATCCGCGTGTGGCATAGCAGAGAACAACGTAATGCTGAATGATGCTTTGGGCGAGGAAGAGCGGATTACGCATAGCGCGTGAGAGAGTGCCCTGGTGATTTACTTGACCTCATAGCACGCAAAGCCTTCGGCTACGCTAACTTCGTCGCAAGTTTTCGCTATTTTTTAATTTAGCCACAGATTGACACAGATTACACAGATGGGAGACAGGGGCTGTTTTAGTGTCTCATCTCATCATCAGTTGAGCGGAGGCCGTTTACTTACCGCCAATTCAACCTTTATCTGTGTAATCTGTGTCAATCTGTGGCTAAAGAGACTATTAAAAGCCGGAACTCTTACCGTTATCCCAACTCTCTCTCTGTTAATATTAAATCCCGATTATGCCAGGGGAAAACGATGTGAAAAACAGGGAAAACTCCCTTGAAAAAGTCTGCCTTCGTTCGGTTGAAGAGCGTATTGTCGCTGCTGCCCGGCGGGTAGGGCGTAAGCCGGAAGAGGTGATTCTCGTCGGTGCCAGCAAGACCGTGCCGACCGAAAAGCTGCAAGCATACCTCGCCGCCGGGTTGCGGCATAGCGGGGAAAACTACGTGCAGGAAGGCGTGGCGAAAGTGACGGTGCTCCGGCCTCAGTTCCCTGACGTACAATGG
>DAITOV010000159.1:0-10561 GCA_036833945.1 Abditibacteriia bacterium
ATGAAGCAAAATAGCGAAAACGAAGCGCTCGATCATTTCGCATTGGCGATCCGCAACTACATGCGCCTCGGTGAACGCCAGAAAGCGGCCGCTGCCTATCTCACCGCAGTGGAGAAATACACGACGTTCATCCTCCAGCCCTCCGAACAATTAGCTATCGGCAACCAGATGGCTAAAGATTTCGATTACAAAAACGCAGCCGAAACCCTGGTCAAAATCCCCTACACTTTTCCTGATGCCAGTGAGGGTGAAGTCGCCTTGCTGCGCGCTGCCCAGCTCTATGTGCAGCACCTTGGTGAGCCGCAAGTCACCCTGCAGCTCCTCCAGTTCTTCTGGCAGAAATACCCCGAATCCCAGTGGATGCCGCAAGTCGAACGGGCCTGGAAAACCGCCGAATACCAAATCAGCGCAGCGCAACAAGCTGCTGAGGCAGCGAGCCTTGCAGGGCAATCACTCGAATTGTCTCCCAAGCGCCCACAAAAAACACCGCCCTCGCCCGGGCGTTAAAAACCATAAATTCTCTTCTAAAGTACTGTGATATGCGCCTTAAATGTGGAACACCATTTTTGCATGGCGTATTTCCATTTTAGGCACCGTGTTTCGCTCGGGAAATAGCGTGATCGGCATCGTGTGAATTGCGAGATTAATTTTTTGCAATGGCGACTATTTTGCTATTAAAGCCACGATGGAAGAAAGGCGGATGCTTTTGTTCAGGTTGTTTGCTGTCTGTGGCCCTATCGCTTAAAAAATTTTGGCGTTACAAATAATTCCAGCATGAATTTTAAGTCGTCGTTTGTGCAATTTTTGAACAATCCGGTGGCATTTTTTCTGGCCTCTTCGAAGGAAGTGAATTGGCTGCTGATTATTTTGGCACTGGGTATTCTCATTGCCATTGTCATCTTGCTCAGGCGATTATTGAAAAAACTGGCCGCACCGCGCCCGATTGCCCAACCCGACGTGCCGGGAGATGAATCTTCATTTCGGGCGGTATTTGCCAATTCGACGATTGGCGTTGCCCTTTTGGATGCCCACGAGCGAGTGCTGGCGGCCAACCCGGCGGTTTGCCGCATTTTAGGCTACAACGCTTCTGATATCATTGGCGCACCGCTGACGAATTTCGTCCACCCCGAGGATGCCCACCAGGACAAAACGCTTTTCAACGATATTAAGGAAGGTGAGCGTAAACAGTATATTCTGGAGCGCCGTTTCTTCCATAAGGGCGGCAAAATGCTGTGGCTGCGCCAGGAAGTCGTGGCCCTGAAGAATAAACAGTTGCTCGATGGTACGGTGGGGGCGGTCGGCGCGGTTTTTCTCCAGGACGTGACTGCCGAACAAAGCGCCGCAGAAGAGTTGACGGTCACGCGAGACGCCGTGAGTAGCCTGCATCAGGTCGTGGTCGATCGCGACTCCGATCTCCTGGAGAAATTGCACGCGCTGCTGGAAATGGGTTGCCGTCGTTATAACGTCGAAACCGGCGTCATTGGCCAGATCGTTCCCAAGGGCTTTGAAGTGATGCAGGTCGTTTCGCCCGATGAGCGCATACGGCAGGGCAAGCTCTACGAGCGCAATACCCCGGCGGCCGATACGCCAAACCAGGTCACGGCGCGTAGCCGCCGTCTTTACCAAACCGATGAAAGCCGCAGCGCCGATTTCTCGCCCGATTGGCGCGATTTCCCTTTCTACAGCGTGGCTGATGTCGAAGTGTTCTTATCTGTTCCGATTTTAGTGCATGACCGGGTTTTCGGTGTGCTGTGTTTTTCAGGTGTAGCCGAGCGCTCCAAGCCGTTTGTGGCGGCCGATCGCGAATTCTTGCAACTGATGGCGCAATGGCTGGGCGGCGAACTCGAACGCCTGCAGGCCCAGGCCGAACTCGAAGCGCGGCAGCGGACATTGGATGAGTTCAATACCGGAGTAAGCATTGCCAACCCGGCAGACGATATCACCAGTGCCTGGAACCGTCGGGCCTTCGATCAGCAATTGGAAATCGAGTTTCGCCGAGCGCGGACCTACAACGGAACCCTGGCGGTCCTGGCTGTGGAATTTAACCAATTCAAAGAACATAGCACTGCCCTGGGCGAGGCTACCATGAACCAGGCGCAGTGCCAGCTTACTGATGTCTTGTTGGCTAATGTGCGCGAGATGGATTTTGTGGCGCGCTATAACAACGGTGAATTTATGCTGCTGCTGCCCTATACCGATGGGCGTGGAGCGGCGATGCTGACCAAACGATTGCAACTCGTCATCGATACGTTGGAGTGGCCTGACCCAACGATGGAAATCAGCATGGGTAGCGCTTCGCTCACCCGGGATGTGCGAGATCCGCACGAATTAGCCGAAGCGGCGCACCGGGCGATCATCAATAAAGTGGTTATCACCACGGGGTAAGAACGTTGTTTCAATGTCTCATACTGAACAACAGATATTCAAAATATTCCATGCGCGGCATAATCACCAATGTGCAGCCTACGATAAAACCCAATAGCAAACTAAGACAGGTCAGTTGGCTCCTCAGCGGGTCTTTTTCAAGTTTTCCTAAGCGGACAAGATAAAATGGAACGCTGGCAACCAATATCAACCCGAAGGGCAGGCCGATAAAGATTGCGCCGATAAAAAAGCAAACTCAGGAAAGCCAAGGCAAATTGCGACAGGCGTTAAGAAAGTAGCAGTATGCATCAGCGCTTCTTTCAAAATGGTTTGCTGCTTTAAACTGGCTCTTTTCATGTCGCCAGTGTAGGCCAGAAGGTTGATGCAGCGCGCGCACTTGAGTGTGTCAAATGCTATTCGTCAGCGATTTCTTTCTGCCCATGCCACTCATGTTCAATATCGCGCATGATGAGGGCGTGGTCGAAGGTAACGCTGCCTTTGGGAAAGAGCGCTTCATCGGCATAATAGCTGGAATACACATGAGAAACATCCAGCGTATCGACATGCCAGCTTTTGATTTTGAGTAGCATTCCATCGAGCCCCGGGCTATCGTGACGCACGGAGTAACCCAGGCTACCGGCTTCGAAAAACGCCGAGGCTTCTTCCAGAGACGCAAAATGTGAGTCGACCGGAAGGCGAGAATCAATTTTTCCGGCCACATCGACTTTCACCTGGCCATCTTCCGACTGCATGTGGAAGTCGATCTGGGTATCGGTAGAAAGCACCTCGAAATGAGCCAGATGATGTTCACCGGGAAAAAGGCGTCCTCCTGCCAGGTGGTTGAGTTGTGAACCGGTATCGCGCCGTGGAATGTAAACCCCTTCTTTAGCCTGACCATCTTCTTCCCATTCGACAGCGATGCGATGAGCAGCGTTTTCACTGGCGATGCCCACGGCAAGCGGGGAGAGGGCAGGGCGGATCTGTTCCAGGCGAATGAGGCAGATGCCTACAATGGCTTCCCCTTGATGCAGTTTGGGGCGAAACGGTTGGGGAAGTATCGTTTGTACCACAGCCGGATCGGCGCGAAAGTTGACTAAAATCCTGCGTTTGATGAGTCCTTTGAGAACCGGAATATTCATGGTTGCCTGTCGCGGAATGGTGTATCTTTCGCTTCTAAGGAAGGCTACCGTGGCAAAGGGTTCCCAACCAAAAGAAATGGAGCATGAGCCGGTAATAGCTCACGCTCCATGAGTGGTGCTGCTTTATTTCTCTAAACGCCAGCCCGAAGCATCGGCAAACAGGGCTGTATGGCCCTTGTACTGCTCGTAGACTTCGTGCATCTCTTCGACGGAATCGAAGAAACCAACCAGGTGGGCGGCGCTAAACGATTCTCCGGCCTTCACTGGCTTGCCATGCACTTCTTCGATAGTTACGATGACGTTCTCGTTGCGCTGGCTCCACCATGCTTCGTAGACGACTTCGGGTTCGAGTGTCATACCGGCCAGCCACGGGCCTTGGGCGCCGGTATCCTTGTCGCGCAGGCGGTAGCCGCGAATGAAGGTCTCGGGCAATACGTTCTGATCGCGGCGATAGCCGAATTTCATGTCGGGCGGGAATGGCTTGAAGAATTCGTGTGATGGAATCAACGTGCCGTTGGGGCCGCCTAAGTAACTCAGATACACCTCGCTGAAAGTATCTCCCTCATTGTGGCGGATGACGCCCGGCGTATCGTTGCGCAGGAACATTTCAGGCGAATCGTTGATGCTGTCGATTTGGTCCATCAGCAAAAAGTAGCGCTTGCCTTTGGGGAACACAATGAGCTGTGTCCACAGCGACCCCGCCTGACGGCCCGGAGCGGCAAACTCGAAGCGGCTCTGGGTTTTCACGGCCACGAAGTCTTCACCCTGGATGATTTCAGGCTGCACCGGCTTCAGGCGGTGACAGAGCTGTGGCCCTTCGACGGCGCGCTTGCGGTGGCTGCTGCCGTGCGCATTGCGGGCGTAGTCGATCTCTTTGGGATCGGTTTCGTTTTCATACCACACGTATTGAGCGAAATGGGTGAGTTCATTGTCATCGAGTTGGTCGGCGTATTCCTCATCGCTGCCTGGCTCCATCAGCCAGTCGATCACCATCAGGCCGTCGCCGGCTTCGTGGAAGCCAGTGGCTTTGTCGCGAAACGATTCCTTTTCCGTGCCGGTCATCCAGTGCTTGGGATTGCGCTTGGGGATGGCGACTTCGAGTTCGGGTGTTTCGATGGCGATGCGGTCGTCGTTTTCGACGATTTGTACCCAGTTGTTGTCTTGCATTGTTGTGTTTTCTCCGTTTGAAAAATATTAGATAGGTAAGAGCAATTAGTAATTATGTTTTGACAAAGCATAATAATGTGCCTGCCAAAAGTTTGAAGATGATTGTTAATACAATGAGTAACTGAAGAACCGCGCGCGTGAGCGAGCGGATTGTTTCGGCCTTTTGTTTGTGTTTGGCATCTATTTGTCCTATTGTAAGGCTTCCTCAATCCACTTGCTCACGCGCGTGGTTCTTCAATGGGCTGAACTGAAGCGCCCGGAATGAGTTGGACGGGCAGAGTGATTTTCTCGGGCGCTTTTACTCCTCCTTGGAGTTGCTCCATGAGAACTGTAACTGCACGGCTGCCGATCTCGCGAAGTGGCACCTTAATACTGGTGAGCTTTGGAGTGCAAAGATCGCAAATCATTGTGCCGTCGAACCCGACTACACTCACATCGCGCGGCACATTCAAACCGTTTTCTAAAAAGGCGTTCATGGCACCGATTGCAACTTCATCGTTATGAGCCAAGAGAGCCGTGCAGCCTAATTGATGCCAATCATTTTTAAGCCAGTCTTGCATGACAACTTCGGCGGCTTCGCGATAATCCTGGGTCAAAGATTTTTCAAATTGCCGTATGAATTGGCTATCCGTTTCAAGTCCCGCTTCACGGTGGCCCGCCTGGTAACCGGCTAAACGCTGCCAACCGATGGAGTCGTCGTAAGAATGCTGCAGGTAAGCAATCTTACGGTGGCCCTGCGCAATAAGGTGTTGTGTTGCTAATCTGACACCTTCAAAGTCGTCGGGCACAATACAGGTGAATTCCGGGCAAGTCTCAAAGAGCAGCACGGCAGGCATATTCGGCGGCAAATTCAGACTGGTGGCTTCGGCGATATCGCAATACATGGCAATCGCATCGAACTTGTCGTAATCGGCGTTCTCATCCTGGGCATTGAGCAACAAAATCTCCATGCCATGCTGCATCGCCTCGTAGCGCATACCGGCTAACAAATCCATTTCATAAGGATTAGTCAGCGATTCCACTTGAAACAGTAAACCAATATTTCCAGTGGTGGGGCGTTTCTGTTCCGTGACGAAAGTGCCACTGCCCTGTTGGCGCTTAATGAGCCCCTCACTTTCGAGAATGCCGTAAACGCGCTCAATTGTCGTTGAAGTCACGTTGTATTGAACGCGCATTTCCGCAAAGGTGGGCAAGCGGTCGCCGGGCAGCAATTGACGCGACTGAATTTGTTGGCGGAGTTCATCCGCCAACAAACGGTAGCGTGGTATGGTGTTATCGGCTGGCTGAGTGGCAGTGCGGGGCATAATCGCTCTTGTTCGGTACAATTCTAAAATTCTACCGGGACAATTCCTATTATACCCCGCTGTAAATGTTTGTAAACATTTTTTTCTGCCGATTTTTTACTGCTGCACCAGAACGATGCGTTCCACCGAGATTGCATTTTTATCGTCGGCACGCCCGTGTGGGAACATTGGTCCTTCAAACTTAATGTTGGCCCACACTTCATACGGCTTTTGTGGATTCTCCTCGTCGAAACCGTCTCCCAGATCAAGCTGAATCCACCACGACCAGAAGAGGTAAAGCGTATCGTTGCCGGTCAGCGGGGTTTCGCCCAGCTTATACCAGTGATAGCCGGGGCCGGGAATATCGCCGCGCTCAATGACGTTGGAAACCAACACTTTCTCTTTGGTGTTGTCATAAACGCCCCATTGCATCGGCAGGTTATATTTGGCCTGTTCATTTTCGGGCGTATCTTCAATACGCAAACGGTTGGCAATACCCAGTTCCGCTTGGGAATCATCTATGAGTCGTGCCGCTCTGCGATAATTGCGGGTTGCGCCGGGGCCATAGACTTCCACTTTGTCCGGTGAAATTCCAGCGAAGCGCGAAGGGATAGGCGGCAGTTTGGTGCCAATGAGTTTTTGCACTTCATCGGAAGCAACTTTGCGCTCGGAGTCGCGTTCGTCCTCGGCGATGCGAATATCAATCTGCTCGTTCCAGGTTTTGAGATAGCGCGCACCAATCTCTTCGTAATTAAGCGGCAGAGTTTCGGGAGCATTGCCTTTTTTCTTCCATTGTTTGAGAACCGACCGTTGCATGACAGCCATATAGCGGTCGAGCGAGAGGCGGGCGTGACGCACACGGCGCTGCAATACCGCATCGTCACCGGCGGCGTGGGCGGCTTCATCAAACATTTTATTGGCGCGCAGCAGGAAATCGACCGAAAGGTAGTTGTAAGGCTTGGCCGGGACCATCCAGTTGATGTCTTCGTAGCTTTTGGCTTTACCCATCCGTTCGGCTTCATTGTTAAGCGCGTAGATATAGCGGCGCACATGCACCCCGGCCGCACCGTAGAAGCCATCGGTGAATTCCTTCACCAGGGCGTCGTAATCGCGGTAGGGGTCTTCGTAGAGCTTGCAAAGCAGCCACACCTTGAAGTCGCGCATGTCGGCCAGGATGGGAAATTCGTGCTCCACGAAAATCCCTTCGATATTGCGTTCTTTCCAATAGCGCAAATCAGCAGGATAAGTGGGCGTAGTCGGCATCGGCAGACCAGGATAGGTGAAGGTCACGGCATAATCCCACACACGCACATTATTGCTGAGCTTGCTCCAGGCTTCCAAATCTTCGCGGAATCGCTTGTTAAGCGGATGGGTAATCGGCACGATGAGGTTACTGGTGGTATCGGTCAGACGGATGATGATGTTATCGCGAGGACGAATTTTGGTAGGCGCTTTTTCACCGGCGAAATAGGCCAGGGTATCAATATTCACGCCGGAGAACTCGTCTTTAATGCCATCGGAGAGGTAGTTGAGGAAGTCGATCAGCACTGCACTCTCAGCACCGCCATTTTCGGCAATCAAGGCGGCATCGTCGGCAGTGGCAAAGCTGATGCGATTATCTTCCTGCGATACGCTGTAGGCATCGGGCAGGGGCAGGCCTTTAGCAAGGGCCTCTTGCTGCGACTGGCGGATGATCGCTTTAAAGCGCTTGAGGAACTCACTCCGCATCCCCGGATGCGAGAGCTTGAGCTGTGAATTGCGATAGGTAGGCGATTCGCCCTCGGGCAAGATGAACCAGTCGGGGTGTTCCTTAAAGTATTCGGCGGGCGGCAAGATGAGATAAAAAGTGTGGGCATGGTCGGGTGGGCCATAATCGCGACTACCACCATACTCGGCAGTCACCGGAGCCATGCCATCGCGGTTGAGCCGGTTGCGAATCGCAAAGCGACCGTTGTCGTAGCCGTAGGTCATGTAAATATCGCGATAGGCAAATGCCGGTTTACCGCTCTTGTCCAATGCGTTGAAAGTGAGTGTTTTGCGTGCCGGGACGTGCTCTTCCCAGGGATTCCACCAACGCACGCCGACTTCGTCTTCCAAAAAACGATAGGTGGCATACAGCGTGCCGCGTGTGCCGCCACCGGCCAGAACCAGGTTGCCGTTCTGGGTTTTGATGCGCCACTCTTCCGAGGCTAAAGCCTTAGTGTCGATACCGGCAGTTTTGGCGAATTGAGTTGCGCCCACGAAAATCGCCGATTGCGCTGAAGCCGGTTCGTTTGCCACCGTGAAATCGCCGCCGGTGGCTTTGGTGAGATAATTGTCGAGGTCGCGTGCTGCGGTTTGTTCGGCGGGAGTGGCGTTTTGGGGCAGCACGATAACGGTTTTGCTTTGCGGACCCAAAGTCAACGGCTGAGCCTCAGCGTAACCGGCGAAAAGCAATGAAGTGGTGCCAACGGCACAGGCGAAAGCGATTTTAGACATGGGAACGGATAGTTTAGACATCGTTTTTCCTTTTAGGGGTTGTGTGAAGTTTGTGACCGGGAACAGAACAGCCCCGCAAGGACTTGCAGGGCTGTTAAAGATGCGTAAGAAAGCGCGCTTTACGGTTTGACTCGCAGCCAGTAGTAGTTATCGACCCCATGGAGGGTGGCGTTGACTTGCTCAGGCCTCATCCATTTGACATGACCATCCACAAAAGCCATATTGCCACCGGTCAGGTGCAAGGCACCTGGGGCATAGGGATTAGATAGATCCCGAGGTGCCAGAAAATATGCGTATGTACCTACGATGTCGTTGCGGTCGCCCATGAGCAAAGTTTCGGAAGCGTGTGTGAATTGGGCGATGGCTGTTGGGGGGCCATTGTAGGCTTCATGAGTAAAAGCATAGGGAGATTCCGGGTTGGCACCGGATGCCGCGCCGTAGGATAAGTTTGCATTCAATACGGCAGGGCGACCGGCAGGATCGGCAGGAGCATTATTCTTCGTTGATGACGGGCAGCGAATCAATTGAAAACTTTTTGTGTATGGCTGAATCACATCCGTCCATAAAATGAAATTGGCGGTTGTCATGCCATCGCTGCCGAGTTGCATTTCAACATAGGAGAGTTTTTCATCGTAGTCCTGTGTGTATTGCAACAATCCCAGTGCTAATTGCTTCAAGTTACTCTGGCAAGAAGCACGACGTGCATTTTCACGGGCACGAGCGAAAACCGGAAAGAGGATTGCGGCGAGGATAGCTATTATGGCTATGACAACCAAAAGCTCTATAAGCGTAAAGCCTGTGGTCCGGTAATCTCGTGAGATTCCCCGATGAGGAGTGATCGATGACATTGCAGTATCTCCCTTAGGCGAATCAGTAATAACAGCTCACTGAAACAGCCTTTCAAGTTGCGTTTACTTAATGTGTCCCGGTAGTATTATACCCCTGCAGAAGACCCGCTAAACTTCATTATCGTCTCTGCCTCTGCATTATCGTATTAAATACAATGGAATTTATTTAGAAAGCAGACTCACATTGTGACGGAATTGAAGAGGTGTCATTTTATGGTGGCGAGCAAAGAGATTGTAAAGGTGAGTTGCCGATTTATAGCCCACCATCTGGCTAATATAAGGAATGCTGTAATCGGTTTCTTTTAAGAGGCGCTCAGCTTGTTCCATACGTAGGTTCGTGGTGTATTGCGTGAAAGTCAGGCCATTTTGTTGGTGAAAGCGCCGGGCAAACAGCGCGCGCGACATATAAACCTTTTGCGCCACTTTTTCCAGCGTCAGGTTTTCGTGGAGGTGGTTGCCGATGTATTCGCAAGCGTAGGCGATGGGGTCGTGGGGAGTGCGCAGGGCGGCATAGGTTCCGGCATCCATTTCATCGGGCGTATCGGCTCCCAGATAGAAAACTCGCTCTTCCTTCAGGTTGTGTTCGAGTGAGAGCAGGAGGGCTTTCAACAAAGCGTCATGCAATTCTCCATATTGTTGAGGATGCTCGGCCAGCCCTTCACAAAACGCTTCGAGCAGGTGGGTGGGGGCGCTATCGGTGGTGAGGACGTTGGTGTGATAGCCACCGCTTTCATGGCGGCAGCCCTGGCTATGACAAACCCACATCTGCACCCAACGCCGATGCAGTGAAAACCACAAAATATCGCAGATACTGTCCGGCCCGGCATTCTCGGGCAGGTGTGGCTTTTCCGTGCCGCTCGGTTTGGGCACGCCGGGCGGGATAAAAACGAAATAGCCTTGTGGGCAGTGCAGGATATAGTTGCCCAGGTGGATATCGGCATTGCCTTCCACCACGCAAAGCAACTGGGGAATCCGAATCTCGATCTGGTCGTCGTCGGGCCAGTAGGCCGAAACCACGCTGGGAGCTTCTTGGTGCTGCGCACCCCGGGCAATAACACGAGGCCCCTTGTGCTTTTTACGGGTTATTCGCACTCCGGGCGGCAAAGCCACGTCCTGCATTTGCGGATGGGCGATGATAATGCGGCTGATGCCATCGCGAGTTACCCAGGGAATGACACGTTGCCGCAGTAAATCGGCAATCGGGTTGGAAGGGAGAGGTTTGCCGATTTCTTCAAACGCGGTGTGATGCATATCGTTATTGAAACCTGGCAACAGGCTGCGT
>DAITOV010000160.1:0-10561 GCA_036833945.1 Abditibacteriia bacterium
CCGTGCAGATGGGCGGCTCCATTGCATCGGCCTTCGGACATTTGTTTCGCCTGCGCCAGAGTGAAATTCGCCTTCTGCTTATCTCGGGTATTGCCGCCGGGTTTAGCGGCGTGTTCGGGACGCCCTTAGCCGGAACAGTCTTCGCGTTGGAGGTGCTGGTGTTAGGGCGCATGAAATACGATGCACTCATTCCCTGCATGATCGCCGCGCTGATTGCTGATTGGGTTTGCCGGGCCTGGGGTATTAGTCACTTGAACGAAGTGGTGCCGCTTTCGAAGCTACCTGTTTCAGCGGCAGCTTTCGACTGGTGGTTGATGGGTAAAGTCGCTGTGGCCGGAATTGCATTCGGACTCGCCAGTATTCTGTTTG
Organism: Abditibacteriia bacterium; assembly: GCA_036833945.1. Classification (GTDB taxonomy): domain Bacteria; phylum Armatimonadota; class Abditibacteriia; order Abditibacteriales; family Abditibacteriaceae; genus DAITOV01. The sequence continues at coordinate 370 of DAITOV010000160.1, forward strand.
CCGAGATGACGCACAGCATCCATAATTTTTGTAAACGCAATATCAAGCGAGCCAGTCTGCGCCCCTTTGCTGGTGGCATTGTTATTATCGTTTTGGTTTATCTGCTCGGTACGCGTGATTACCTGGGCTTGAGCGTTTCTTCTCCCAACCCTGATGCCATCACGCTGGCTTCGGCCTTTACACCACACGGCGCGGACGCCATGAGTTGGTTTTGGAAGCTGCTCTTTACAGCCATCACCCTGGGCAGTGGTTTTAAAGGCGGAGAGGTGACTCCGCTATTTTTTATCGGTGCCACCCTGGGCAATGTCCTGGCCGGTATCATGAACGCCCCGGTCGATATTTTCGCAGCTCTGGGATTTGTGGCCGTGTTTGCCGGTGCCACAAATACGCCGCTGGCTTGCACGATTATGGGAATGGAATTGTTCGGCGCGGAGTATGCCGTCTATTTTGCTGCAGCGAGTTTTATTTCTTATATTTGCAGTGGGCATTCGGGAATCTACCCGTCGCAACGCATTGGCACGCCAAAATGGGGCGCGGCGCTAAATAGAGTCAGGAAAAATCACTAAAAACTCTTGACCCGAAGCGAAAAAAACATTAACCTATGTAAGGCTTTTGGTTAAGCCGTGCTGTGTGCTCCATTGCGGGAGTAGTTAAATGGTAGAACCTCAGTCTTCCAAACTGATTACGCGAGTTCGATTCTCGTCTCCCGCTCCATTCCCCTTTTTCTCCACTTTTAAATTTATAGAAACCTTTGTCCGTAAGGTTTCTGGTTGCTTGTCATTTACAACCAGCAAGATTTCTATTTGCTTTTAAGGAGCCTGCGTTATGAAGTGTCCACTGTGCAAGTATGAGATGAGCGAGTTCGATACGGAATGTTTAAGATGCCACGGGCAGGGCACTGGAGCAACTGAAAACGAGGATGAATCCGAGATCACCAAAGCGGTCAGGGAGATTGATGTCATTGAGGATGGCTTGCCAGACGAAATAACCTCATCGCAAACCATCACATTGGACGAAACCATGACGCTACCGCCTGAGATGGAAATAGAAACAGGTGGGGAAACCGCCCAACCTGTGACTTTGAAGACGGGAACTTTCTCCATTGATGAATCCAACACACTGCCGGAAGATTTCGAACTGCCGGAAGAAGAGGAGTTTACTTTCGAGCGCAAGGCTCCTGGCGGAAATGCGCTTTGGATCGCCGCCGTATATATGCTTGGAGTGGCGCTATTTGCGTTGGTCATCTATTACATTCTGTAGATTAAAAGCCATTTATGTTGAAACAGTCGTGGCGTAGGGTTGTTGAAAGGACACTTTATCAATAAAATGGTGTTGGTTTTGTGAGAGTTGAATTGGCAAGCTCCTTGCAAAATTTCGTCTTTTGCCATAAAACCATTACTGATTGCGCCCGTAGCTCAATGGATAGAGCAAGTGGTTTCTACCCACTCGGTTGAGGGTTCGACTCCTTCCGGGCGCGTGATCTTCCCTCCCGACTTTCCCACGTTACATAGCACGCAAAGCCTTCGGCTACGCTAACTTCGTCGCAAGTTTTCGCAATTAACGACAGGCTGCCTGATGTTGTTGGCAGCCGCAAGCGTGGCAGTTCTTCATTTTACGGAGGGCGAGAAGCCGGAACCGGACTGGTTTCACCTGATACGCAGCCGTCAGCTTCCCAATGTCACGAAATGTCTGTGACATCCCAATTACCTGTCATGGTGACATCCGGCGGACGTCCACCGGATGTCCGGAGCAGTAGTCCACTTGTGCCGCGGACGTCCAACTCCCGAAAAATTGGTCAATTCAGGGCAATATCGGTCGCAAAAGCTTATTTTTGGATGAAAATAAGGCTTTTTCCATATCCGGCGGATGTCCGCGGAATTTCCCCGGATGTCCGGTGGCAGAGGAGAGAAGAGTACAGGAGAGTAGATAAGAGAAGAGGAGAGAAGAAGCGAGGAGAGGAGAAACGTTTGAACGGCACGCAACGCCGTTTGGCTCATAACGCGGTCCTATTTTGCCCTCCGGGGTTTGTGTTCCTCTCAACTGCTGAATTTGGCTGAATCGTTGAGGGGCAATGTTAGTGATACCCGCACGCCGTGAGGTGTGTTGTTCTCCACGGCAAGTTTTCCTCCGATGACTGCCATCATAGTGCCGTGCAGGGCCAGGCCTTGCCCGCTGCCGGATTTGCTGGGTGCGCCGCCCAGGCCGATGCCGTTATCGGCAATTGCCACGCAAAATTCGGGTTCGGTAGTTGCGGAAATCTCTAGGCGCAAAGATGTGTCTTCGGCTGTGCGACCGTATTTGGAGGCGTTACGAATCGCTTCGCGCGTAGCGTGGAATAGCACTTCGCCCACCAGCGGAGAAAGACCGGACGAATACTCCTGCGCCTGTGGGTCTATGTTCCACACCACTTCGTCGAAATCGCGGGAGAACTCTTCGTTCACACTCTTTTGCAAGGCCCCAAACAAACCAAGCTGGGCTACTGGCGGTGCCAGCGCCGAAGGCATGGAGCGGAGCAGGGACGAAATTTCTTTATGCACATCGGCCAGCAGGGCTTGCGATTCCTGACGTGCCTGTTCATCGCCACTCAGCATCAGCATCGCCGTATGCAGGCGGGGCAGTACTTCATCATGCAGGGCGCGGCGCGCGCGGTGGTCGGCCATTTGAATTTCGGTGAGGCGGCGGCGTTGCAGTTCCATCAAGCGCGAAGCCAGGGCCGCACCGGCCAGGGCATCCAGCAAACGTTCGCCACCGGCCCGGGCGACTTCGATTTCTTCTTCGGTATACAAACCGCCGTTGCGTTTTTCGGCCAAGAGCAGCACGCCGTTGAGATGTTGGGTATTACGTCCATCGCGCAGAGGAATATGCCAGGCCAGGCCCTGCGGCGTTTCGATGGTGGAGCACAGTGCCTGGCCGGTGGGAACGGTTTCATCCATCAGGGAAGGCGCATACTCTTCGCTGGGGTAATAGAGTGGTGTGCCCGCCAAGGGAGCCATCGCACCCAGCGGCACAAGCTGCGCGCCGCGTGTTTCCAGAATTTTCTCGCACAGCACTTCAAAGGTTGTTTGGGCCTCGCGGCGTCCGTCGCTATCGGGCGAAGAAAGAACACGGTCATAAAAATGTTGGCTGGCAATGAAGGGGCGCAATTGCTCGGTGGCCCATTCGCGTTCCTTGAAAAAACGCCAACTCAGCAACGCGAACGAAAAACACATCAACACAACCACCAGAAGCAAGGAATACATGGGGCGCAACTCTGCCCCCACGCTCCAGGCGATGACGATGCTACTGAGCAGCGAAACCGTGACCACGCCGCGCCACTGGCGCAAAAAACCCTGGCGCGGCAAAGTCTTGCCGGTGAAGATTTCAAAGGAAACAATAGCTTTGCCCATCAGTACCACGGTGAGTGCGATGAGCGAGGTGAGGAGAAGATCGAGCGTATCGGCAAATTGTGCCCCATCGTTCACGATACGACCGATGGGGATGCTATTGATGCTCAGAACCAGCCAGCTCAAAATGCCGCCGACGATGAGGCTGACAATGAACTGCACCACCGATGCCGCCAACAGCCAGGGGCGGGCACGGCGACGGGCCAGGTCGCCCATCATGCGGCCTGAAGGGGCAGGGCGGTGCAAGGCATCCATCGCTAAAATCAGGCAGGAGATCAGGGATACCGGGTACAGGAAAGCGGCGTAAAGGAAAACGCGTGCGCCCATGCGCATCAGGTCGGGAATGAGGCCCCTGCCACCTTCGAGGACGAATGGGTTAGCAATGAGGAGAAGAACGATCAGACTGATGACTAATACCGTGGTAAAGGCCAATCCCCAGCGGTGGCGGCGGTAGAGCGCGGAGCTGAAATCATCCCAGAACCCGGCGTACCACAGCATCAGCAAATACCAGGCGTAGGGCAAGACGACGATGGGCGTAAAGAAGAAATACCACCACAGCCGCACGCTGGCTAACAGCTCTTCGATGGTGGAATCGAGCATGGCGGTGTGGGTGGCGAAAAAGACACCGCCCACCAGCAGGCCGATGGTGGCGAGCCAGATGCCGCCGGTGCGCTTCTGAGCGTTGAGCAAGACCGTCCACCCCAACCAGAAAAGCAAGATGGTGGTGAACAGCGACACCGTCACCAGCGACCAGTAGACAAGGAAAGACAGGGTCATCAGCGATCCCAGGGAACCCAGTTGCCGTTTTCGTTTTGCACCTTGGCAATGCCGTTGGCATCCCATTCGATGAGCTGCCCGGCATGATAAATCAGCACGGCGCGGGTGCGTGCGACTTTTTCATCGGTGGTCGAATCGTTGAGGCCCCAACTGGTGTAGATTTGGCCGTTGACGCGTGAGATGGTGCGCTTATCGCGAAAGCCCATGCGGCTGGCGATCTGTTCGTTGGTCATGCCCTGGGCCAGCATGCGGGCGACTTCGCGTTCGTTGGGTTCGAGCAGGTCGAGCGGAGCGTGTTCGTCTTTATGGCGCACTTCCAGCACGCGGGTTTCGATATCGGGGTCGATGAAAGAGCGGCCGTCGGCAGCATCCTTGAGTAGCGGCACGATCAGTTCGGGCAGCAGGTAGTTCGATTTTTTGACGTAGGCGTAGTGGCTTAAAATCCCCGAGCGGCGAAAGGTGCGGTAGTATTCGTCTTCGTCTTGAATCGAATAGAACACAATCGGCAAGCGCGGGAATTCGCGGCGAATGGCGATGGCGGCTTCGATGCCGTTCATTTGCCCGGCTAATTGCACATCCATGAGCACCGCATCCGGCCGCGAGCCAGCGAGGCAGTGCTCGAGCGCCTCTTCGCCGGTGGGGAAGTCGCCGACGATATTGACTTTGCGCGTGTTCTCCAGGCCGTTTTTCATGGCCGGGCGCAGGCGTTCGTTGTCTTCGACTAAGAGAATCTGGAGTGCATCGTTCATGCTTTTGATTGTGAATTAAAGTCGCGTGCGGTGCAAGCACCCGAGTGCGATAAATGTTGGTTTCAAGCCGGGAAAATATGGTTTTAGAGCGTGGAGAGCCTGAACTGTCTGCGCGCATAATGCAAAGCAGGAGGCAGCATTATGAACCGCAAAACCAAAGTGACAGAGCGTAACTGGGTGGATTACTTCGAGGCCAACCGCACAAGGCGCATACCAATCGACTGGGAAAAAGGCGTGACGCTTTGCGGCGAAAAACGGGCGGCCTTCACGGCATCGCTGCAACGGTTTCAGGTTGGCGAGAGTGGGGAAGGCAATCATCTTAAAAAATATGCAAAGCAAACCGGCGACACCGAATATCAGCGCGCCATCGAGCTTTTTATCGCCGAAGAGAATTACCATGCCCAGATGCTGACGCAGGTTCTCAAGTCTTTAGACGCACCGCTACTGCACGGGCATTGGACGGACGCCGCCTTCATCGTTATCCGCCGTTTTTCCGGCCTGCACATGGAGCTTATGATCCTGATGGTGGCCGAACTTATTGCCAAGCGTTATTACCGCGCCCTGCACGATGGTTCGAACGATGAAAATCTGCGTTTGATGTGCGTGCAGATTTTGCGCGATGAGAATGCCCACGTCACCTTCCACTGCGATACGCTGGGGCGGGCGTTTGCGCGTCTCTCTCCAGCGCGCCGCGCCTGGACGCGCTTCTGGTGGAAGCGATTCTATCGGCTGGTCTGCCGTATCGTCGCCTGGGATCATCGGGGAGTTTTGCAGGCTGCCAACGTTTCGGTAGCGGAATGGATGATAGCGACCGATGCCGTTTTCGAGCAGGCGATGGAGTCGATTTTTGTGAAGGAGAAGGCAGTTGCAAAGCGAGCCGTCGGCGCGCGGATGTAAGGCTAATTTGCCTGGGCTTATAGCACGCAAAGCCTGCGGCTGCGCTAACTTCGTCGCAAGTTTTCGCGATTTTTATTTAGCCACAGATTGACACAGATTACACAGATGGGAGGTCGGAAGCCGTTTCAACGCTGTCTCTCGCCATCAGCCAATTGGAGACCGGAAAGTGATAATTCGAATTTTAACATCGGTTACAATAGGCGCAGGACATTGATGGGAGAGATGAAATTGAATACGATTTGCACGAAATGTGGAGCTGAAGCTATGGCTGAAACCAGACGGCTGGGAGCGCGCTCAACAAGCATCGGGGCTACAGTGAGGGGCTGAATCTTTTATACAAGCACTCTGTAAATTAAGTTTCCTCCTACCCTTTGCGCTGGACAGGTGCCTCTATTTGCGAACCCCGAGCGTGAGCGACGGGCTAACCTCCCAGTTTCATAAGCGTTTACGCCAGCCCGTCGCTCACGCTCGGGGTTCGCAAATAAAGCACTTGAGTGCATTACATTCTGCTTCTAAGTCGTTTGTTGTGAATCCGACGGTAGCTATAATCATAGTCAAATTAAACCGGGAGATTATCTGATGCGCGAATGGATTAAATCGTTAGACGGACTACTGCGAGGTGAGGCAACCAAACCCGACGCCTTAAAGCGTGGCCTGATTGAAGTGCCCGCAGGCGGCATGTTGATGTTGATCGCTGTGTTGGGCGCGTTCTATGGCGTGTGTATGGCCTGTTTTGCCGCTTTCAATCGCCCTGTGGCGGATGCGCTCTTGCAAATGGTGGCTTCGGCAGCGAAGATTCCGCTCCTGTTCTTGCTGACCCTATTAGTGACGTTTCCTTCGTTGTATGTCTTTAATGCGCTCATTGGTTCGCGCCTCACCCTGCGGGCTGTGTGGCAGTTGCTGGTGGCGACACTCTCGGTGATGATCGCGGTGCTGGCTTCACTTGGCCCGGTCGTCGCGTTCTTTTCTTTTTCCACCACCGGCTACAGCTTCATGCTGATGTTCAATGTGTTGATGTGCAGCGTGGCTGGAATCTTGGGAATGAAGTTTTTGCTCTTTACGCTGCAACGCCTGACAACGGTTTTCAAAGAGGGTAGTGAGACGGCCAAGCCCGTCGCGTCACCACCGCCGCCAGTTGCTCCTACTCCTGCTTCTGCTCCTGTGCCGTCTGCAGTTGCTCCACCAGAAGCCGTTCCCGCATCCTCGCAGACTGTGGCCGGGGCAGACGCCGCTACGCCTCCTCCATTCTCGCCTCCGGCGCTTCCTGCCGTTCCTGCGCCTAAAGGAGCTTTAGAAAAAGCTGAAGATCAAGTCTTTAGCGGCGATGTGATGTCGATTTTCAAAGTGTGGGTCGTCGTCTTTGCGCTGGTCGGTGCGCAGATGAGCTGGGTATTGCGACCGTTTATCGGTGCGCCGGGCGTGCCATTCACCTGGCTGCGTGAGCGCGATTCTAATTTCTTCGAAGCAGTCTGGAATACTTTCTGGAGCTTACTGGGCGCTTGAAAGGAGGCGTCATGCACGATTTCTTTCACCGAGCCGACCGCCTATTGCGTGGCACGTCGCTGTCTCCGACCTGGCGGCTGAGCTTTGTCTACAGCATTGTTTTCGGCCTGGTTTATGGGGCCGCAATGGGCTGTTACAGCGGGCTGAGCGAGGAACGCTGGTTGCAGATTGTTTACTCGGCACTCAAGGTGCCACTGTTGCTATTGGTGACGTTTGGTTTTGCGCTACCGCCGTTCTTTGTACTCAATACCTTGTTGGGGGTGCGCGACGATTTCAAAGCCGCACTCAAGGCGATTCTGGAAATGCAGGCCGGTGTCGCCCTGATTCTGGCCTCGCTGGCACCATTTACTTTGGGACTCTACGTTTCCGAGGTGAAATACGAGTTTGTCATCCTCTTCAATTTCTCACTCTTTGCTCTGGCAGCACTGAGTGCCCAAATCATCCTTTACCGGCGTTATCGGGTGCTCATTGCACAGCGTGCCATTCACCAAAAGTTGATGTGGGCCTGGCTGGCTTGTTACGGTTTTATCTGCGCGCAATTAGCCTGGACGTTGCGGCCATTTGTGGGCGCACCCGATGAACCGGTGCAATTTTTCCGCGAGAACTTAGGAGGGAATGTCTACGAGGTGTTGGGACAGATGATCGTTCGTTTGCTGACTTGAATCGAACTTTATCTAACATTGATACAAGTGGTTATCCCTCGCAGTCCGTATGGTATGGTGGCTCCGGCCTCCGTGCCGGAGTGAGTTTCGCATCCCCTCCGGCACGGAGGCCGGAGCCACCAATAGTAGCCTGCTGTTCCAGGAATGGTTGGGAAATAAATTATTCTACGGACTATTTCTTCAACGCAATCTCAAACAACCGCGGCCACCATTTGCCGGTAATGAAGATACGGCCGCTTTTCTCATCGTAGGCGATACCGTTGAGAACATCTTCGCGTCCGCTCCGCGAACCGGTGCCCAGGAGGTTGGTACAGTCGAGATACTGCTCGACGATGCCCGTTGTGGGATTGATGATAACGATGTAATCGGTCTGCCAGACATTGGCCCAAATTTTGCCCTGAATCCACTCCAGTTCGTTGAGTTGGGCTAGTGGTTTACCGTTAAAGGTCACGGCCAAAGTGTTGAGTGGGGCAAAGGTTTTTGAGTCGCGAAAAGTGAGCTTGTCCGATCCATCGCTCATAATCAGTCGTTTGCCATCGAAGGTGAGGCCCCAACCTTCTCCATCGTATTTCCATTCGTGGAGTTTGTCAAAGGTTTTTTCGTCGTAGACGAAAGCACGCCCATTTTGCCAGGAGAGCTGAATTAATCGTTCCGATGCCAGGGCCACGCCCTCGCCAAATACGTCGGAAGGTAGTTTCTGCCGTTGAAGAACGTTGCCGCTCACGAGGTCGACACGACGTAGCTCGGAGTGCCCCTCACGCCCGGTGCCTTCAATGAGGTTGCCGTTATGCCACAGCAAGCCCTGGGTGAAAGCACTCGAATCGTGAGGGTAACTCTTCACCACGCGGAACTCGATGGGCTTTGCCGGCGTGGATGGCTGTTGGGCCGGGGGAGTTTCATGCGTGGGGCGCAGGCGAAAGCCTGTCAATCCCAGGGCCAGGGTGAGGGTGATCAGTAATCCCCATAATGGGAAGGCGCGAGGAAATTTCATAATAATCTGATAATAAATTTTATCATTAAGTTATGAGTTCGATTCATACTTTCACAGCAAGACGTGTTAAAATGTTCGCATTTCCAAAATAAGCTGGATTTGGTGTGGAATGGTATTAGTACGGGAATAATGAGAGATAATATTGTAAATAACAACGATGCTGCGAAAACCGGTCAAAAGCGCGAAGCACCGGTGCCCGAAAGTGGCGAGGGACCCGTTTTAGGCGCAAGAGCATCGTGTCGCGTGCTGCTGGTTCAACTTGATTCACAGCCGGGCGTTGAAAAGCAACGGTTGCGCGATTTCTTAACGTCTGTCGGCCACGATGTTACGGTGACCGAATATAGCCAGTGGCGTTCTCTTCTCAAGGATGACTCGACTGATGTCGTTCTCATTGAAGTGGCCCATGAACACAGTGCAGTCCAGGTTTGCCGCGCTATCCGTGCTGTCAGCACTCATCATGCTATTCTGGCCGTTTTTTCGCGGGAAGAGGCTGCGGACACTTCCTTTTGGACAAACCTTCAGTTTGCCGGTGCCGATGATTTCACCACTGTCAATGCCAGCCGCTCGATGCTTGTTACCCGAGTCGGGATTCTCTTCCGCCTGGTGCAGGAGAATCGGGAATTGGAGTTGACGCGTGAACGTTTGGCGCACCAAATGCGCTGGGATGAAACCACACAGCTTCTCAATCGCCGGTTTTTCTTTCACAACGCGCACCGGGAATGCGCGCGGGCCAGGCGCTACGGTCATGAGCTTTCGTGCCTGATGATCGATATCGATTACCTCGATGAGATTCATAAGAAGTTCGGTTACACCTGCGTGGAGTATGTATTGCGAACCGTTTCCACCACAGTGCGGCGCTGGATTCGTGATAGTGATATCGCCGGGCGCTTCAGCGAGCGTAAATTCGCAGTGCTTTTGCCCGAAACTCCTGTCGAGGGTGCGACTATCGTTCGCGAACGCATTCTCAAGGCGTTGGAGGAAAGTGTTTATGAGTGGGGCGGGGAAGAGATTCCGGTGAATGTCAGCATCGGTGAGGCGCAACGGCGTGTCGATCTCCTGCTCAAAGATGCGTCAGAATCGGTTGAAGTGCCCAAAATACTGCCGGGTGTGGTGCAAGAAGGCGCGCTTTCGGTGCGTGAAGAGTTGGCTTCATTGCTCGAAGATGCCGATGCTGCATTGAATGTTGCCCGCCGTGCCACCACCAGCGCCACCGCTGTCACCGCCCGGCGC
>DAITOV010000161.1:0-10500 GCA_036833945.1 Abditibacteriia bacterium
GCAGACAGTGGCGCGCCAGTCATGATCTTGATGCAGCTGCCGCGCTTCACGGTTTGCGTGCCCACCGCGCCTGCGCCGATGGTTTCCAGCAATTGCAGGCCGATAGGGTTTGCTTCACTTGCCTCTTCCAAATCGGCGGCAATGACAGCGTAGCCGTCCATGGCGGAGTTATCAAAGGGCGGCATCTCGATTTGGCTAAAAACATCTTCGGCCAACACCCGTTCCAGTGCCTGAGCGTGGTTTACGGTTTCGGCGGGCAGGGGAGCGATATTTTCCAGCACGATTTGTCGTGCCTGGTCGGGCGTGATCATTTGGCGCATAGGGAAAAACCTGTAGTCATGAATGCTGAATTATGAACGATGAATCGGTGATGGAAAGTGTAACCTGAAGAACCGCGCGCGTAAGCAAGCTGAATTATGGAAGAGTTTCGCGAACTCATGACAAAAAAACAGCAACGATGAACATATGTTCATCGCTGCTATTTGATTTAAATCTTGAAATTTAGCTAATCATAAAAGTGGGGTTGCCCAGAGAGACGGAATCGAACTCCTTAACTTTTTCGGGGCGATACCATTTCACATGACCATCGGCAAAAGAAAAATTATTTCCGCCGAGATGGCGGCGATATTGACCGGGATCGAGGTTGTTATAGGGCCAGTTCGCCATTTGATTTTCGGAAGCAAACGCGCCACCATCGCCATTCATCACCGTTAATGAAGGGGCATCTAAGGCCGCCAGCGAGCGCCCGCCTGTCGTGGGTTGTTCAATAATCCGGTCGAGCGGAGTCGATTCGTTGCTGGCTAAAAGCGCGTTGAAGAAATAATCCGAATAATTGGAGCAATTGCCTGCGGCAATGGGCGAGGCCGGTTCGCTGGGACATTGGAAAATCTGCTTGCTTTTGAGATAGGGTTCGATCATTTCCTACCAGCCTTTATCGGTGGTAGTGGTGACCGCCGTGGTCACGCAGTTATAACCGTGGGCGCCGCCATCAAGATTGGTGTAGTATCCGGGAAATTTCTCGTCGTAATCCTGCACGTATTGCATTACGCCCAGTGAGATTTGTTTGACATTACTCATGCAACTGGATCTTCTGGCGTTTTCCCGGGCGCGTGAAAAAACGGGGAACAGAATGGCGGCAAGTATTGCGATGATTGCAATAACAACCAATAGTTCTATCAATGTAAAGGCCGAACGATTCGTCTGCGGCTTCATGACAATTTCCCTCCAACGTCGGTAGATTCGACTGTATTATCAATCACGGTATATATCCTGTCAAGATATTTTTTTGTAATCGGAACTGAATCCTATTTTTGAAATAAAATTGCGTTTTTGCCCTTCCAATTGTGCTTTAGCGAATGCGAAACGTCACATTCTTGCCGTTGGGCGTGCCGCCGGTGACTTGAGTGGGCTTCAACCATTTTACATGCCCATCAAGAAATGCGTAGTTTGCTCCATCAAGGTGGCGCTTGGCCGGAGAAGATTGCTGGGTGCGCCAGGCAGCGGGCAAGTCGTTGTAGTTATAAGTCGCATCGGTCAGGTCGTTGCCGTCGTCACCATCCCCCAGCAACACCACGCTGATGGGGTGTTTTACTTTCGTAAAATTAGCGCTATCCAGGCGGCCGTTGAAATAGTAGTCGGTGTAGCCTTTGAGGTGGGGAGTATTCGTCCCTTCCACGCACGCATCTGGATTGGGGCATTGAAAGACGCGTGTGGAATAGAGTTCCAGATAGGGCTGCAAAGCATCAGCCCAGCCGTAGATGGGCTTGGTTTTTTGTCCTGGTTCTATCGGCGTGGGTGGCGAAGCGGTGAGGGGAAAAAGGTCGTCGTAATCCTGTGTATATTGAAAGAGTCCCAGAGCTATTCGTTTCAGGTTGCTCTGACAGGAAGCCTTGCAGTTGTTTTCGCGCGTGCGTGCGAATATCGGAAACAGAATAACCGCCAAAAGCATGATAGTGCCCAGCACGGCGAGAGCTTCCCATATTGTGAAGGCGCGGTGTTTCATGGTTGTTTTTAACGCGTGGCAAAAGTAAAGTTTTTGCCGTTAGGATTTGCACCCGTTATTTGCTCTGGGCGGAGCCATTTCACATGCCCATCGACGAAGGCATAGTTCGCCCCATTCTGGTGACGATAGGCAGGAGAATTTTTATCGTGTCGCCACTGTTCGGGTAATTCGCTGTAAGCATAACCGGCTGTTGGTGGATTTTTTCCATCATTTCCCTCGCCCAGTTGAATGACGCTGACATGCCGCATGATGTATTCGCTATCAATCGCTGCTAAACGATTGTTGAAATAGTAATCGGTATAACCCGTGGAAGCAGGGGAAAGAGCTTTGCGGATGGGGCACGGGTAGGATTTTAAATCTCCAAGATACGGCTTCAAAATCTGATCCCACCCACCGGCAGCATCACTTTTTGCTTTTCGTGCTTGATATTTCTGCATCCTGTTAAGCGGATAAGTGTTGTCATAATCATCGGCATATAATTTGAAGGCGACACCGATCTGCCTCAAATTCGACCGGCAGCTTACCTCGCGCTCGTTGCAGCGTGTGCGTGCGAATACGGGAAACAGAATAGCGGCTAAAAGCATGATAGTGCCCAGCACTACGAGAGTTTCCCATATTGTGAAGGCGCGATGTTTCATGGTGACTTGATGCATGAATCTACCTCACTGCAAAAGTATAAGCATTCCGTTCGGGCGGGCCATCACCCACTTCATTGGGTTTGAGCCATTTCACATGGCCGTCGTTAAAAGCGTAGTTCGCCAATTCATAATCTCGTTCTTTGTGACGTCCTATTGCTGAGACATTCTGGGTGCCTGTGCCAGTTTGAGTCCAGTTGTTGGCATCGGCTACAACCTCGAAAAGCATAATTGTGCGATCGGGAAATTTTATATCTTTGCGAGCGCGCGCGTCGAGCCAGGCGCTGTAGGCGTAGCTTGTTTTCGCTTTGTCCTGGGCAGAGTTGTCGGAAAGACATCTAAATCGCCACTCTTGCTTACGATCTTTCAAATAAGGAGAGATCATGCCGATCCAGTTCACTGGTTTGTCTAATCCGTGGCGACTATTGATGGCCAGTGGATATTTTTCGTCATAATCGTTGGCATAGAGGAGAACCGCCTGACCAATATGCTTGAGATTGTTTTGACAGCTTCTCAGGCGATTTGAGTGGTGGCCCGGCCGAACAAGCACCGGAAAAAGTATCGCAGCCAAAATGAGAATAATACAGACCACGACGATAGCTTCTATCTTGGTAAATCCTAATTTTCGCATGCGATTTCTCCTCACTTCACCGCAAAAGTAAAATTCTCTCCACTCGGTTTGGTGCCGCTAACTCGGTCTGGCATGAGCCACTTCACATGCCCATCGGCAAATGCATAGTTGGCTCCATCCAAATGACGTCCTTGTGCAGTAACCGCTGCAAGTGTTTTGCCGGTTTTGGTTTTATTATCGGCACTGGCCTTCACTTCAAAGCTCATGATAGTGGAAATCGAACTCTTCCCAGTAACTATTTTTCTGCCGCTTAAATTTGCGTTGTAGCCGTAGCTGTTTTTACTGGTATCGGTGGCGTTTTCATCCGAAGGACATTGAAAAGCTCGTGCGGTGCTCAAAGGTGAGGGGTAAATTTTCCCTCCTTGCGGGCTGGGCGGGTTCTGCGCGGGTGGGTAGGTGTTGTTGTCTTTTAAGTAATGCAGTGAGGCCAGGGCAATCTGCTTAAGGTTCGATTGGCAAGAAGCGCGACGAGCGCTTTCGCGAGAGCGGCAAGGTGTGTATAAAATCGACAAAAGCAGTGTAATACACATCGCCACGATAAGTACCTTCACCGGCCCGGCAACGAAGGCAAAGGCAATGCGTTTCCAGAGTGTTGGTTGTGGTGGCATCCTTCCTCCCGGCATTACATAGAGTAGCTCTATTGTAAGTCAAAAGTATAGACCTTTGAGGCGGTAAAAGCGCGAACCATTATCCACTTCACATGTCCGTCGGCAAAGGCGTAGTCAGCCCCATCCATGTGGCGCAGGGAAGGGGCGTCGGCCTTACGCCAGGTTGCCGGTAACTCACTCAGGCTATAACGCGCGTTGGTGGCATCGGTGCTGTCGTTCCCATCGCCGCAAAGCAGCACCAGCATGGGCTTAGACAGCGACTTGTGATCGACACCTGCCAACTGCGCGTTATACCAGTAATCGGTATATCCGTTCTGGTGAGGCAAGAGGGAAGTCTCGGTATCGGCCTGGGAAGGGCACTGAAAGAGTGCGGTCGATTTAAGATAGGGCTGCAACGCATCGGCCCAGCCCAGCGGGCGCTGCGGGCTGATGGCGGCATCATGGACAGCGACCAAAGGCATGCGCTCATCGTAGTCCTGGCTGTAGTGAAAATGGGCCATCGCTATGTCTTTGAGGTTCGTCTGGCAAAGGGCGCGTTCGCGATTGAGGTAAGAGCGATTGGTGAGCGGCCACATTGCACTGACCACACAAAAGAGAAGAAAGAAAAGGATTGGGACTTGCCAGAGAAGTTTTATTTTCACAACAATCGCCTTTCTACAGGTTATTCTACGGCAAAGGTAAATTCATTGCTGTATTGATGCGAGGAAGTTATCGCTTCGGGTTTGAGCCATTTCACATGCCCATCGGCAAAAGCATAGTTCGCGCCATTTTCATGCCGGGTAGCAGCACTGACATCTTTGATACTACTGCCGGTTTGGGTGGAAGGCGTGAGCAAAGACTCGACTTCAAAAAAACTGATGGTGAAGGTGGGGTGACGCAATTTATCGACTGGAAACCGGCTCAGGAGCTTGTTGTAACCGTAGCTTGAGCGGTGAATGTTATCGTCATTTTTATCAAGCGGACATTGGAATAGAGAGGACGCTCCTAAGTAGGGATACAATAAACCACTCCAGTGAGTAGGGCTTTCCAGGCCCGCCTGGCTATTTTGGGCGGATGGGAAACTCTCTTCATTATCTTGTGAATAGAGAAGTGTAGCCATCATCATCTGTTTGAGATTATTTGCACAGCGAGACTGCGGACTTCGTGGTTCCGATTCGGGCCGGGTTGCAAGGTAGGGGAACACTAAAGCACCAGAAATGATAACAACGGCTAATAATACGAGCGCTTCTCTGAGTGCAAAGGCTCGATGTCGCATGGCTCTCCTTCCGGACTGGTGCCCGAATCACTACTTCACCAAAAACGTTACATTCTTCCCATCCGGCTTCTGCGTCGTAATTGCATCGGGCTTTAGCCATTTGACATGCCCATCGGAAAAAGCATAATTACCTCCCTCCCGATGCCGTTTCGAGGGTGGCCAAGCTGCTGGAATGCTACTCAGGCTATAACGCGCATTGGTGGCATCGGTGCCATCGCCAAACATAAGGGTACTGAAAATAGAGCTAATATTTTTATGTTCCAGGCCATTTAGCCGCGCGTTGTACCAGTAGTCGGTGTAGCCCTGGCTGCCAGGTTTTTTGGCTTCATCTCGGTCCTTTTCTTTGTCGCATTGCAAGATAAGGGTCGATTGCAGATAGGGTTGCAGCGCATCGGCCCAGCCCAGCGGGTGAGTGGCGCTGATGGCGGTATCGTTTACATTAACCAAAGGTAACCGCTCGTCATAGTCTTGCGAATATTGGAAAACGGCGAGTGACATTTGCTTGAGGTTGCTTTGACACACATTGGGTAGACGGTTTTCTTCCATACGCTTATACACCGGGTAGAGTAAAGCGAAAACCAACCCGGCTACAGTCAGGAAAGCCAGATGTCGTAAGAGCGTTTCGAGCCAGGAGTTATACGTTATTTCTTCGCTCATGATTTTCGTAGGCAAATTCTATTGCACTAAAAACGTCGTATTCTTCCCATCCGGTTTTTTCATTGTGACCGCTTTGGGTTTGTGCCACCTCACGTGACCATCGGCATAGGCGTAGTTGGCACCGTCTAAATGCCGCTGTGAAGGTGGCCACGCTTCCGGCAATCGATTCAAATTGTAGCGCGCGTTGGTAGTATCGGTGCCGTCGCTGCCATCGCCAAACATGAGTGTGCTGGCGAGAAAACGGATCTTCTTTTGCTCCAACCCATTAAGGCGGGTGTTGTACCAGTAGTCGATATAGCCTTTTGCTGTCGGGTCGGGCTGTCCATTGAATGGCCCCGAAGTAGCGAGAACAGGGCTGGTTACTTCGCTCGGGCACTGAAAGATTTGCGTGTTCTTGAGGTAGGGTAGCAACGCATCGGCCCACCCATAAGGGTTTGAGTCGGAGATGCCGGTGTCGTTCACAGCGACAAGCGGATAATGTTGGTCGTAATCCTGGAGGTACTGAAAAACGCTGAGCGAAATTTGTTTGAGGTAGCCTTGGCAAGAGGGGGGACGCTGGTTCTCTTCCGCGCGCTGAAAAATAGGATAGACGATCGCAAACAACAGCAGCGGACCAGACAGCCAGAGTATAGTTAATCCAAAAGTGCGCCAGGTGAATATTCTTTCCATCTCTCGTTTACCTCACGGCGAACGTCAAGTTCTTCCCATCCAGCTTCTTTGTGGTAATCGCTGTTGGTTTGCTCCACTTCACATGTCCATCAGCATACGAATAGTTCGCGCCGTCCAGGTGACGCATGGCGGGTGATTCGGCACCCTGCCATTCGGCTGGGAGTTCACTCAGGCTGTAGCGCGCGTTGGCGGCATCGGTGTCGTCGTTGCCTTCGCCGTTGAGTAGCACGCTGGCCGGGTAGCGCAGCGTTGTTCGTTCCATGCCCGCCAGCCGCGCGTTGTACCAGTAGTCGGTGTAGCCGTTTTGGTTGGGCGTGCGGGAAGTGTCTGTATCGGCCTGGGAAGGGCACTGAAAGACTTCGGTTGATTTCAGATAAGGCTGTAACGCATCGGCCCAGCCTAATGGGCGCTGTCGGCTAATGGCGGCATCGTGGACGGCAACCAGCGGCAGGCGCTCGTCGTAGTCCTGGCTATATTGCATGTGGGCCAGGGCGACTTGTTTGAGGTTCGACTGGCACTGGGCACGCTTGGGGGGAGGCTGTATCAGGCCAAGTAGTTGGGGAAGGAAAGAGATAATAACCAGAAGCAGAGCTACGGCAACGGCCGCAATATTGAGAACCGAGCGCAAGGCCGAACCGCTATTCGGCGGGTTTGTTAAGCGTTTTGTTTTAGCTGGTTCGTGTTCCATAAAAGATACCGTCTACTTCACTGCAAACGTCGCGATATGGGGTTTTGGCGTTTGCCCGTTAATCCGTTCTGGCTTGAACCATTTCACATGCCCATCGGCAAAAGCATAGTTCGCGCCTTCGAGGTGGCGCATGGCAGGTGAATTGGCATCGGTGCGCCAGGCTGCCGGGAGTTGCTTCAAGCTGTAGCGCGCGTTAGTGGCTTCGGTGCCGTCGTTGCCATCGCCCAGCAGCAAGGTGCTGGCAACATGGCGCACAGCTTTTTGTTTCAGCCCGTTTAACCGCGCGTTGTACCAGTAGTCGGTGTAACCGCTACGAGTCGGTTTGTTGTCATTGGCCAAGGCGTTTTCCGCAGGGCATTGGTATAACTGGGTCGATTTCAAATAAGGTTGCAGCGCATCCGCCCAGCCGTGTGGGTTGTCAGAGCTAACGTGGCTATCATTCACTTCGACGATGGGGTAACGTTCGTCGTAGTCCTGGGTGTATTGAAAAACGCCCAATGCAATCTGTTTGAGGTTCGACTGGCAACTGGGAGATTTGCTACCGCTTTTACGAGCGAACAGGGGAAAAAGAATCGCTGCAAACAGACAGGCCAGGCAGAAAGCGGTCGCGTAGCGAAGGGTAGGGGTGATGCATCCTTGATTTTCCACGGGCGTTTTCTCCTGGCGGTTTGCCTTGATTATCGCACATCAAACCCGTTTGCGCCCCGCGCTTCTTCCTCGGTAATTTCCACCGCATCGACACGCCCGGCTTGCGGGCCACGGTGGCACCATTCCAATACCTGGGCAACAGCAGCTTCTTCGCCTTCGAGGAACACTTCGACGTTGCCGTTAGGCAGGTTGGTCGCTGAGCCAAAAACGCCGTGCTGCTGTGCGGTGTCTTTGCACGACTGGCGGAAATACACGCCTTGCACTAAACCGGAAACGATTGCCTTGCGGGCAATGATGATGGATGAATTCATAGTTAGATTTTAACCATCTGCGTCAAAAGCGCGTCGCTTTCCTGTACTCTCCTCTCATCGCTTCTTCTCTACTCTTTTCTCTTCTTCTCTTATCTCCTCTCCTCTGCCACCGGACATCCGGCGGACATCCCCGGACGTCCCCGGACACGGTGTTTAGGGGGTGATTTGTTTGCAATTGAAGAAAAAAGAGCGTCGAAAAGCGCGTACGCTGTTTGTACTCTATTCTTCTCTTCTCTATTCTATTCTTCTCTGTGTGCTGACGTCAGATTGCTCTGGGAAACAAGTCATGCTGACGTCAGCATGACTCTGTGCTGACATTATTCTAATGACTGATAACGGCGTTTTGGCGACACCATTTTACGTGTTGCGGTTTGTTGGATGGGGGCGATGTATAGACGATTAACGCGCGCTTTGGTTCAAGATATTTTCAATGGTATCGGCGGCGCAGGCAGCGCCATTCTTCCCTTGCATGCGCTCGCTGGCAGCCTTCGCGTTCTGGGCATATTGGGGGGCGCCCAGCAAGGCTTCCAGCTGGTGGGCAAGCAGCTGGCTGCTCCTGTTTTCAAGCCCTGTGATACGCGCATAACCGCGTCGCTGCGCGCGCCAGGCGTTGTCGAATTGATCGTGAATCTGGGGAATGATGAGGCTGGGCAAACCGGCGTGTAGCGCCTGCCCGATGGTGCCGATGCCGCCGGGATGGACGATGGCTTTGGCGTGAGGAAATAGTTCGCTGTAAGGCGCGTAGGGAAAAGCGGCGATTTGCGAATCGTTTTGTGCCAGATTGGCCGGGCGATTGGTTTGGTTGCCGATCAGTAAAAGAGCGCGCTGCTTGAGTTGGCGCGTGGCCTCCACGGC
The DNA here is from genome assembly GCA_036833945.1 of Abditibacteriia bacterium. Taxonomy (GTDB): domain Bacteria; phylum Armatimonadota; class Abditibacteriia; order Abditibacteriales; family Abditibacteriaceae; genus DAITOV01. Next base: position 8,960 of record DAITOV010000161.1, read on the forward strand.
TGCGCTGTAAAATCCGGCGGCTTCGAGTGCACCCTGCGAGCCGAGCGTGAAAACGAGCGGCGGCTCGCCGCCGGCCAGGAACTCTTTGATTTCCGGAGCGAGACCGTCAGCAGCTTGTTGCTCACCGTTGACGATGCCCTTGCGGTCGTAGACGCAAAAACCGGCCTGAATGCTGTTGGCGGGCCAGTCGGGCTGTGGCGCGGCGATTTCGGGCGAGAAGAGCATCAACACTCCGCTGGCCGAAGCGGTGTGGTTGATGGGCCAGGGCATGTTGGTGTTCAGTCCGAGTTCGCGTCGCAACCCCTGCACTTCGCGCAGCTTGGCGCGCGATGAACGAGCGGCGAATTTCTTCAACAGTCGCTGGAAACCGATATGAGTGCGCAACTTTTCAGCGCCTTTGAAGCCCACCGGCACCATGCTATCATGCACCGACCACAACATGACCGGCGAAACCACCGCCGCCATCCAGGGGCGGTTTAATTTCTCAGAGCAAATGGATGTTGCCTGCACCAGCGGATGACTTACTATGATGTCGCTCTTTTCCACCAACGGCAACAGTTCTTCGCAGGACTGCCGCAGGCACGGCATTAACACTTCGCGAAAGAGGCGGGTGTTGCCGTGCTTGGGGTCGTGGAGCCGGGGCACCATTTCCAGCCAGGCTTCGCGCGATTGCGGATGCGGCGGAATAGGCGCGAAATCAAGCCCTTCACTTTCGATTTTCTCCCGATGCATCGCCATGGTGGCAACGATGGGCCGATGGCCGCGCGCCTTGAGTTCCAGGGCAATGGCGATGAAGGGGTTAATATCGCCCAGCGAGCCGAAGGTGGGGAGAAGAATAGTGGAAGCGCGAGCCATGATGGGGGATTATGGGTGATTTGTGGCTGTGATGCAAACCGGCCCACAAATTCTACGAAGCCGTTTCACTCTCCCGCGTTCATAGCACGCAAAGCCTTCGGCTGCGCTAACTTCGTCGCAAGTTTTCGCAATTAACAACAGGAAATTTGTCCGTTACAACTTCAACTGTTTTTCAATAACTTCTACTGCCGCAACCGTGCCGTTTTCGTGTTGCACCCGTGCGCCAATCTCTCTGGCTTTTTGGGTAAAGCTTGCATCGCCCAGCAGCAGCCCCAACTCACCGGCCAGGGTTGCCGCATTGTATTGCGGACGCGGCAAAGTGCGGCCCACACCCAGCCGCTGCAGGCGCATGGCGTGGTCGGGCTGGTCGTGCGAGTAGGGCATTATTAGGCTGGGCACCCCGGCGCGTAGCACTTGCCCGGTAGTTCCCGCACCGCCCTGATGCACAACAGCCGCACTGCGTGGAAACAGTTCGCTGAACGGCGCGTATTCAAAAGCGGCAATCTGTCCATCGTTTTGCGGCAGGTTGGCGGGGCGGTTGGCCTCGTTGCCGATCAGTAAAATGGCACGCTTGTTCAAAGCCCGCATCGCTTCCACGGCTGCGATGTAAAAATTACGCGCATCGAACACCGCCGCCGAACCCAGCGTGAAAATTACCGGTGCGTCTCCCTGTTGGAGGAATGTTT
>DAITOV010000162.1:0-5607 GCA_036833945.1 Abditibacteriia bacterium
CGAGTGAGGGTAGGGGAACTTCCTTCAAAGGATTCGGGGCTTCGCTGTCTTGTAACGCTTTCAGGAAGTTTGTTCCTTTAACAGAGTTCATTTCCTTGGCAATCCAGGCTTTTTGCAATAATGCCGTCGCATCATTCACCGTCTTCTCATCGAAGTTACATGTCATCCAATAAAGCTTGGCCCACGAAAGCGCTTCGGCTTCTTTGCCTGGTTGTGCCATCAGCGTTTCGATGAACTTCGGGGTCATGCGGGGGTAATTAAATAACTGAGGCTGTTTATTAACTACGGCTTGAAAAACAGAGATGTAATCCTCAGTTTTACCGGCGTTGCGAATGATATACGTGAAATAGTATTGCAATAATGTAGAGAGAGAAGACGAGATCACGCCCGGCGGCTGTTCCAGATATTTGGGAAGCATTTCGTGAAAGTAATCATTCGCTTCTTTATATCGCCGTGATGAAGCTAAAAGATAGCATTTGGTACTCGCTAACCTAAAATAGGAGCTTGGATCTGCGGATCTTGCCAACCCACGATCGATGGCAGCGATCGCCTGTTCGGGCTGTTTGAGTTGATCGGCATAAATCTGGCTGATGGCGATTTCCATTAAAGCCAGTTGAGATGGCTTTTCTGTAGGAGTAGCAGCAATATACTGTTGGAGCTTTGTAATTGCCTCTTGCGGATTATCCTTTTTAAGTGTCGATACCTCTTTCATCACATCGTTCGCGGTAGCAGCAGAACAGATGGCCGGAGGGAACACAAATGACATTGATAATGCGGCTGCCAACAGGGAAATCTTCCGATTGCGTTTCATGATTAATCTTGAATCTAAACTAAATACAATCCCACTAACTCAACAAAGTCGCAATATTATAACATGGCTTTTGGCAAACAAGTTATTTTTTTAGAAATTTATTTCCTCTTTTTTTCTTGGCTCCATACACAACTTTTGAATTACTTTTCATAGTCAACGTTTCAACCTTGTGTCCTGATTTTTAGTTGGATTGTAAGTCAGAACCTAAATTCCTCTTTTACTCTCAGCCAAACGGGAGACCATCGTTTCCATTCCCCTGCCGGAGCGGTCCTAACCACAATCACACTGCTCCAGGTCGTTGAATACCCCAGATACCGCTTGCGCAATCTTGGTCCATCCGGTTTCTTGAGTTCGCATTCCCAGACACTAACGGAACGTCCGTCCAGCGTATCCCAGTCCATCGCAATCCGTTTGTAATTACTGCCGTATTGCTTCTTGAGCGATTGCTCCATGCCGGAAAAATCGATGGCGGTGGCTGTCGTCGATTGAGTGCGTTCGCCATATTCAACCAATACCGAAACATGGGGTGAGCCTGAACGGAGAAAGGTGTTGTGGTAACGGCCATTAACTTCGTATTCCACGTTCCAGTGAGCCGGATGTTTCAAGGTAAAGCCGAGTTCGCTTTCATATGTTGTCCATTCGCTGCCGACCTGCGAAAACAGCCGTTGCGAATGTTTCTGTAGGTCAGCTGTCATTTGCTTTTCAAGAGAGCCGTCTCCCAAAGCGCGCAGAATCCCGGCCCCTTTCCAGGCCCGCTTTTCCACCGTTTCGCAGTCGCTGTCACCGGCATGGCACTGCTGCTGCAAAGCACGCAGTTGCTCCACTCCCTGGCGCAGACGGCCTTTCTGGCTGGCGAGGCTTTGCGGTGAGGACGAGGAGGTCAGTTTCTTGAGAACGGGATGCTGTGCCTCAAAGCGGCGCAGTGTCGTGGCAAAGACTTGATTACCGCCCCAGCTTATCGCCTGTCTTATCTCATCTCGATGGGGAACGCTGCCGGCATGGCCATCGGCATACAAAGCCAGGGCGTGAGAGATTCCGGCGCTGCCGGAATGGCGCGATTCGATATTCCCGAATTTTTCCAGTTGCGAGCCATAGAGATTGGACCATCCGGCAAATGGCGGCAGTAGGATCGAATCGTGCAAATCGGCGCGATCCGCGACCAACAGAACCTGTCCGGGTTCGCCCAGCCGTTCACCACGCACCTGGGCCAGGATCGGATTGAACCCATAGCTGCCGGTCGCCGTGCCGTCGCTGCTGCCACCGAACGTCTGGCAGGTGAAACTGGCGGTATCGGCCCCGCGCTCCCGCAACACCGCCATCCATGTTTTTCGTTCCCGGCCGCTTTTGTATTCCGCAAGCGGGAACTTATCATCATAATCGGAGCGATACTGCGCCAGGGCGGAACTGACCTGCTGCAGCCGGGAAAGACACGATTCCCGTTTGCCGTCGGCTGTGAAGGGATGCACTGCGGTTTGCACAGCCGAGGAACCGTAGCCCAGAATCGGCACGCCGATCAGCAGGAAATGCCCCAGCCCGGCACAGAGCGCACCGCTCCCCAGCAACTGTCGATTGATAGCTGGCAAGCGCTCGAACCACTCCCGCGACGGCGGGACCATGTGGCCGCGCCGGGACTGGGCCTCCAGCTTCGCCTCTTCCCACAGTTCGGTCGCCGCCGACGGCATGGCCGATGCTCGTGCCGCGGAACGGCCGGTGGGGGCTGGCTGACCGTTCATTGAAATCTTCTCTTCTCCATGTGGTGCCGCTTCGTTCATGGTGTCGTGTCTCCTCCTTTTCTTCACTCTCAACGATTATCCCGGCACACAGCTTTTCGGTTCATCCTGCACGGCATCCCGCCAGACCGGCGTGAAGACCGTCTCCGGCGTCATCTTGTTCAATAGCGCCACCTGGAACATCCCTTGTCCGCTCTCCAATTTGCCGATCGCATTCAGGATGGTAGCAAGCCGCTTTTCCGTGGGAGCCACGAACAGCACTCGGAAGCCGGCACGCGGCGGAACGCCGTGTTGCTGCGCAAAGCCGCCATCTTTCCAGAAGGCGTAATAGGCCCGGCATTTTTCGGTCAGGATGCGACTGGCTTCACTGCCCAGATCGACCTCCAGAAAGTAAAACAAGCGGCCGCTCTCTGTCCGAAGCGTGAAGCCGCCGTCCGGCAACAGCGTCACTTTGCGGGGCGGAGTGCTTTTGCGTTTTCCCTCGCCCAGCGTCACCGTGAACCTAGCCGCTTCGCTACCGCGCCATTCCCGCAGTTCAATGCCGGCGTTTTGCGCGGCGACCTCCAGCGATACCCGAAAATCGTTGATCGCCAGCAGGTGTTCGAGGGCCGCCAGCTTGGGCGATTGAGACGGGGCGCGGACCGTCACCTCGCCATAGCGCAAGCTCAGGGCTCTGGCACCTTCCCGGTCGAGCAGATAGACCGGTTCGAGCATACCGGTGGTCGAAGGCCGCGCCACACGCCGGACGTATTGCCCGTGAAAGAGCAGCTTCAAACGCCGGGTCAAGGTCAGCCGCGAAACGAACCGGAGCGCCGGGTCAGCGTCGCTGCCGCGCAACAGTTCCAGTTGCGAAGTCGTCAGGCAGCGGTAGCGCCGCAGGTCTTCGAGTAGCGCAATATCCCGCTCCTGCAGCAGGCAGCGCGGCGCTTCGTCCGAACGGCGAAAACGAGGCAAAGGCATAAATCAACGGTGCAAAAAACCGGCTCTTCGGTGAAAAATGTGTGAAACGGAAGCCGTTTACAAAGTCTTTGAGTAAAAGTCGTCTTTTGAACTTAAAATTGAACTCGAAATACTGTTGTTTCTGTCATTTACCTTATATCTATTGCCTGTATGGACGGGAACATACGGTTTTGGCGCAGTGACCATACAGGCAGACGCTATATCACTCCACCTCTTCACAATTTTTATCCTCGTCATCCTCTCCCATCCTTACCGTCTTCTGAGGTTCCATTGCTTCTTCAATTTCGTCATCCGGCACCGCGTAAAACTCAGGTTCCAGGCCGTGCTTGTCGTCCGCCACATCAAGGCCTCCTGCGTCGTCAGCGTCTTCGGTAATTGCGTCGCTGTCACCGCCAAGAAACTCCTCCGGCAGGGCATCCGTATCATCGTCCTCGTCTGTTTTTACGGTTGCTCCCTTTTTCCCCTTTCGCGGTTTTTGCGTCTTTTTCATGGCCAGCTTCTCTTCGGCAGCGGCCTGCTTCACGGCGGCTTCTTCCTCTTCCTGGCGTTTGGTATCGGCAGACAACTCGGCCTCGACTTCTTCACGCGAGCGGCAGATCGCCTCGCGGCTGCGGTCGCGGATCGGTTCGATATCGGGATTGACGACAGACGGCGGCGGGCAGGTTTTAATGTCGTAGGAATCGACGGCGCTGCCGACGCGCACCACCGCTTCACCGCGGCCCAGGCTGACCAGGTCATGGCTGGTAAACCGTCCGGCCAGCTCTTTTTCGAGCAGATGGCCGCTGTTGCTGCTGACCCGGAAGCTGCATAAAGTGCCGACGTTGGAGAGGATGGCGGTCTGCAGGTTGCCGTTCAACTGCTCCAAAAACTGGTTAGCCATCACCAGCGAAAGTCCGGCTTTCCCGGCTTCGGACAAAATCACCTCGAAGCTGGAAACCACGAAGTTCTGGAACTCATCGACGTAGAGAGTGAACGGCGTGCGCTCGGCTAATGAAAGCCGCAGGCTCTGCATGGCGGCTATCTGGAGTTTGGAGACCAGGAGAGCGCCGAGGAAATGGGCATTGTCGCTGCCGATGCGGCTGGAAGCGAGATTGACGATGAGGATCTGTTTCCGGGCGATGATATCGGCAAAGAGCAGCTTGCCTTCCCGTCCGGCGACGATGTTGCGCACCACAGGGCTGGAAAGCAGCAAGCCCAGTTTGTTGTAGAGCGGCGTAAACGTCGAAGGATTGTAACTCTCGAACTCGTCTTGCCAGAACGCCTTGAGATCGGGATCTTCGAGAGTATTAGTGACCCGCGCCCGAAACGTTTCATTGGCAAACAGGGGCCGGATATCGCGCAGGGTGTGCGGGACGGCACTGTGCTGGTTGGCGGCTAGCAGCGTCAGAATGGCATGGCGCAAGATGTGTTCGAGGCGGTCGCCCCAGCTCGAAGCGAAGATGCGCTTGAGCACCGACAGCAGGTCGGAGCACAGCAGCCTGCGTTCGTATTCGTCCCTGGCTTCAAGCAGCCCCATCGCCGGTGGGTAGCCGGTATCGGAAAGGTCAAGATACAGCACGTCGGCCCTGCGTTCAGGCGTTACCCGCTGCAGGAGATCGAGCGCGAGATCGCCGTGCGGATCGATGACGCATATGCCCTGGCCGTTGGCAATGTCCTGCGTCATCATGTTGAGCAAGAGCGTGCTTTTGCCCATGCGGGTCGCCCCTAATATATAGGCGTGGCGGTTGCGATATTCATTCGGCCAGACGACGGGTTGCTGTTGGTTCCGGTAAGCATGGTTTCCCAGCAGGATGCCTTCGGCATTGAGCAGCGTTTCGGAGAGGCTGCGGGACTGGTGGTCGAGACGGAGCAGCTTGGGATGCTGTGCCGATTCGGCGGGCGGATGCACCAGGCCGACCAACTCCGGCAGCGACAGCAGCAGGCCGCAGCGATGACTACTCCGCTCGAAGACGGTATTGAGCAGGCCGTTGGCCGGGAGAGAATTTCCGGCCGGACTGTGCGGATCGTGGTTGGCCAGGGCCAGCAGCGCGTTGCCGGTCTGCGTATTGGGAAGATTGAACGTTCCCAGCGCCGCGCCGATTTTCTTGCACAGCTCGAAGGCGCGGC
>DAITOV010000162.1:5617-10483 GCA_036833945.1 Abditibacteriia bacterium
GCGGCTTTGCCCTTCAACGCTGACCGCGAAGACGCGTATCACCGCCGCATAAAGCGGCTGATCGAGCTTGGCGCGGGCGGCGGTTTGCAGCGGGTCATGGCGGGAGTAGAAACGCTGGTTGGCCTGGCTCTCCGGTTCGGCAAACTGCTCCGCGACTTGCAGCAACGCTTCGTTCCAGTGGCGGGCGACCGGCGTGAAGAGGATTTGCAGCCCGGCAACTTCATCGGGTTGCAATGCGCCCAGTCCTGCTAGGACTCCGGCCAGCGGTTCGGTGGTGAAGCTGTCCGCGCATAGCAGCGGCAGGAAAGCGAACCGCTCCAGGCCGAACTCGACGACGAATGAATGGTCGCCCAGTGTCGGATGGATTGAGGAAGGAAGTGCAGCCAGGTTTTGCAGAAAGGTATCTTCGCTTTCTTCCACCACGGCCTTGGGCCAGTGCATGCGGGCGGTGGCGGCGATACCGTCTGCCGCTTCCTGCGGGCAGGCCAACTGGTAGGCGATCTCATCTTCGGAAGCGATGATCTCAAAACCCAGTTGTTGCCCCGGCAATGCGGCGATGAATCCGGCGGCGCCCGAAACGGTGACTTTCTGATCGGTCGGCAGTTGGAGGGAGAGATAAGAGCGAGCCGCGTGGCGGGTATTGGCAAAGGCCGGTGCCACCGCTACCAGTTCCTGCGGCATGCCCGGATCGTAGGGAGTGAACGGTGGCTCGGGATGCACCGAATACGGAAAGAGGTCGTAGCCGCGGCAGCGCCGTTCCCAGGCGTAGAGGTATTCCAGCCGGGAGTTGCGTTTGTCGGGCAGCGGCGCGTTCCAGTCCGGTTCCCTCTGGCTGTTCCTACGGGTATGCCAAACCCAACTCATGCCTTCGCCTCGGTTTCTTTCTGTGCCGGTTTGACGGCATCCATGGCAAAGAGCGGGACCGGTGGCGTGACCGGCTGGCCATTCGGTGATACCGCTTGAGGAAACGTTTGTTGCAGTGCGGCTGAAAGCTGGCCCACTGGCAATTGTTGTTGCTGGCAGTAGAACGGATTCTGATAAAAGGCGTGCATAACTGGTTTGCGCTCCAGGGCTTCGAGCGGCTGAAGCCCTTCCTCCTCCCGGTAATGGTCTACGGTCTGGGCGAGGATATCCTGCACGCCGTGGGTGAACATAACGGTGGCGTCGTACTGGAACAGAGTCTGTTTAGCGAAATATTGCCAGGCGCGCTTGGTGAAGAGGATCTGGAAGTTATTGCCTTCGCCGATGTGATAATCACTGAATCCCCAGGCTGAAACGAAAAGGCCGGCCGGTGATTGACCGGCATAGACATAATACTTGAGGTGCTGATAGCGGACCAGCAGGTAAACGGGCCGTTCGGCAAACAGCGAGGGCGTGGCAAAGAGCCGCTGCGGCCCAAACCCCATACCGGTGAGGACGATTTCTATCGGAGCTTCGCCTTCGCCCTGGCGCTCCTGCAACGAGGTTTGGAGGGCCTGGTACAGCTGGGCGTAAAAATGCTCCGCCGCTTCATTGGGCACCGGCACCACGGTGTGCCAGGCACTAATCTGCTCTCCGATTCTTGGCTGGTTGTAGAGCTTGGAGCCCAATACCAACAACACGACGCCAACTGCCAACAATAGCAATCCAAAACCGTAAACCAAGGCAATTCTCCTGATCGACGTAATAATTGGGGCAAAGTCGCGCTTATTATAAACGAAATTTCGAAGAAAATTCAAATAAATTTAAGCTTGGTCTTGGATTTTTCGCCTTTGATCTTAGATAAGGCACGGGGTGGTTGGGTTCTGGGCGCTAACAGTGGACTCTCCCTCGTGCCCGGCGCCCAGTTGCCCAGCACCTTGCCGACGTGCTTGCAATTCCTTTTGTGGCGTTTGTGCGTGCGCTTTAGCGTAGAAGGCGAAGAGTTTGGTCGGTATGAACTACCGGTTTGAAATCCCGCTCTTTGAAAATATGGAGATTGTCATGATGATGACGCAAGAACGAAGCGCGGTGGCGACTGTTGCCAACCCCGCACCGCAAGAAAAACCCACGCTGGATGAAGTGTGTGACCGCATCCAGGCTGATGACAACGGCAAGTGGGACACTATTTTGTCCAAGAACGAGTTGGTCATGCAAGGCGGCAAGTTAAAATTGCCAGACGGTTATGAATCTCACGTATGCGATAGTTTAGCCCCCACGCCGTGGGCGACAGGCCAGCTTTGCGGACGACTCGGCATCCCGACGGCTTACTTCCGCCGCTGTCCAATACGATTACAGGACACCCAATTTAATTTTTGGAGTTGCTATAACGGTGAGAGTGACGAGCACTTTCATGCTGGTGATTCCCTGCCTCCCGCCAGCCGTTATCCCGAAGAAGACGGCTACAGTTACGAGGACGATTACGTGGAGAGCGAACCGACGGCTTATCGCAACGGACATAGTATCGGCAACGGCTTTTATAACAGAGGCTCTGCCGGTTCAACGGCCAGCGAATACTGGCGGCTGCGTGCTAGAGGAGAATCGCTCCGTGCGGTTTTAACAGAGCGCTACAGCCCGCTCGACAACCGGGCACTTTTGGAATCGCTCCGTAAAAGCTTGCCGCCGCATTTGCAGGTGCAATGGGTGGAATTGGACGATGAATCATTCCACCTGCGACTATTCGATCCCAACTTGCGACGGCATGTGCGAAGTAACGACCCGTTGCAAGCCGGACTGCACATCGCCAACAGCGAAGTCGGCAAGCGCTCGGTGACGGTCGATGCCGTGGTCTACCGCGAGGTCTGCACGAATGGGCTAGTGCGCCTGGTCAAAGGCAAGAGCATCCTGCAGCAGCGCCATATCGGCGTTGCTCCGGCGCATTTTAAGGTGCTGCTCCGCCAGGCTATGCAGCAGTCATTGCTGGCCGCGCAGGAGTTCATGGCGCAGATGGCCGCAACTGCCGACCAACCGTTGCAGGACGTGGACAAAGAGCTGAAGCAACTGGTTACGCACTGGAAGCTCAGCCAGAACTTCGTGGAGCAGGTGCAAGCTTCGTTGCAGCAAGAAGACCCCCATTACCAGGAGACAGTTTTTGGGCTCGTCAACGCCGTGACGCACGCCGCGCAAACGCTGGACGCTGATCGGCGATTTGAGATGGAGATCGTCGCGGGTAAGCTGCTGGAACGCCGCTCGATGCGAAGCACTGCCATGCCGCAGACTCGAAAAGTGGTGACTTTGGCTCCGGTTCCGAAGGAAACATCGCCGTTGCAGATGGCGCGTGACACCTTCGACGCCACGCCGGTCGAGGAAGTGGAGACGGTCGATTCCGAGGCGGTGGCGGCATGAGCAGCGCGCTGTTGGAACGGCCCTTTCAGCGGGAAGAGACACGAAGCGATGCTCCGGCTGCGGCTCCGATTCCCCTCAGCGCGACACGCGTGAAATTATTCCTGCAATGTGCGCGTGCTTTCCGATACCAATACGTCGATTGCATCCCCACGCAGTTGACGGGCGCGTTGGCCTTCGGGCAAGTGATCCATGCCGTGCTGCACAATCTCCAGCAGTGGCGCCTGGCGCATGGCGAGCCTTTGAATGAATGCGTCGCCTTGTATGAGTTCGATCGGTTATGGGATGAAGTCGTTTCCACGCAAAACCCACTTTTCAAGAGCAACGCCGATCTGGACGAATACACCGCGTTGTCACGTTTGATCCTAGCCGGTTATGTCGAAGCCCACCGTGACCGACCGCTGCCGATCCTGTTGGAATATCCGTTCGAGATTCTACTGCGAGACGACGAGAGTGACCGGGAGTATTCGCTGCGGGGCGTAATCGACCGCGTCGACCAGACCGCTGACGGTCTGGTGATCGTGGATTATAAGACGGGCAAGCGCAAGCCTTCGCCGAAACAATTGAACGAAGACCTGCAGCTCACGATCTATGCTTTTGCTGTAAAGCAGTTGTTTGGCCAGGAAGTGCAGCGGGTCGTTTACTATCATCTCCGCGACCAGTCGGCGCTAACGGTGGAACGCGACGAAGCGACGCTGCACATGCTAGAAACCAAAACCCTGCCGCAAGTCGCGGCCGGTATCGCCCGAGAGGAGTTCAAACCTCGTCCCGGCTATTACTGCCGCTTTTGCGATTATTTTCAGCTTTGCCAGGAAGAAGGCAGCGTTGATTTAAGGCGCTACGAGAAATAGGCGCGAGGCCCTGGGCGCCGGGGACTAGGAAACCTCTCAGTGCCCAGCTATCCAGTGCCCCAATTAAAAGGAAGTGATGAAAAATGGCTTACGCCACCCAGATAACGATTTCGACCGGGAGTAAAGTTAGCGTCAATTACCAATCAAACGAAGTTCAAGTTGGCGTGACTTACCAACTGGAGCGCAAGGATGAAAACCTGCTGCAACTGGTGGAGAGCAAGGCCGCCGAAGTCGAAGCGGCGCACCGGCGGTTGTGGAAATCGATCAAAGCTGAGCGATTGCAGCAGCAAGAGCAGCCCGACAGCCAGCCGCAGACATCCGCTCACGGCTATTCCCAGAACGGTAACGGCTCTCGCAACGGCTATCACCCAAACTCTGCCAATGGCAACGCGATGATAACCGAAGCCCAGCAGCGGGCGGTTTACGCTTTAGTTAACAAGATGCAAATGGATGCCGAAGAAGTCGAGCGTACGCTCCGCATGCGCTTCGACAAATTCCATTTACCGGAGTTAACCAAGCGGCAAGCCTCGCAGTTCATCGACGAATTGCAGCATAAGTTACGCATGAAAGCCCGGTCGTGAAGCGGCCGAACTTTCATCCCCAGGTACACCAAACCCGTATCGTCTCTGATACGGGTTTTTATTTGGAGCGATTTCTGGCGTTGTATTTTCCAGGGAAACGGATGGTTCGGGTGCCGATTGCGACGGTGTTTCCG
>DAITOV010000163.1:0-10471 GCA_036833945.1 Abditibacteriia bacterium
ACTGGCAGTCGTTGGCTCTGGCTCATCCTGAAACGAAGGATCCGCACTCTCATCAGGCCAAATCAATTGGGGTAGGGATAGCCTTGCTGATTGGCTTGATTTTCCTGGTCTGGCAATATTTTGATTTCCACTCGAATTTCGCTCCGACCTATGGAAGTGGATTGTTCAGACTCTTCAATGGTGCGAATTCCATCCTGGTCACGGTTGTTTTCATCTTCGTCCTTATTATCCTGGGGGCTTTAGTTGGTTGTAGCTGGGGACAAATGGTCGGGACGCAAAATCATGAGAGGAGGCTTCTGGGCGAAACGGAACCAACTGGGCAGCCAGTCTCGCAAAAAACAGTTGTGGGATCTGCCAATAAGCTGCTCAACAGCGATTGGGGAACACGAATCGTCGTCGTCGTTTCTTTTCTGGTGCCGTGGATTGGCGTTATTTTTTATCTGGTCTACAACAATAAAGACCAGGAAAAAACGCGAGCCGCTTCGCGAGGAATTGTCGGTGGGATTTCTTTCGTCCTGCCGTGTGTCGGTATCCTATTCTATATGGCTTATGCCAATAGTGATGAGGAGAAAGCGCAATCTGCTGCGTGGGGGTTGGGACTTTCGTTTGTTTTCTTCGTCCTTTACGTTTTTCTGCGGTTACTGGGGCAGTCGTAAAAACGGTGCGTTAGGTCCCGGTTGTTTCCGATGCCACCGCCCCTGAAGCAGTTGCTGGAGGTGGGGTCTCTTTCGGTTCCCGAAAAGTCCAGTATTTAGCCGCAGAGAAATTCCAGATTGCCACGAAAGGCAGAGCCATGAGTGAGGCATAGATAACGATGTGAGTCTCGGGGTTCTGGCCGTGGACGACCTGACGTGTGAGCAGCATCAGGAACATTTTGGTGATGGTGAGGTTGAGCACCAGCCCAATGGTGTTCGTAATGGCGAATTTGACATATTGCTTTTTCGCATTGCCATAGTTGCGGGCGCGAAAGGTAATATGCCTATTCCAGAAAAATCCATTGGTAAGGCCAAAGCCGAAGGCAATCGTAGCAGCCATCCACCACGGAAGGTCACGGAAATTATTAAGCAGAACCCATTTTGTGGCGTTATCTACTACGGCACTACTGGCTCCAACGAGACAAAATTTAACTAACTGACGAACGCCGCGACGCTGCCACAGCGAGAGAATACCGGCCATGAATGTCCTTAAAAGTCCGAACTGAACAACGCCTTCTATTTTATCGTAACGGCGAAAAGTGCGAGACTCTTGTCAGGAATCGTTGCAAAATATATAAAGCAGCTATTCGTTTGGCTACTCATACCGATTTTTAAAATAGCCACAGATTCTTTTAGAGCTTAGATCTTAGGAGAGGCATAGCAGAGCGTGGAGTCTCAGCCCTAAATTCTAAAATCTGCCGTTCCCATCTGTGTTTATCTGTGTTCATCTGTGGTTAATTCAATAAAAAAATTGCGGAAATTTGCGACGAAGTTTGCGCAGCCGAAGGCTTTGTGTGTTAGGGAACGGCGACGAATTAGGATTTTAATTTGTAGGATTGGTATCGTTATTTAACCGATCATGAAACAAAATAAATACGACGACCCCAGTTTTTTCTTGAAATACAGTGGCATGCCGCGTTCACAGAACGGACTCGCTGCAGCCGGTGAATGGCCCACACTGCGCGCGATGCTGCCGGATTTGAAGGATAAACGCGTGCTCGATTTAGGCTGTGGCTATGGTTGGCACTGCCGCTATGCCCGCGAGCAGCAGGCCCGCTCGGTGGTGGGCGTTGATATCTCGGAAAAGATGCTGGAACGCGCCCAGGCCGATACCGATGACGGGGCCATTACCTATCAACGCTGCGCCATTGAAGATATCGATTTTGCAGATGGCGCGTTCGATGTGGTTTTCAGCTCGCTGGCGCTGCACTATATTGAGGATTATGCCGCAGTTTGTCGTAAGGTGTGGCAAAGCCTGGTTCCGGGTGGCTTCTTTGTATTTTCAGTCGAACATCCCATCTTCAGCGCGCGTGAAGCGCAAGATTGGTACTATGATGAGAGTGGCAAGCCCTTGCATTGGCCAGTCGATCATTATCAAGTCGAAGGCATCCGCCACACTTCGTGGCTGGCCGACGACGTGGTGAAATATCATCGCAACGTAGCGACTTATGTCAATACGCTGCTTGATACCGGATTTCGCCTGACGCGTATGGCCGAGCCAACCCCGACTGCCGGGGCGATGCAGGAAATGCCCTATCTCGCAGATGAATTGCGGCGACCTATCTTTCTTTTGTTGGGTGTGGTTAAAGAAGTGAATTGAAGCCTAATTAGTCTGTAAAGTAATTGTTTACGTCTGTGGTTCACCTGAAGAACCGCGCGCGTAAGCAAGCCGGGTATCCTCGGACTTCTTGCTTATTCTGAGACTGTATTTGGCTTATTACAATGCCTGCCCATACCCGACTCGCTTACGCGCGCGGTTCTTCATGACGGGCGACTCGCTTACAAAGGGTTAATTAATTATTTTACAGACTACTCATGCTTGAACCGCCTCATTTGTCCACCGAGCGCCTCGCTGCCTGTCTCAACCGGGAATATGGTTTAACGGTTGCTTCCATCACATTCCTGCCGTTGGGAGCCGATGTCGATACCGCTGTCTATCGCATTGAAACCGACGATGGCGCTCTGCTCTTCCTCAAGTTACGACGCAGCTTTGAACCGGCATCGGTTATAGTGCCTCATCTGTTAGCGGGGCAGGGTGCGCAGAATATTATCGCTCCGCTCACAACCCGCGCGGGTGAACTCTTCGTCGAATTCGAAGGATTCACTGTGTTGCTTGCTCCGTTTGTTGAAGGGGTTTCCGGTTGGGACACGCATTTATCGCCCGAACAATGGCGCGCCCTGGGATTTGGGCTGAAGGCGCTGCACTCGATGGGAGTGCCGGAGTCGCTTCGTGCTATTGTGCCTCGGGAAAGTTTCGATGCCACAGCGCGGCTTTTTGTGCAGCAGTTGTTGGAGGAAAAGGTTGCTTGCCGAGGCGGTGACGCGATTGCCGCAGAATTAGTGGGTATCGTGCGAGAAAAGCGCGATGTTATTGCACTCATACTCCGGCAGGCCCAAGAGCTTGGCACGCAACTTCTGCAGCAACCGCCAGCTTATTGCCTGTGTCACGCTGATATTCATGCCGGGAATGTCCTGCTTTGCGAAGGCAAATTGTTTATTGTGGATTGGGATACCCTCATATTAGCGCCGCCTGAGCGCGACCTCATGTTTATCGGTGGGGGTATCGGCGGTTGTTGGAATCAGCCGCAAGAGCTGCAATGGTTCGAGGAAGGCTACGGTGCTTATGAATCGAATACTATTGCCCTGGCCTACTATCGCTGCGAGCGCATCGTGCAGGATATCGCCGAGTTTGCCCAGGCATTACTGGTCGATGAGCACAGTGAGGCTGACCGCCGGGAAATGCTAAAACAGTTTGCTTCGCAATTTGATGAAGGCAATGTGGTGAAAATCGCCCTGGCGACTGCTGAATAACCACAGAGGACGTGAACGTCGAACATCCAACATTGAACGTTGAACGTTCGATGTTCAATGTTCTTCCCTATCCTCCTACTTCCCCAACCGGCTATTGCGAAAAACGCCGGGGGCAACGCCCACGAACTGCGAGAATTGGCGGGAGAAGAAATAAACGTTTTCATAGCCCAGGCGTGCGGCGATGGCCTTAATCGGCAGGTCGGTTTCCAGCAAAAGAGTGCGTGCCGCATCCACACGCGAACGAATGGCGTAGGTGTGGGGTGTGGTGTTCATGGCGCGCTTGAAACGGCGGCGCAGGGTGGTGGCACTCAAGCCCACATCGTGGGCGATTTGCTCATAGTCGGGTGGGGGATTGTCGCCGGTAGGGTTTGCAGTCAGGGCATCCAACACGGTGGGTAGCCACGGCTCGTGCAGAGGGGCATTTGCGCGCTGCTGCGCGGCGCGTGCCTCGGCCAACTCCAGCAGTAGGCTTTCCAGCATGTTGATGCCGCGCCGCCGCCCCCAGGTATCGTCGCGCCGTGCCAATGCCATCAGCTCGCGAAAGAAATCGTCCCATTCCTTGCCATTGCGCGAGGGAGGTGCCGCTTGCGGAGTTTCAAGCCACAGGCCTTCGCTGCGCCAATGCTCAATGAGCGAACCACGAAAACCGACATGGCGGTGGGGCCAGTAGCGGTAGCCGGGCGCGGCGCGAAAGCGAATGCGTACGCCGGGGTGTGCCGGCCAGAAATAAGGCCCTCCCACTAAAGCAAAGAACTGCTCGTCGTAACCGGCTTCAAGTCCGCCGATGGGGCTGAATTGAATGGTGGCGTAACCGTCGAGGTATTTATCGAGCCGCGTGTTATTGCGTTGGGTGTATGAAGTCGCCAGGAAGATGAGATCGGGATTCATAGCTCTCGCTTGTGATCGAAAAGTATAAAAGTATGATTGTAGAATGAATTTTCTCTTAAGCGAAGCGCATTTACAATGAAAGGTGTCTGCACGTTTTCTATAAAAACGAAATTGAGGGAGAAAAACATGGCTAACATTCACAAGCTGTTTGTCGAAGAGTCGCATTTGAGCGAAGAGCAATGGGAACAGTATTTTCGCGACGGTTATATTCGGCTGGGAAAGGTTCTCGAAGCCGATGAGTTGCAACAGTTGCAATCGCGCATCGACGCTATTATGCTGGGAACGGCCGATGTCGATTACGACCGCATGCTGATGCAGCTCGATAGCACAACCGGAGAATACGGCGATGCCGGGGAAATGAGCCGGGGCCATAAAGGGGCGACGCTCGATTATCGCAAAATCCAGGAACTTGAATTCGACCCGCTTTTCCTGGCCTTCATGCAAAAACCCATCTTCCGCGAAGTGTGTGCCCGGGTTTATGGCGGCCATACTTCCATTTCCAGCTTCCGTGCCATGTTCATGAACAAGCCCGCCAACAAGGGCACGTTTTTGCCGTGGCATCAGGACCGGTGGAGCCACCTCGATCGTGACCCGCTCATCACGGTATGGGCCGCGCTCGACCCCGCCACCAAAGAAAATGGTTGCGTGCAGATCATTCGTGGCAGCCATGCCTGGGGCGTTATCAATCCCGGCCACGGTTCCGGCTTTTTGAGTCCGGAACAGGCCGCCGAGTATGCCCCGCCTGAAGATGTGATTTATTGCGAATTGGAGCCGGGCGAAGTGATTCTGCTGCACAACTGGCTATTGCACTCCTCGGATAAAAACCACAGCGCCGTCTCTCGCCGCGCCTTTAGCGTGTGCTACATGGATTCACGCACCAAACGCCTCGATAACGGCGAGGAAGTCGGTTCGCGCATCTTCGGCGAAGGCGCTTTGAGTCCTGAAGCCGTAACTGCTTAATAGCACGCAAAGCCTACGGCTCCGCATACTTTGTCGCGATTTTTAAATTTAGCCACAGATTGACACAGATTACACGGATTAAGGTTAGATTACGGTCAGTAAACGGCTTTCATCAGCGGATAGCGAGATAAAACGTTTCAACGACTTCTGGCTCCCATCTGTGTAATCTGTGTCAATCTGTGGCTAATTCAAAAAATTGCGAAAACTTGCGACGAAGTTAGCGCAGCCATAGGCTTTGCGTGCTATTTCCAGCCTCAAAAAAAATGTTTAAACCATGCATCAAAGGGGTATAATAGGCTTATGCAAACGTTTGCATAAGCCTATTTGCAGCAAATCTGAGAGTTCTTCGGGAGAAATCGCCATGAAGTCTGTTTCGTCAAACGTGTCGAAACCAGCCGCCTTTACGCTGATTGAGTTGCTTGTCGTAATTGCCATCATCGGGATACTCGCCGCCATTCTGTTTCCGGTTTTTGCGCGCGCCCGCGAGAACGCCCGGCGCACTTCGTGTCTCTCCAACATGAAACAGATTGGCCTGGGTGCGATGATGTATGCCCAAGATCACGACGAGTGGCTGCCCATCGGCGCGCGCCGCCGTGTCCAATGGGGCGCGCGAGGCACCTGGCGCTCTTTTCTCCAGCCTTATGTGAAGAATACGCAGGTATTTCGCTGTCCTTCCGATGATACCGGCCTGACCGATGCCGGTGACTTCCTGCCGGTGAGCTATGGTATCAACTACACCATTGCCGGTTGGTGTAGTGCAGCGCCTCTGGCGGGCATTCAGGAGACAGCCGCAACTGTGTTGGCCGCAGAAATGGCTTCCAACAACGCCAATCAATATACGGTCTATCCCACCAACATTAGCTGGGCACCGGCCGGTTCCACTGTCTTTCCCCGTCACTTTGAGGGCGGTAATTACGTCTTTGCCGATGGCCATGCGAAGTGGCTCAAGAAAGGTGCCGACCTCAATCCTAAAAACCTCTGGCCGCCGGTAGGAGTGACTAACTTCGCCTCACCTCCGGCTACGAATGGGTGGTGTACGTGAGAACGGCTAATGATGAATTATGAATGATGAACGCTGAATATTAGCAACCGGAGCAATTAAGTCGGAAGTCAGAATGATGAATGCAGAATTAAGGTAACCAGGCGTCGATGGCGGACGCATGCCCCGCAATTCGTCATCCTCGCGAACGCGGGGATCCAAGTCGCAGCCTTTTATTTCGCCTGTATCAAATCGCTGTTTCCAGGCATCAACTAAGATCTAAGTTCTAAAACCTAAGCTCTCATATTATGAAAAAACGCTTTTTACTCACCCATGTCGCACTCGCTCTTATTGCCTTCATCGGCGCTACGCCCGTTACAATGCCCACCGTCCAGGCGCAGGAGAACCACATCTTCCGCGCCACCGGCAACGACCGTGAAGCGATTCAGAAAACCATCGACGAAGCCAGCGCCAAACGCGGCGTGGCCTATCTTCCGGCCGGGGAGTATCAGATCGACGGCGACCTCTGGCTGACCGACCATTCCATCTTGCGCGGCGATGGCGATGTCACCGTGCTGCGCTTTAGCAAGGGGCAAATCCGTTCGCTCAAGAACGGGAGCAAAAGTTTCTACTACACCAACAACTACTTCAACGAGGTAGTGCCCAACCCCGTCAATACCGGCATTACCAAAGCCGCAGCTAAGGGCGAGAATAAAATCGAAGTTGCCGATGCCGCGCGTTTCCAGAAAGGCGACTGGGTCTATACCGATGATAACCGCAAGGATACTTGGGAGATTCTTGAAGACCCCAAGCGTGCTCATCTCTGGAACGACCCCAAAGCGCCGCTCGCCCGCCAGCAGATTTTTCAGATCATAGGCATCGAAGGTAACGCCATCGAGTTCAACAACCCGCTCGACTTTGGTGTCGAGCCGGGGAACACTCTGCGCAAGCATGTGGGCGCGCGCGATTTTGAAGTGTCGTCGCTTAAAATTATCCATCCTACGGAACTCCGCCCGTTGCATTTCGAGCAGCCGATGAATGCTCGCTTCACCAACCTCACCATCGAAGCCAAGGGCGGTATCACGCTCTCGCACAAGGCTTATAACAACCTCATCGAGAACTGCCGCTTTATCACTAAAGGTTGGCGGGGGGTGACGGTGGAATATTTCTGCGGACGCAACCGCGTTGTCGGCAATAGCGTGGACTATATCGGCGGTGGCGATGCGGCCATCCTCATCATGATTTCCAGTTGGGAGAACAACGTGTCTTACAACTCCGTGCGCTATGTAGCCGAGAAGAACGGCCAGCCGCGCGATGAAGGCGGTATCTACATTCACGCCACCACCTACAACAACACCGTTCACAATAATAACGTCAATGGCACCATCGAGGCCTACGGAAACTTCTTCGGGGCCGATAACAATGTCTTCTTCGATAACATCGGCACCAACGTGCGCATGGGCATCGTCTCCTACTATGCACGGAACAACGTCTATCTCGATAACGTCCTGACCATCGTGCCCAAGCCGCCCATCGATACCGAAGGGGCGTTGATTTACGGCTCCTTTGGTAACCTGTTCCGTGGCAACCATATCAGCGGCCAATTCGTCAACGGTTTGCGCATCCAGGGTTCGCATAGCATCGATGTCATTGACAATGTGCTTGCCGGATCCGGTGAGTCGTTATTCGGCTTTCGCTACTACGACAAAGACGTCAAAACCGGTGATACTTTCAACGGTGTAAATCCCCGCAGCGGCTTGCGGCGCGGCAATGTGGTGAGCGGCGTGAAGACGCAGGAAGGTTCGCAGTAAGGAGGGGGAGACGAACGGCAAGTTTGAATGATGATTTATGAATGATGAATGACGGTTACCGCTGTTCAGCGTTCATCATTCATAATTCAGCGTTAGTTGTTCCTTCCTTCCGGCAAAGATTATGGCGACTCTCATGGATATTTCGCGCCGGGTTTCCCTGAACCCGGCGTCCGTCTCGAAAATCCTCTCGGGACAACCTGGCTATAACGAGGAAACGCGGCAACGCGTGTTGGCCGCTGCTCGTGAATTGAACTATCGCCCCAACCTCACAGCGCGCGGCCTCAAGGGCAATAAATCGTTTCTCATCGTCGTGATGGACGACAAGGTGAATACCGAATTGCTCCCCGGCCTGCTGGGCGGTGTGCAGACCGCTGCTTCGGCGCAGCGCTATGCCCCGATTGTCTTTGTCCATGAAGATGGTGCCATGCAAGATGAAAACCTGGGTGTGTGTCTCGATCGCCAGGTTGATGGTCTGCTCACCACGGTGCATGTCGAATCCGATGAGAGTGTGCATGTCGGCGCTCTTGAACCGTTGCTGGCGCGTAATTTTCCGATCGTTGAACTTCACGGTTTCTGCCTACCGGGCGTGCCCAATGTGCGGTTCGACTACCGGGCGGCGGGTGCGTTGACGGTGCGCCATCTCATCGAGCTGGGGCATAAACGCATCACCGTATTCCCGCACGAACAACGCGGTTTGAACAAACCTTCCCACCTGTTCTGGTACCGCCAGGACTTCATGGACGGTTGCATCGAAGAAACCCAGGCTCACGGCGTGGAACTGGTCGCCGCCAGGCCAATCCACATCGACGAACGCTCCGATCTGGCCTGGAAAAACGCGGCGCAGCAAGTTGTTGACCAGATTCTTAATACTCCGCATCCGCCTACAGCGATTGTCTGCATGGGTACGGTCGAGGCGGTTTCAGTGCTGCACGTGCTGGAAGATGCCCGCATCTCCGTGCCCGAGCAAGTTTCGCTGATAACGCATTGCCCTTATGGCATCGAGTCGTTCCTGGCCCATCCCGTCACCGAAGTGCGTCATTCCTCCCGCGAAGTGGGGATGGTTGCGGTTAATAATCTGTTCGCCCTCATGGAAGGGCAAAGCGTGGCCGATGTGCTGGTTGCACCGGAACTGATTGAAGGCCGGACGACGGCACCGCCGAAAGGTTAAGTCAGAAGTCGGAATGCAGAAGGCAGAAAAAAGCGCTGGGAGTAGGGCAACCGCAGCGTGGCTCCTCGTGTTGGAGGGTGAAATTTGCCCTGTTTTGTGATATACTTAGGGTATTCCCCAACCCCTAAAAATCCCCTGTGAAAAACCGTTTACGAGCGGGTAGAGACGCGATTTATCGCGTCTGGACATATTCGTTTGGTAAGCATTGGGTTTGGTAAGAGGTTTAGACGCGATAAATCGCGTCTCTACGGTTGGGTAAGATTCTTGAACGCTTCCAATTGTTGCATTTTATGCCGTGCAACTTTTCAAACCCCGTTTTTGATCTCAACTGTTGCAAAGTTGCAAAGTTGCATCATTTTTCCAGCAAAATGCAAAGAGGCGGGAAAACATGTAACTTTGCAACAGTTGGAAGGGGGAAAACCACTTTGAACTGTCACAAATAAAGACCCTGTTACTTTTAAAACCCCATTTTTGAACTCAACTGTAACAAAGTAACAGAGTAACACCGTTTTTCCGCTTAATAACGCACGGGTGGGAAAATTTGTGACTTTGTGACAGTTAGCGTGAAAAGCTGTTTTCAATAGTGACAAAGTGACAGAGTGACACTGTTTTTTATTTTGTCAGGGGTGGGAAAAAAGTGTCACTTTGTCACTTTTTGCTGCCGCGAGGGCATAACCGTTCTGTCTCCTTTTTAACAAAACCCCGACATGACGCGGTGATAAGTCACCGCACTCCAAAACTTCGCCCGCCTCCTTTTTGAGGTGGGTTTTTTTGCGCCTGGCAACAGGGGGTGCAGGGCCAAGTGTGACAGTGACACACATTTTTTTCGGCGTTATTTGCTCTCTATAACTAACAACATTATTTCTTCATTGATAGTACTATTTTTGAGAGATTGGCCCACCGCAGGTGATTGCATGAAACAGTTGGCGTAATTTGCCCTAAAAGAGGGAGGCCCTGGGAATATGAGCATCAATAGCGTGCCTGTGCAATCGCGAAAACTTAGGGCGAAGTTTGCGCAGCCGAAGGCTTTGCGTGCTATGAAAACAGTACCCTGTGCATAACTTCCCCTAACATAGGGATAAAGTTGCAGTAAAATCCCAACATTACCCGTTTTTTAAGAAATTTTTAAAAAATGAGCCGATTTCGTTATGGCACCTTA
>DAITOV010000164.1:0-10468 GCA_036833945.1 Abditibacteriia bacterium
GACAACGCTGAACAAAGCAATCGACGTGCTGCCCAAAGATTCTCCCGCTGTGCAACCGGCTAAGGGTCTTTTGGCCCAAACCCTAGCCGCCCGTGCTGAGTCGGAAGAAAAACAGGGCCAAGTGAAAAAAGCCGTCGCCAGTTGGAAAGAAGCAGCGCTTATCTTCCCGGACAACCCATTTCCCTACATTCAACAAGGCCGTTTGCTCGATAAAGATGGCAACGATAAAGAAGCGCTCGAACAGTACAATCGCGCTTTGAAGATCGTGCCGCGCGATGCCAATGCCCTTTCGGGTGCAGCGCAGTTGGAAGAAAAAACCGGCAGCACCGCCCGTGCTACCGCGCACTGGAAAACCATCATCGAAACCCGCCCCGAGCACCCGGCGGCCTATTTCAGCCTGGCCCGCCTCGCCGCTCGCCAGAAGCAGTTGGCGCAGACGATGGATTATATGGAAACCCGTCTCGCCAAGAACCCCAACCTGCGCGCGCCTTACGACGCGATGCTCGAAGCCGGGCACGATGCCGGACGCGCCGAGTTGGCACGCGACTGGGTCGAGATCATGGCCGAGAAATATCCCAAGGCTGCCGCTCCGCGCAATGCCATCATTGCTTACGAGCGTCGCCACCCCGCTCCCAAGCCGGATAAAAAACCGACTCCCACGCCGACAGCCGCGCCTACGCCCAAACCGACGGCAACGCCTACCCCGAAGCCAAAACCGGAGGAAAAGGAAGACGACAAGCCACAGCCGCAGCCAACGCCTAAACCCGCTCCAGCAGAGAATGAGGTTAAGGAAGACAAAGCTGAGCCAGCAGCAGAGAAAGACAAGGATAATAACGACGCAACGGAACCCGAATAATTTATCATTCGTTCCCTATTTTCGAGATACAATACTGTTTGTCGCCAATTGGCAATGAAACACTAAGCGAAATTTAAAAGGAATCCGTCAAAATTATGCGCACTCTGCTTCTCGTGTTATTGACCTGCTATAGTGCAACAACAGCTTTTGCAAACCCAACGCTGCCTACACCGTTGCCGTTGCAAACGGGGCAGACAGGCGCAAACTCCAATCGCGGCATTCCCTCACGCATGAAAGCCGGGGCCAGCACGCAAGTGGCCGTCACTTTGCGCAACACAGGCTCACGCAGTTGGTCGTCTACCGGTCCTTCGCCGGTGCGTCTGGTGGTGCGCTGGGTCAATACCGCTACCAATTCCCGTTCGAGCTGGGCGGTTCACTGGCTGGGCAAGACCGTGGAGCCGGGGCAAAGCGCCGACGTCGCCTTCACGCTCAAAGCGCCAAAGCGAAGCGGGAACTACACCTTGACATATGCTTTGGTGCGCCTGAGCGACCAGGTTTATGACGGTAAAAAATACAATCCGCCACCTTCTAAAGCACAAGATCACCGCTGGCCGGGTGAGTTCGGCGCTGTGAATTACGAGATTCAAGTTACTCCCTAAAAGTCATGATTTCACTTTGGCCCTGGGCACGCGCCAAACAACGTGAAGAAAACACGCAAAGCAACGAGGTAAGCGTTGCTTCTCCCGCTGGTTACAGCCTGCCCAGCACGCCCATTCGCTGGATCGAAAATACACAAATAGCGGTGCGTCCCTTCGTATTCGAGAACGATGCCAACACGATTTGTGGCTTCCAGGAAGAGACTTACCTGCTCAACTTTCCGGGTTTTCGCTATACCCCGGCCTTTGCCAACGCCTTCCGCTACGACCTCAGGCGCGCCTCGTTTAGCCCCGATCATGGCATTTTCGTGCTCGACAACGCGGCGGAATCGCAGACCAAAAAACTACCCAGCATCGCCGGGTTCTTATGGCTAGTCATCTCCCAGAATAGCTGGTCGGGAGAGCGTTCGGGTTATGTCAACAACCTGTATGTCGCGCCCTCTTATCGCAATCAGGGCATGGCGCGCGAGTTGCTCCGCCAAAGCGATGACTTTTTTCGCTCTCGCGAGATATTGAATATCCGCCTCACCGTGACACAATCCAATGCGCAGGCCATCGCCCTTTATCGCCGGAATGGTTTTGACGTCACGCGTTGGGAAATGGAAAAGAAGTTGGATAGGTGACAGGTGTTAGGTGTCAGGCGGGGGGTGAAGTGACGTCCACAAGATGCCGCACGTGACGTCACCGTGACGTCCGCCGGATGTCCGGGGCATGTCCGCGACAAGCAGTTACAGAGTGCAAATTGTCTTAATCACGCTATCTCGGTTATATATCCTGCAAAATTCACCTTTTTTCGCTCATTTTTCACTGAATTTTCTTATTTAACAGTGTCCCCCGGATGTCCGCGGAATGTCGGGGGATGTCCGGTGGCAGAGGAGAGGAGAGAAGAGTACAGTAGAGGAGAGTACAGAAGATAAGAGGAGAAGCGAGGAGAGTGGAGAAAACGGACATGCGCTGCGCGCGCCACGCCGACGCTCCCTTAAAGCAATGACTGCTTGCGGTAGGCAGCCGGAGAAACGCCTATCTTGCGGGCAAAGACTCGCGAAAAATGAAACCTGTTGGCAAACCCCACGCCCTGGGCAATTTGCTCGATGCTCTCACTGCTAAACAGCAAACGCTGCGCTGCTAAAGTCACGCGACGCTCTAAAATATATTGCAGCGGACTCTCGCCAATAGCTCGGCGAAACTGGCGAATGAAGTAATCCTCGCTCAAATGGCAAAGAGCAGCCAGGCGGGCGTTGGTGAGCGGCTCTGCGATGTAATCTTCAATGTGATGCAACGCTGGAAGTAGCACCCCCTGGGCGGTCGCTATTTGAGTGCATTGCAGCAGCGTTTGCGCAGGTATTGTTTCCATATGCAAGGCCAACGCCTGATAGATCAACGCTTTCAAGCGGCATTGCCGGGCCAGGTTCACCTCTTCTCCCGCTTCCAGTTCTCCTGCCAATTGCCGGGCGGCTTCTTGTAACAACTCATTCTCCGGCACAGCCAGCACGGTGTCGAACAACTTGCGTTGCGCCCAGTTGGGCAGGCCGATGACATCGAAGTGAATATAAAAATGCCGCACTTGCGCGGGATTGTAGCAACCAAACCCTACCCCGGCGGGGATAAAATAAAGGCGATTTACCGCTAATGGATATAAGCCGTCATCCAGGCGCAAATAAGCACCGTCGCTCGTATTACAGTAGAAACGCCAGAAGCTATTGAGCAAATGAGCGGCATCCCAAGCGTGGGATGAGAGTGTCACCACGCGCGCAATAAACAGGCGCAGGTGCAGGTTGTCGACAGTAATCTCACCTTTCAGATCGCGCAGCATAGGCCCAAGAACGGAAATAGATATATAAACAGCCGCTTTTCAGTATAGCCGCCGTTTCGCTACGGCGATAAGATGAGCCTCACACATTAATATCAATCCTGCTAATCACCTTTCTACTTACACCGTGGCAGAGCAGTATGAACTCCCCTCCCTCAGGGAGGGGTTGGGGGAGGGAGTCGAAGAGTAACAATGAATGCTGAATTATGAACTATAAGGCTCCTACGGCTTACATTCAGCGTTCATAATTCATCGTTCAGCATTATACTTCGACTCCCCCACCCAACCTCCCCCTGAGGGGGAGGAGTGACGCTACGATGCCCACACTCTTCCCAGAGGCAGATCATTTGTAGGATCGGTATAACCCATTTCCACCGGAGAACACCCCATGCTTCATCCCAAACCCACCGCCGGAGATACCACCTGGTTCACCCACGATCGTTTCGGACTTTTCATTCACTGGGGCAGCTACGCCGCTGCTGCACGCCATGAATGGGTGCAAAAATATGAACAAATTCCCGGTGAGCAATACCGGAAATACTTCGAGCATTTCGACCCCGATCTTTATGATCCCAAAGCCTGGGCACGTGCCGCCAAAGAGGCAGGCATGAAGTATTTCGTAATTACCACCAAGCATCACGAAGGCTTTTGCCTGTGGGATTCGCAATATACCGATTACAAAGCCCCCAACTCCCCGGCCGGGCGCGACCTGCTCACCCCGATGGTCGAAGCGTTCCGCGCCGAAGGCCTGCGTGTGGGTTTCTACTATTCTCTCATCGACTGGCACCACCCCCACTTCACTATCGATGGCGTGCATCCGCTGGCTAATCATCCCGATGCCCATCAGATGAACCAGAGCCGCGACATGAAAATTTACGCGCAGTATATGCGCGACCAGGTGCGCGAGCTACTGACTCAGTTCGGCGAAATCGACGTGCTGTGGTTCGATTTTTCCTATCCGCAGAATAACCACAACGGTCTCAAAGGCAAAGGCCGAGACGATTGGGAAAGCGAAAAATTACTGGAAATGGTGCGTGAATTGGCTCCCAAGGCGATGGTGAATAACCGGCTCGACCTGCCTGATGTTTCCGCCGATATGCACACGCCCGAACAGTATCAACCGTCGGAATGGATTCACCACAACGGCGAGCCGGTGGT
This sequence comes from Abditibacteriia bacterium, assembly GCA_036833945.1. GTDB lineage: Bacteria > Armatimonadota > Abditibacteriia > Abditibacteriales > Abditibacteriaceae > DAITOV01. The sequence goes on from DAITOV010000164.1 coordinate 4,421, forward strand.
GTGGGAAGCGTGCCAGACGCTCAGTGGAAGCTGGGGCTACCATCGCGATGAGCACACCTGGAAATCGCCCGAACAGCTTTTGCATATGCTGATCGACACGGTTTCCAAAGGCGGTAATCTGCTGATGAACGTCGGCCCCACAGCGCGCGGCGTTTTCGATGACCGCGCCATTGCCGCTCTCAAGGTTTATGAGGATTGGATGAAGTGGAACGCCCGCAGCATCTACGGCTGTTCGCAGGCACAATATAGCGCGCCGACTGATGTTCGCTATACGCAGAATTACGAGAAGAACCGGCTCTATGTGCATCTGCTGGCCTACCCGTTCAAACATCTTCATCTCCCGGAATTAGCCGGGAAGGTGGAATATGCGCAGTTCCTGCACGATGCTTCGGAGATTCGTTTTCGGGAAACCGGTGCTTTTGAGCATGCTGCGCTGGAATCGGCTACGCCCGAAGGTGCTTTGACGCTGAGTTTGCCGGTACTTAAGCCGAATGTGGAGGTGCCAGTGATTGAGTTGTTTTTGCGGTAGATGAGTTGGTGGAGCCGAAAGGTGAAAAGCGTCACTCCTCCCCCTCAGGGGGAGGCTGGGTGGGGGATTTGAAGAGTAATAGTAAACAAGTAATTACGAACGAGGACTAAAATAAGGTTCGTCATTCATAATCCAGCATTCATTGTTACTCTTGACCTCCCTCCCCCAACCCCTCCCTGAGGGAGGGGAGCTTTGCAGCAACTATCACTTCCGCGCCTTTTCACGGCTATCTTCACCCCAGAAGACTAACTGCCCGCTCCAACTGCGCACGCACCTGCTCGGGGGCGGTGCCGCCATAGCTCTTGCGCGCTGCAACGCTGCTTTCCACGGTTACGGCATCGAGAATACCTTCTTCAAAACGCTCATCAATCGCTTCAAATTCAGCTAACGATAGCTCTTCCAACTCGCTGCCGTTCTCTTCGCAATACTTCACTACTTTACCGGTGATTTCATGGGCTTCACGGAACGGCACGCCCTGGGTGACGAGGTAATCGGCGACATCGGTCGCGGTCGAGAAACCGCCCGAAGCACCGGCGCGCATCTTGGCGACGTTGAACTTTGCCGTCTGGATAACGCCGCGTGTAATCTGCAAGCAGGCAATCGCCGTATCAAAAGCATCGAAAAGCGGTTCCTTGTCTTCCTGCAAATCGCGGTTATAGGTCAGCGGAAGCGCCTTCACCAGGGTCACCAGCGAAATCAGGTCGCCCACTACACGGGCCGATTTACCACGCACCAGTTCCATCGAATCGGGATTCTTCTTTTGCGGCATGATGGAAGAACCGGTCGCGAAACGATCGTCGAGGGTCACGAAACCAAACTCCGGCGCGCTCCATACCACCAGTTCTTCGGCCAGGCGCGAGAGGTGCAAGGCAATGAGGGTCAAGGCCGAGATGCTTTCAATGAGGTGGTCGCGGTCAGCCACGGTGTCCATCGAGTTCTCGCTCACCGCTGCAAAGCCTAACTGCTGGGCCACGAAATGGCGGTCGATGGGGAATGTCGTCCCTGCCAACGCTGCCGAGCCCAATGGCAAGACATCGGCACGAGTGAAGCATTCGGAGAGACGCTGGGCGTCGCGTTCCAACATCCAAAAATAGGCCAGCAGATGATGCGAAAGCAACACCGGCTGCGCCCGCTGGAGGTGGGTGTAGCCCGGCAAAACCGTTTCCTGGCCAAGCTCGCAATGCTCCCCTGCCCGCGCCACAATTGCTTGCTGCACGGCTCGCACTTCGGCCAGAGTGCTGTGCAGTGCGTCTTTCAGATACAGACGCACATCGAGGGCGATCTGGTCGTTGCGTGAACGTGCCGTATGCAGCTTGCCAGCCACCGGGCCGATGCGCTCGCGCAGGGTGCGTTCGACAAACGAGTGGATATCTTCATCCACCGCATGATCGAATTTGAGCCAGCCGCTTTCCAGGTCGGCTGCGATTTGCTGCAGGCCGAGTTGAATTTGCTGCGCATCTTCTTCGGGAATGATGCCCTGGCGGCCCAGCATGGCGACGTGCGCCAGTGAGCCGTTGATGTCGTAGGGCCACAGGCGGCAGTCGAAGGGCAGCGAAGTCGAAAAGCGTAGCATCGCTTCATCGGGCGCGGAATCGAAACGTCCGCTCCACAGCGGATTGGCATTGGCCGTTTGTTCAGAGGAATTCACGGCGGAGATTTTATCATTCACGGTGTGTTCTTGAGTTTTTCGAGATTTTTCTTGAGTGATTCGAGCTTCTGCCCGGCCTCGCCGTATTTACCCTGTGAGGTCAGTGTCTGGTAGTCGGTCAGGTCGCGCGCTGCATTATCAATAAGCTGCTTGCGGTTCGCGCTGGGCGGAGCTTTCGGGCCACTCGTCCCAGCCGGTGCCGGGGTGCCGGTTAAGGCGGAAGTCAGCAGTTCGGCATCTTCGCCCAACAGTTTTTTCAAGGCCTCTTCATAAGTAGGCGCATAGAAAATTTTATCCTGAATCGCCAGCACCACCATACGCAGCACCGGCAATGGGCTGGTGGTCGATTGCAGGAAGATCGGCTGCACATAAAGCAGACCACGGCCCACCGGAATCACCAACAGGTTCCCCCACAACACATTCGACTTCTGCTGGTTCCACAGGTTGATCATCGGCGCCAGTTCGCTATCGGTAGTGATTGTCGAAAGGATTTGCTGTGGCGCGCTGATATTACGCGATTCGGCAATGTTATAGAGCGCTAATTGTCCGTAATTCTTGCCGTCGCTGCGCGCTGCCAGCCAACCACTCAGATTGAGAGGACGTCCGTTGGGTGTAAACGGCACAGAAAGCAAAAACTCTTCCCCGGTATCCTCACCCGGCAACGATGTCAGCAAGAAGTAAGGTTCAATCGTGCCATCATTACGGTTATTGAACATCAATTCGCTCACACCCGGCGTCTGCGGAGCGCTCATCGGCCCCGGCACTCCCGGACGCTGCATGGGTGGCGGAGTAAAGCTGGCCGCTGCGGGTGTGCTGCTATCTTCCAGACGTGCCACGCTCCACAGGTCGTTGCGGGCAAAGAAGGCGCTCACATCATCGGTGTGATACAGGCCGTACACCTCCGACTGGGTGCGGAACAGCGCTTCGGGATAGCGCACATGAGCGCGCAAATCTTCCGGCATTTTTTCGGCATCCTTGAAGAGCGTCGGATAAATGTTGCGCCAGGCCCGAATGACGGGATCTTCTTTCTCGAATACGTAGAAATCGGTGGTGCCCTCGTAGGCATCGATCACGACTTTAACGCTGTTGCGAGCATAGTTGGCCCAGGTCTTATCGAGTTGGTAGTGAGTGGCATATGGATAATAGAGCGAGGTGGTGTAGGCATCCATCATCCAATACAGCCTGCCGTTCTTACCGACGACGATATAGGGATCGTTATCGAATTGAAGAAACGGTGCCAGACGGCCCGCGCGTTCTTCAATGCGCCGATGCAGCAATACGCGTGTCTCGGAAGTAATCGCGTTGGAGAACGGAATCTTGGTGATGTCGCCCAGCGACAAGGCCAGTGCCCAGCGGCGCAGGCCGGTGCCCAGGGCAATATCGCCGTTGCCTTCGTAGCTGGAGTAGGAGTCTTCCCCGCCACGCACGAAGTTGAATTCTTTTTGCGTGGTTTTGACGTAGACGTGCCCCTGCGTTTCCTGACCGAAATAAATCTCCGGCCGGGTGATGTTAATTTCCGGTGCCGTCGAGCGGAGCGGCATTTCCGAAACGATAAAGCGCGGGCGGCCTTCGGGGGTGAACTCGCTGGCCGTGTTCATCACGATACCGTAACCGTGGGTGTAGATCAGCCGTTCGTTAACCCAGTTGCGGGAGTTGGCCGGCAAACGCGAAGTATCGAGTTCGCGCGCGGCGATCATCACCTGGCGCATACGGCCGTTGATGACGTAGCGATCGACATCGACATCGGGAAATTCGTAATAACCGCGCAAAGTCTGGGTCTGCGTCAGCGTGGCCTGCAAAGCGCGCCAGTCCCACAAACGGATATTGTCCAGGGTGCCGACGGCTTTCTTCTTGCCATCGCCCCGCACACCGGCCTGAATCGCCTGCACGTTGCCTTCGGCGGCAAAATCGCGCGGAGCGATGCGGTCGAGGGCAAACGCTTTGCGCGTCGCTGCGATGTTGTGCTTGATGAAGGGCGTTTCACGCGCCAGTTGGTTGGGCTTGACGATGAAGTTGGAAACGTAATTCGCCACCAGCCCCGAAGCGACGGAAACACCAATGGGAACGATGATACAGGCGCAGAAAACTTTCAGGCTGCGCTTGCCAATGGCATTCCAAATCGCCAACAGCGAGCAGAGCACCAAGACTCCCATCATCAGGATTTGTGCCGGGAGCGTGATATGCGCACCGACATAGCCGATGCCGTTATAAATGTCGTCGCCCTTCCAGAGCAACGAGAAACGCGTCAGGTAGAGGCGAACTGCCGAGGTTAATAAAACCGCAGCCAGGGTGAAGGCCGTCGCCAGGAAAGCGGCGCGTTGCGCCCGTTCCTGGGCACTGCGCGGGAGCTTTGCGATATAGGTCATGCCCGCCCACGCCGCTGCCACTAAAAACAAGATGACGGTGAGGCCGAAAAGCCAGGTGGCAACAGCCTGCAGAATTGGCCACGAAAACAGATAGAAGTTGAGCGGTTTATTGAAGATGGGGTCGGTATCGGCGACTTGCACCTGGTTCAGATACAGTGCCCACAACGACCAACGCGACGTCATGGTGGAAGCGATCAAGAACGACCAGAGAATGGCAATCGCCCAGCCCAGAGGCCGCATGAATTTTTCCGGCTCGATATGGATGGGGTTGCCTTCAAGCCGCACCACCGACCCGCTGAGCGCATACGGTTCGAAAACTCGCTCGAATAAACGAAACACGCCACGCAAAATGAGCAGCGTCAGCGAAAAGAAAACAACGAATAAGACGAATTTGAGACGGAACTCATACCAGAAGACGGCCGAATACTTGAGTGAATCGAACCACAGGGCTTCGGTATAAATCGCCAGCACACGCGGCGCAAAAGTGTAAATGAGAAACAGCGCCAAAACCCAGCGCGCCATGCCAAGCTGGCTCCACCAACTACCACCACGCGGCGGGCGCGCGGCTTCATCCTGACCGAACAGGGAGAATAAATTCATCATCATTAATTGTTACGTTTTACGCCTGCACTTCACGTTTACGGGCTATAAAGCTGGTTGCTACCCCACCGCCATGCTCAAAACGACGCACATCGGTAAAGCCGGTTTCGCGGAGCAGAGCGGCAAATTCCTGCCGGGTATAGAAGCCGCCAATCGACTGCGGCAAGTAAGAATACGCTGTGGGGTGGCCTGAGACCGCTTTTCCGATCGGTGCCAGGATATAGTTAAAAGCGCCAAAACCTTTTTGCACTAAAACCGACTGCGGCCGCATGAACTCTAAAATCAAGAGTTTTCCACCGGGCCGCAAGACGCGGTGTAATTCGCGCAGGCCGACAGAAGTATCTTCAAAATTCCTTGCCCCGAACGCCACACTGGCCGCATCGAAAGCCTCATCGGCAAACGGCAAGTTCAAGGCATCGGCGTTGACGAGTTTTGAGTTTTGAGTTTTAAGTTTTGAGTTTTTCTGCTGCGCGATTTGGAGCATGGGTAAGGCAAAATCGGCAGAAATGATTTTGCAGTGGGGCTGCTGACGCAAAATTTCAAAGCTCAGGTCGCCGGTGCCACAGCACAAATCGAGGACTTGCCAGTCGCGCCGCGCACCTAACAGACGAACGGCACGGCGACGCCAGCGCACATCCTGGTTGCCCGACAGCAAATGATTGAGAAAATCGTAGCGGTGGGCGATATCGCCAAACATCTCCCGCACGCGCGGAGCCGATTTATCGAGGCTTGAGTTACTCACGAGGAAATTCTTTAAGAACGTGCCGGCTGGTCGCCGGAGGTGGATTCATGCCCCAGCAAGACGGTGGGCGACTGCTTCAGGACAAGTAAGGTATCTAAAATTGCGCTGGTGCCCGGCGGGGCGACCAAGAGCGGCACACCTTCTTTAGGCGCGGTAAGATCGG
>DAITOV010000165.1:0-10334 GCA_036833945.1 Abditibacteriia bacterium
GCCCCTTCGGGGAGAGGGCTGGGGTGAGGGGAAAAGAGCGCTGAAATTTTGTGTCGTCCACGTAAAGCAGGGAAAGTTATCTGCGATTATTTGCTTCTAACTGGAGTAGAGATGCTTTAGCTTCAAGTCCTCCGGCAAACCCTGTTAAAGCTCCCGATGTTCCCACCACCCGATGACAGGGTGCGACAATCGAAATCGGGTTTTTACCATTCGCCGCGCCAACCGCCCGACAGGCTTTGGGGTTGCCCAACTGCATGGCGATTTGTTGGTAGCTGCGCGTTTCTCCAAAAGGAATTGTGAGCAGGGCGTTCCACACCTGTTTCTGGAATGGTGTGCCTTCAAATTCCAGTTCCAACTCGAACTGGGTGCGGCGGCCTGAAAAATATTCGTTGAGCTGTGTTTGTGTTTTCAGCAGTATCGGTTCGCTATCGCCTGGCGTCATCGACCCCAATTTGACGCGACCTGGCTTATCGTTTTCCCAGAGAATGGCGACCAGGCGGTTGTCCCGGGCTACGAGCGTGAGTTTGCCGACCGGTGAATCGATGGTTTTTGAGAGGTAGGCGTGAATGGCCATATTTTACGAACTCTACATATAGCCGCGAAAATGCACAAAAACCACAAAGAAGAACCGCGCGCGTGAGCGAGCCGGATATTTCAGGCCTTTTGCTTATCCCGGCACCGCTTCGGCCAGGCAAGAGGCTTCACCAGTCCACTTGCTTACGCGCGTGGTTCTTCATATCGCGGCTATTTCTTAAAACTGCACTTTAACCGGTCCGCGCGCCGCCGGGTCGTCGATTTCAAAGAATTCCGCCGTCTTGAAACCAAAGCCACCTGCAATCAGCGAGGAGGGGAACATTTCTACACCGTTGTTGAGTTCGCGCACGTTGGCGTTGTAGAAACGACGCGCCTGGGCGAGTTGGTTTTCGGTTTGGTTCAACTGGTCTTGCAGTTGCATGAAGTTTTCGTTGGCACGCAGTTGCGGATAGTTCTCCGAAAGCGCAAACAACTGGCGCAGGGCACCGCTGAGGATGTTCTCATCGCGCGCCTGGTCGGCCGGGCTGCCCTGGTTAGAGGCAGCAGCGTTGCGCGCTGCAATCACAGCTTCCAGCGTGCCTTTTTCGTGGCTGGCGTAGCCTTTCACTGTTTCGACCAGGTTGGGGATCAGGTCGTAGCGGCGGCGGAGTTCGGTATCGATGCCCGACCAACTCTCACGCACGTTCTGGCGCAAGCGCACCAGTTTGTTGTAGATGCCGATAACGAAAATCGCCAGCAACACGACCAGCACCAATAAGCCAATCAATACTACAGCAGTGATTCCCATAGATTATCCTTTTTTATCGCTGCCGGTGAGAAGAAACAGCTTTCGCCGTCGCAGCAATACGCTATTTAGTATAAGTGAGAGTAGGAATGTGCGGTGAAAAAATTTGTTTTTTTCTTGCGTAGCGTGTTGGCGAACTGTGTTAAATTACAGTATCATTCTATTGCCCTTGAGAGATCGAGGTGCAACACGGGATATGGCGCAGCTTGGTAGCGCGCTTGACTGGGGGTCAAGAGGTCGTGGGTTCAAATCCCGCTATCCCGATTAATATGTGAAAAATCGCGCGGTCTTTCAAAGACGGTGCGATTTTTTGCTTTTAGCGGAGTATTTTAGCAAGAGGCGTTCTCGCTCTGTCTACCGTTTGATATTTAAGATGGCGGATTGATAGAATGCCGATTTTATCGAGAACTTTGATGAACTCCGTCTCTAAGCGTATTTGATGAAGAATCTCTAAATAACATGAGTGATAACAACCGTCCCTTTGAAGCATCCGTCATCTGTTACCGTCATCATCCCAACACCGGGGAAAACGTCAACATCGGCATTTTGCTGGTCGTGCCCGAAATGGCATATATCGGTATTGCGTTTGAACAGCGCTACCACCACCTGACGACTCTCTATAAAACTTTCAATCCCGAAGAGTATGCGGTACTGCTTAACGGAGTGGCAAAAGCGGTGGCAGAACGCGGCAAGGTTGCCATTAGCCTGCAAGAGATGCAGGAAGAGTTAGTATCCGAGCCGGATTCGCGCATCGCGTTTTCGCAGCCGGTGACGGGCACCACCGACAACCCCGATGCGGCTTGCAACTTCCTGTTTTCACAACTTGTCGGTGCCCCCCGGCCCTGGCATGAAACAAATCCCCCCCAGGCACAGCCCGGAGGGGATAAAAAACAGCAAGCGTAGAAATTTAAAAACTCCGTTTCACCTGCGGGTTGGTGAGAATCACAAAGTCTCCCAATCCGCCATGCTTTTTCTTATCGAAGCTCGGAAAGCCGTTGTCGTATTGCACGGTCACAACCAGCGCTTTGGCCGTGGGGCGATAGCGCAATAGCTGCTCGACGGTGCCCAGGCGGCTTTCGCTGTGGAATTTGCCGTTGAGGTGCACTACCAGCGGCTTTTCATTTTTACCGAGATAATCGGCTACGAAATAGGCCATACTGGCATCCCACAACGACTGCGATTGCAGCATGTTGCTGGTCATGTCGTTGTGCCGCGCGCCCATGAGCGCGTTGAACTTGGCGGCGTAGGCGGTTGAAGGCTCTCCGTAGGGCAGGGGAGCGAGCCATTTGAGGGCTTCGGGCGAGAGCTTCTCCAGTGCCGGGCGGCCGCCACGGGTAACCATGTTGACATAGCGGCGGGGAGCATTCGCGGCAATCACCGGCAGTTTCTGTGCTCTGGCCAGTTCCACCAACGGTTTGTAATCCTGCGGATAGTTTTTCCAGGGACGGGCGTTGGCATCGAACTGCTTTTCGGTAATAAGGCCGTTCAGGTATTCATCAAGCACGATCTGCGTGTCGCGTTCGAACATCTCCATCGAAAGCGCTACCTGGCGCTCGGCCTGGTATTTCTCGACGATCTCTTTAAAAACCGCAAATTGCAGGGCGTGGCCCACGGCGTCATCGTGGTTTTCACCCAGATACAGCACGTCAGTCGCACCGGCGGCTGTGGTGATATCTGCAAGCGTGGCAGGTTTACCATCGCCGGTAAAGACGCGGTAATCATCGGCTAACAGAGGAATTTGCGCCTCGGCAGGCCGGTAGGCTGCCAGCAAAACAATCAACAAAAACAGCTTCAAAAAAACTTTCATACTGAGAATATAATAAAATCCGACAATTAAAGTCGGACTTTTATTCGCTTGGTTAGATTTGGTCGGGATAGGGCCAGATACCGCTCAACCGCACAACCCAGAGGATTAATATTGCAGTAGCAGCAATAGTCAATAGAATAGAGGCGGCGCGCGTTTGATAAAGGTTGAGAGGGCGGCGCAACGAAATAACAGCAGGCACAAGCGCCAGTACAACCCCGGCGAGAAACAATGGCCCGAAAGGATGGTAGGTAATAGCCTGTTGCCACTGGCCGTGGGCGGAGTAAACCACCGAACGCGTCAGTCCGCAGCCCGGGCAGGGCAGGCCGGTGATGTTTTTAAAGATACAAACCGAGGGTAGGCCGCCAATGGTGCCGTTTTGCGGCAATGGTAGCAAACGGGCAACGACCAAAGCCATAATCAGCCCGGCTATAATCCAGAATTGGCGACGCATAGGTTTGAGTATGGCAAATGCCGTCCGGCATGTCGCACCAGTAAAAAGCAACAGGGGAGCCAAACGAGGCTCCCCTGTTGCTTTTGCCTGACATTAAATAATTAAGCCAGAGTTTTGTTCGGGAAGAAATCGCGATAGAGAGTGGCGGTAGCCAGAATGCCCAGAGGGCCGGTGATGAGAACACCGACACAGCAAAGAGCCATACCGATGAAGGTGAGGATACCTATGACGAAGGTAAAGGCGACAGCCATCCACATCTGGGGTTTAAGGGCTTCGAAGCTGGTTTTCATAGCATCAAGAGCACTCATATTCTGATCGACGATTAGCGGAAACGTGAACATAAACAATCCCGCCAGCAATATGCCCGGTATGATGCAAAATAGTGCACCGCCAAAAATAGCGAGTGGGTAGAGAATCGATGCTATGAGCAGTGCTGGGAGAACATCCGTTACGCTAAACATATCGCCCAGATTTGCCACGCCAGTTCGCACATTATTAATGGCAAGACGGTAAAGTCCGCTCATTAAGAAGAATGAAATGACAAAATTGGCAAATTGTCCCAATAACACCAAGCCAACATTAGGCATGGCCGAGACATTTTGTTGTCCGGGAAGTGGAATACCATTACCGGTGATCTGGCCGATTACCAGAGATGCCACCGTCGAGATGATGAGATAGATGAGATACGCACCAACCCAAATGCCCAGGTTAGGTTTCAACGTTTCCCAGGCATGGCTGATAACATCGAAATTGACTTGTGGCGGACCTTGCGGTGGCACGGCACCACTGGAGGATGGAGTGTAGGGCGAAGGAATCGGCGATTGGTATGATGGTTCGTAAGGTGGTTCGTTGGGTGGTTGCATTAATGTTCTCCTGAAAAAGTTTTAACGACGCGATTGCGATTAAAGCTTAAAACCAACCACGCTTGTTCAAAACGTAGGTCTGGTAGAACTCCTGATCTGTTTTGGTGAGGTAAATAATACCCTCGACCAAGCCGATGATACCACTAATGGCACCACAGCTAAACAAGCCGGCGACCAGCATGATGATACCCTCGGTGGTATAGCCGAGAATGAACTTGTGAACGCCGAAGCAACCCAACAGAATACCGCAGATGCCGGCAACAATTTTCTTGCTGTCCTGGGGCGGTGTGGGCGGAGTGTAGCCACCGGTTGGTGGGATGGGAGGTTGGTTGTATTGTTCTTGCATTATGATTTTTCCTTATCGGTGCGACAACAAAAGTTGCGTCCATTATATCATAGGAATGGCAGCATCAAATTAAATGACAGTGAGTCAATAGCAAAAACGCCGCCGGAAGCTTCCAGCGACGTTTTACTTATTCCACAACCTTATCGATTATTGGGCGATGCGACCTAATTCTAAATCGTCGACCCATAGTGTTTTATTGCCTTCGCCCTGGCCCAGCACTACCTGTACCGTGGTGTATCCGGGCGGTAATTGAACCTTGGCTTGATACTCGCGCCACTGCGCCGAGGGTTCAATTTGTACTGTGGTGGAATTGCCGCTGCCGTCGTTGATTTTCACCACGCCTTTATCGGCATCGCCTTTGGCGAAGAAGCGCAAATGATACTCACCGGCAGTGCGCAAACGAAGCGGTTGTGCGGTCAGCGTGCGCTGGTCACCGGCACGGAAGAAGCGCAGACTCGACAGGCCGCTGTGCTTGTCTTCCTGGCTCCAGTGTCCAAAGCCTAAGTCATCCGATTCCGAGCCTGGGCGCTGCATCGTCCACTGGCGCGGCGGGTAGGCCGGAATGCCTTCTTCGAAATCGCCGTTGCGCAGTAAATTTACCAATTGGCCTTTGAACGAAGTTTGCAACTGCGCGCTGAATTGCGGTGCCTTCTCGCCGGGAGTGACGGTGAAATAAAGTTCGGTCGCTTCACGGAAGGTGCCCGCTCCGTTATTATCGGTATGCACGGTTTTGGTCGGCTGCCAGATGTCCTGAATCAAGAACTGAGCGTTGCCGTCGTTGCGCTTGAAGCTGTAGCTGCCGGGTTCGCGCGCATCGGTCTGGGCATAATACACCCATTCGCCGCTTTGCGACCAGGCGCCTTGCATCGGTACGGTGTAGCTGCCCTGGGAATCTTGCACCGTCAGCGTGGCGGCGGGGAGGGCGGCGGCCGGGTTTACGCTCGGATCGACCCATACCGTGCCACTTTCCTTCACTTCGAAGCGAGCCAGGCCGTTTTCGTAACGAACTGTCAATGGCTTGGCATTTCCGGCGTTGCCGCCAGGGGCAAAGAAGAGCTGGCGAGGCGCAGTGGCCAGAGCGACTTGCACCTGTCCGGCGTTGCCGCCAAAGCTCAGATGAGCCGTGCCGGTTGAGGGGTTGAGGTTGCCTTCGGCGCTCACCGCGTTTTGTGTCGTGAGCAGCGTTTTGCCCTGCCAACTGAGCGTGGTGCCGTCTACCAACATCCATTCGCTTGGCGTGGTGCCCTGGCTAAACAGCGTTGCTGCCTGGGCATTGGCTTTGAGGCCGCCGCTTTCGATAGCCCCACTGCGGTCGAGTTGGCGATTGAAGAGAATCGTGCCCTGACGTCCGTCTTTAGCCGCCACCGTCATGCCGATAGTGTTCGGGGTTTCAAAGCGCTGGTTCACGCTGAACTGCGCGCCTTTACTTTGATCGAAGGTCTGCATCAGTGAAAGCATGCCCTCGTTGGTTTTGGCCGGTGTGGTGGCGCGTGTGTGCCAGGCTTGTGGGAACTCTTCGGTAATGCGCGACCAGGCCCGGGTTTTGATGGGGTAGGGGCGCTCGTTGGTCGTGGTGTAGGTGAGACCGCGTGGCAGGAGGTTATCGACCTGCAAGCGTTCGCCCTGCTGAGCCACGGTCATGCGCTGGTTGGCGTTATCGATTTCCGGTTTAGCAAAGGTGTTGAGCAGCCAGGTGTAGGTGCTGGCTTGCCCGGCGGCCAATTCGTCGTAGACGACATACAGGTTAGGCCGCACAAACAACAACGCGCGACGGTAGGTCTTTAGTGGCTCTTCATAGGCCTTGGAAGCATCGCCCACGTAATAGGTGAAACGTCCTCCATTGAAGAAGGTAGCGATTTTTCCCTTGGAATCAATATTGGTCGGTTGGCCTTTACCATTGACCAGCATCGAGTTGTGCGAGAAGGTCGCCTTGCTCCATTCTTTGTTATAGGTGTCGCCGGAATAGGTATAGTAGCCGGTATCGGGGGCCAAGATTTCGCCGTTGGAGTGAATCACGAAACCGTTCTGGTCGGCGTGCGAGTGGCTATGCGCGCCCCACGGGCTGCTGCGGAAAAAGACGCGGTTGCTGCGGTGATCCCAGAATTTGTCGTAGGCGGTTACCACACCGGTGTCGGGGAAAGCGCGTGCCTGGGGAATGTCGATAGGCGGCTTGGGTTTGAGCGGCCCTTCGGCAAGATAGCGGAACGGATTATGGTTGGGGTTGGCCAGCACCGTTTGTGAATACCACTTCACATAGGGGTCTTGCGTCATTTCCGCCATCAAGCCGCTGATGTAGCTATCGGCGTTATTGGCCGAGGCCCAGAGCAGGCTATAGATATCGCCGAAATGCAGATACCAGTAGTTCATGTCCATCGCATACAGCCAGTAGGCACCGGAGTTATGGATTTCGGGTTTCTTGAACAGATCGACGCCGGTGGCTGAACGAATGGCGGTGAGGCCTTCGAGAATCCAGCGGAATTTGTGAGCATAAACCGGGCCTTCGAAGTAACCGCCATCGGGGCTGGTCCAGGCGATGCGGTTCATATACTGGGGCACCACCCACGAAGTGAGTTCACGCAGCTTGGGCGAATCGGTAGCTACGGCCAGCAGAGTGGTCAGCGTATTGTGCATCGTCTGCTGGGGATGCGACTGTTGATAGCGAACTTCAATTTTCGCCGCTTTAAGCCACTCGACGGCAGCTTCAGTGTGGTATTCCACATGGGCGATTGCCCTTTGTCGTTCCCCGGCGGAAAGCGTGTTATAGATGTGGTCGTAGGCGACAGCGAAGTTCTTCAAGCCCTGTTCATAGCTATAGGAAGCCGTATCGTGTGCGGCGCGCTTTTTAACATCGCCCAGATGGTAGTCGATACGAAATTGGCTGACAAAATCGAGCCAGGGCCGGGCCGCCGTGGCGTATTTTTCATCGCCGGAGATGAGGTAGGCATAAGCCAGAACCTGGGCTTTCCCGGCATCGATATTGAGCGCGCTGTAGGTATAGTCGGGCGTCCAGAAAGCGTTGCCGCTTTCATCGAGCCAGAATACCTGGCGGCGGGTGGGGTCGCCCTTCTTCCAGCCGGAGATGCCGGGAGTCTTGATGCTGGTCAATTGCTTGCGCGCTGTTTCCAGCGGCACGCGCTTAGCGGTGAGAGCCGGTTTTTGGCCCAGCAAACGATCGGCTTGCGATTTTGCCACAGCCCAGGCATCTTTGGCCGGGCCGTTGCGCCGGGCGCGAAATTCGGCCAGCGTGGCCGGGGTGACGAAGATGCGCGGGTGTTGCGGCATCTTTTCCAGGATCGTCGCCATCGAAGGCACCGGCAGTTTCACCGCTTTATCATCCACCATAAACGAACGCGCCGGTCCCGGATCGGAAACTTCGCCGTTGGCAGTCTTCACATAATAGCGCCAATACCAGCGCCCCGGTGAGAGAGCCTGCGAGTGGTTATAAAAAGGAAAGGCGACATTTTCGACGCGCACTACTCCGGTTTTAAAATCGGCCGATTGAGCTAATTCGATGATGTAGGAAGCCGCGCGCGCATCCATGCGCCACACCAGCGAAGGCGGGTTCACGGTGACTGTCTCACCGGTTGCCGGTTCTTCGGCCGCGTAATCGGGCGGGTTGGGCGAACGATCGACTTCAAAAGCGGGTGAGACAGCATTCAGCGAGAGCGTCGCGAAAAGAAGAAGGGCGGCTTTTGCGGTGGTATGTGGCAAGTTCTTCATAGCGTTGGGATGTTTATTTCTGGTTGGGCGTTCCAAGTATTAAGCCGGAGGCTGGAAGCCCCCGGCTTAATGTCAAAGTTGATATGTTAGCCGGTGGCAGTTGCTGGGTCCCAGGCACTGGGCTGGCTACTGGTCGCTTTGACAGATTCACGGTAGATCGTCCCGGAGTTGAGCCATTTGGCATGGCCGTCGGCGAACAGCATGTTGACTGAATCAAAGTGGCGTCCCTTTTCGTAATCCGATACACGCCATGTGGTCATTCCCAGACTGGTGGCAGATTGCCCGTTGTGCTTGCCAGATCCCGGCAAATACCACTGGTCGCTTGGATTAGTGACAACACGACCTGGAGCAGCCAGGTAAGCGCTGTAATCCATAATCATATACACCGATGCCGGTGCGGCGACTGTCGCCATGTTGATGGGCGGAGTTGACGTGCCATAATATGTCATCACGCTCTGATTCGCCCCGTAATGTCCGGTCTGTGCTGAGGTGCCGGCCGAGGACGATGGGCAAAAATAAACCTGAACGCTTTTGGTATAGGGATAAATCATTTTATACCAGTACCAACTGCGAGTCCCTAAAGTGGAATCGGAAAGGCCAGGGACATTCCATACTTGCAGATTTGTCTGAATTGTACGGGGATACATTTCATCGTAGTCTTGCACGTATTGCATCACCCCCAATCCAATCTGCTTAAGATTACTCAAACAACTGGTGCGCCGCGCATTTTCCCGTGCCCGCGCAAACACCGGGAACAGGATGGCAGCGAGTATCGCGATGATAGCTATGACGACAAGCAACTCAATCAGGGTGAAACCGTTTTTCTTCAGGGACTTCTTCGCTTTCATGGCTCTCCTTGGTTAATTTGTTTAACCGGTTTAACTTAGGCTCTTAAATCAAATATACCCCAAAAGCGTATCGCTTAAACATTTTTTTAGATTTTTTTATAAATCTAATCCCCGTCTCACAGGGGAAATCAGAGGGGGAAAACCTTGACGCAAGGGGCATTCCGGCCTACAATATCTCTCTGGTAGTTAGCACTCTCGATGTATAAGTGCTAACGCAAATTTAACATTTTCCTATTCCAACGGGAGGAATCAGCAACATGGCGAAGATCACACCATTGGGCGATAAAGTACTCGTCCAGCCGAAGACCGGCAATGAAACCACGGCAGGCGGCATCGTATTGCCGGATTCGGCTAAAGAGCGTCCGCAGGAAGGCACCGTCATCGCAGTAGGACCGGGCCGCACCCTCGACAGCGGCGAAAAAGCCACCATCAACGTTAAAGAAGGCGACGTTGTCATCTACTCCAAGTACGGTGGCACCGAAATCAAGTCGGAAGGCGTTGAATACTTGATTCTCGACGAAAGCAGCCTGTTGGCAGTCAAAGAAGCTTAATTACGGTTTGATTGAGAGCTTAGATCTTGGATTTGAGATCTTAGAATTGGGTTGCAGAGACTGAATAGGTGTTTGGCAAGCCCAAAGATCGAAAACCAAAAGTCGAAGACCCAAAAAAACTGTAGTTGAAAAGAAGTAAGGAGAAAGAATTACTATGGCGAAAGAACTTCGTTTTGATGAAGATGCCCGTCGCGCGTTAGAGCGTGGTGTCAATAAAGTCGCGGATGCTGTTAAAGTCACCCTTGGCCCGCGCGGTCGTAACGTTGTAATCGAGAAGAAATTCGGCAGCCCCACCATCACCAAAGATGGCGTGACCGTTGCCAAAGAAATCGAGTTGGCCGATCCCGCAGAAGATGTGGGCGCAAAGCTCGTGAAAGAAGTTGCCTCCAAGACCAACGACGTCGCCGGTGACGGCACCACGACGGCCACG